>NZ_AP022596.1:6000000-6300000 GCF_010731895.1 Mycolicibacterium helvum | reverse complement strand
GAGAGCGGCAGCCACGCCGACGGGGCCCCGGCCGAGGCCACCTGGTTTCGCACCGGCGACATGGGTGTGCACCTGGACGGTCAGCTCTACATCACCGGCCGGATCAAGGATCTGGTGATCATCGACGGCCGCAATCACTATCCGCAGGACATCGAGGCCACCGTTGCCGCGGCCTCGCCGGCTGTGCGGACCGGGTTCGTGGCGGCCTTCTCCGTGCCTGCCGCCGAAGGCGCGGGGGAGCGCCTGGTGATCGTCGCCGAGCGGGCCCCCGGTGCGGGCAAGGCCGAACCCGGGCCCATCGTCGAGGTGATCCGGGCGGCCGTCTCGCGCCAGCACGCCCTGCCGGTTGCCGACGTCCGCATGGTCGCCGCCGGCACGATCCCGCGCACCACGAGTGGCAAGTTGGCCCGGCGCGCCTGCCGCGACGAGTACCTGGCCGGCGTGTACGGGCCGCGCTAGACCCGTCGAGGGCCGCCCGATTACTACCGCTTGGCAGTCAGCAGGACTTTCAGTGCCCCCGTAGCGGCGGCATCACCAAACACGTCGTAGGCCCGGGTGAACTCGTCGAGGCCGAATCGATGGGTGACCATCGATGTGGTGTCCAACTTTCCGCTGGCGAGCAACTTGATCAGGGTGGGCGTCGAGAACGTGTCCACCAGTCCAGTGGTGATGGTGATGTTCTTGATCCAGATGTCCTCGAGATGCAACGTCGCGGCCGTGCCGTGTACGCCGACGTTCGCGACATGCCCACCCGGCCGCACCAGCGTGACCGCCTGCTCGAAGGTCTGGGGGAGCCCGACCGCCTCCATCACGACGTCGGCACCCAGCCCATCCGTCAGCCCCAGGATCACCTCGCGAGGATCGTGGCGCGCGGGATTGACGACGACGTCGGCGCCGAAACTCCTGGCCGCGTCCAGCCGGGTGTCGGCCAGGTCGATCGCGACGATATGACTGGGACTGAACAGCCGAGCGGTCATGATCGCGGCCAAGCCGATCGGTCCGGCACCCACGATCGCGACGACGTCAGCCGGTTGGACGTTGCCGTTGAGCACTCCGACCTCGTAGGCGGTTGGCAGGATATCGGCCAGCACGATCATCTGGTCGTCGGTGACACCGTCGGGAACCGGGTAGAGCGAGTTGTCGGCGAAAGGGACGCGGACGTACTCGGCTTGAGTGCCGTCGATGCGATGTCCCAGGATCCATCCGCCGCCGCCGATGCATTGGCCGTAGCTGTTCTCCCGGCAGTACCGGCAGCTGCCACATGAGGTGATGCACGAGACCAACACCCGATCACCGACGGCGAACCGGCGAACGCCGGGACCGACCGCAGTGATCGTGCCGACCGCCTCGTGGCCCAGGATGCGCCCATCGGTCACCGCTGGGACGTCGCCACGCAGGATGTGCAGATCCGTTCCGCAGATCGTCACCGTGTCGACGCGCACCACAGCGTCGGCGGGATCGTCGATGACGGGATCAGCGACTTCCTCCCAATTACGTTGTCCCGGGCCGTGATAGACAAGCGCCTTCATCTTTACCTTCCTATGGTCTGCTGAGCGGGCAAGACTGCCTTTCAGCGCAGGGTGGCCAGTTGGTCCAGGACGGTCTCCGGTGTTCCGGTGTCGGGGATCGTCGTTACCAGGACGTCGGTGTCTGGCACGGTGTCGCCGGATGTCCAGAATTCCGGTGCAATGACGCCGACCGACGGCGAGCCTGGCTGGCCGGTGATTCCGTCGGATTGCCACAGGGCCAGTGACCAGTCGAAGTGCGCGGCGACGTTGGCCAGGGCGGTATAGGACTCCAGGTGCTCGGGAGAGCTGAACCGCGCCTGGCGGGCGTCAAAAAGGACCAGGGCCAGCGGAAGAGCCCCCAGTTGTCCCAGCCATTCGGCGATGTACATCGATGCGCTGTCGGCTCGGTCGGCATCGACGTCGTCGAGGGGGCTGCCGGCCAGCTGGTGTGCCCAGGCCAGCCAACAGGCCGGCGAGGGAACGTGCAACACCAGCGGTCGGGCCGAGGTGGCAGCCACGGTGCTCAGCGACTCGAGAACCGCGGTGAGTATCCGCGGGTCGCCGAGCACCGTCCGCAGCGGATATCCGCAGCGCGAACGCGCCCCCATCGCTTCGATCAGTTCCGGACGAGCCTCGCAGTGAGCCTCGAAGACCCGGCGGATGTCGATCCACTGGGCGTCGGGATCGAGCAGACCGCGGACCTGACCGAAATGCGCTGTCAGCGCCGCGGTGTCGGTCCACGGGATCGGTGCGCCCTGCCGGATCACCGCGGTGGAGTACTGCGCATCGTCGATGAACAATGGCCGCCGCCGCCCACTGGGTGGTTCGACGACAAGGGTTTTCAACATCATCGTGAGTTCCTTGTTGATAGCCGCGGATCAGGTCAGTCGGTTGACAGTCTCGCCGTATTTGGACTCCAATTCGGCGATGCGTGCCTCGAGTTTGTTGATCTTGACCTCGCGGCGGTCGGGAACCATCACGATCGGCAGCTCGTTGAGCGGTGCGGTCACGCGCTCCGGACCGTCGATGCTGTAGACCGTTGCCGTGATATCCGGGGCGTCCTCGGTCCAGGTACCCCAGGATCCGTAGTAGGCAAGATCTTTCGGTGGCTCCGGTGTGACGAAGTCCGCGCAGAACTCGGCGAACGGCTTGCCGCGCCGCAACCGTGCCTTGCGCGCCTCGACGCGGGCGGCCAGGGTCGCTGCCGCGTCGAGCCGGTAGGTGGCGGGGTCGTAGCGCACCCCGAAGATATCCTCGGCCACCTTCTGGCTGATCCGGCCCAGCTCGGCGTCCCGCACGACCGACTCCGGCAACCGCTCCAGCGGATCTCCGTATCCGCCGCCGGCGCCCTGACTGATCATGTAGAGCTCACCGTCCTTGGCGAGATCGAACTGCAACCCCATGTGATAGGTCGAGTACCGGCCGTCCGGGAACGGCCGGTTGTTCATGACCTTCTCCATCGACAGGTCGAACGTCTTGTTGTCCCGCCGGAAGTGCTCGTAGACGTTGGTGCCCTTGACCATGGCCAGCGGATACGTGCCGCACCCGTACCCGCCGTACATGCCGTAGATGGAGGAGAACTTCGCCCCCGAGGTCACCGTCATGAACCCCCATTGGGGGCTGCCCTCGGCCGCGACGATCATCTCGTAACCCATGCCGCCGGTGAACTTGCCGAAGCCCATGTTGTCCCGGACCAGCCGCTTGGCCACCAGCTGCATGAACGGCACCTCTTCCTCCATCACCTCCTGTTCGGCGGTATCGGCCATGGCGCAGAACAGCGGCGAGACGGCATCCTCGCCGTCGCGGAACGGCTTTGCGCCACCGGGCATCCCGTTGAGGTCGGCGCACAGATTGCCGACCATGTCGCCGTGTTGGGTGATGCCTCCCCACAGGAAGGTGTTGATCTGATTGAACCAGTTGGCCACCACGTTGCTGTACTTGTGTGGTGTGGAAAACGACATCCGGCTGTAGAGCGCCTGCATGCAGGAGAAGCCGCGGAAGGAAGCCTGCAGCGACTGGCCCATGGGTGCGTCGTAGGACGCGTCGGCCCAGGTGCCTTCGTCGGACACGATATCGATGCAGCTCATGGCGGCGGTGCAGCGCGGCAGGTCCGGCCACCAGAACGCCAGAATCGCCTGCATCATCATCGATTTCACCGAACATAGCGGCGAGTTGATGGCCCGGTTGAGGATCTCGGGCCCGGTGCCGCGCAGATCGACGGTCATGTGGTCACCCTTGACGGTGATCGTGCACGCAAACTTGATCAGGATGTTCTCCTTGAGCGTGCTGTCCATGAACTGATCGAACCGGTAAGTCCCGTCTGGCAATTCGCTGATCCGGCGGCGCACCTCGAGATCGACGTCTTCGACGGTGGTGCGCAGCGCGGCCACGAACGTGTCGACACCCACCTCGTCGATCACCTTGTCGACGCGTTCCATGATCTTGCGCACCGCGGTGATCTTGACCTTCAGGTCGGCGAGCTGCAGTTTGGGGTCCCGAACCGAATGCTGCAGGAACGTCAGCAGATCCCGGCGGAGTTCGCCGCGCTCGACGATCTTGAACGGGCTCATCCTCAGCCCATCGTCGAATGCGGTCTCCGAGCCAGAGGGCATGCCACCGGGCTCGCATGCGCCGTTCTCACCTTCGTGGATGGTGGCGGCGACCCAGGCGATGATCTCCCCGTCACGCATGATCGGCATGATCATCGACTGGTCGGTGTTGTGCACGTTGCCGAATCGGGCGTCGTTGTGGATGAAGCCGTCACCGGGGTTGATGCCGACGGTCGGCTCGTCCTTCCAGTACTTCATGATGTACCGGATCGGGTGGTGCAGGATCGCGCTGAAGGCGATGACACCGTGGCAGGACAGGTATGAGACATCCCCGGACCCGGTGTAGATCGCCGTGGTGAGATCACCCCACTTGGCGCCGGGCGCCGCGCCCTGCGCCTCGCACATCTCATAGCCCTCATCGAGGGCGCCGGCGATGCGTTTGCGGATGCGTTCCACCTGCAGGCGGTCCACCCCGGCGGCGATGGCCGTCTCCTCGTGCGGCGAGCGCTCCGAAATACGGTGGCTTCGCATGATTTCCGGGTCTGGCCCGAGGAACAAGGTGGTTTCGTCCATGAATTGGTCGACCCACTGCTGCTCCTCGGCCGTCAGAGTGCCGGCCGGGCGTTCGTTGATGGTGGTCATGTGTGTGTCCTTTGCTCGGTTTCGGTTCAGTCCTGCAGGAACCAGACGGCGCCCTGGCTGGTGGGTTCCAACCGCCAGCCGGGTTCGACGAGGAACGTGGTGTTTTCGGTGGTGACGATCGCCGGGCCGGTGATCACGCGGTCTGCGGTCAGCGAGTCCTGGTCATAGACCGGGGTGTCGATCGGATCGGCGATGCCGATGAAGTGGGCCAGGCGAGAACCCACCGGAGTCGGCGCAGTGCGATGGCCGCCGTCCTCGAGTGACTCGAAGTTGACCACATCGCCGTCGACGTAGGCGGCGACCCGCACGGTGTTGCACCGGATGCCGGCTTCGGGGGCCGCCGAGGAGGCGCCGAACCGGTGGCTGTAGACGTCCCCGAACGTCTTGATGATGGCCAGCAGGTCCCCGACGCCGCCCACCCGGCGGATATCGGGCAGCGCCACCGCCTGGGTGAGCAGCTGGTTGCCATAGCGCATGTCCAGCTCGAGCCGGAACTTGACATCGTCAGCCGAAAAGCCCTGTCTGACAAGATCCTCGCAGCCGCGTTCCTCCAACTCGGCGATCACGGCGTTCAACTCGGCGTAATTGTCGTAGAGGGCCCGGGTGGTCGCGTTGTACATGGTGACGTGCACCCCGCGCTCGTGAAAGTGCAGCTGCTTCATGTTGCCCGCCCCGCAGGCCGAGAAGACCGAGGAGAACGGCGGAGCCAGAACACGTTTGATGCCGGCGTGCCGGGCCACTCCGCAAGCGTGCAGCGGCCCGTTGCCGCCGTAGGCCAGCATGGTGAAGTCCTCGGGCAGGTAGCCCCGGACCCGTAGTTCCTTGCCGATGCCGATGGCCATCTGTTCGTCCACGCCGTCCTTGATCACCCGGGCGACGTCGATGGGATCCATATCGAGGTGATCGCACAGCTCTTCTTCGATGGCGAACAGTGACCGCCTCGGGTTGAGCTTGATGTAGCCGTTGGCGTAGTTGTCCGGGTCGAGGTACCCCAGGAGCAGGTCGGCGTCGGTGACCGTCGGTTTGAGCCCGCCACGGTCGTAACATGCCGGTCCGGGATTGGAGCCCGCCGACTTCGGGCCGATCTTGACCGAGTTGTGGATGCGGTCGTAGGCCGCGATCGATCCGCCACCGGCGCCGAGGGTGTCGAGGTGCACCATCGGCACCGAGACCAGCCAGCGGTCGATGGTGGGCAGGAAGTCGTAATGCTTGACACCGCCCTCGGGTACCAGGCCGATGTCGAACGAGGTGCCGCCCATGTCCGTGGCGATGACGTGGCCGATTCCGGTCTCGTTCGAAAGATGCTCGGCGGCACCGACTCCGGCGATCGGGCCGGAGTGGATCGTCTGCAGCGCATCGGTGGAGTTCATCTGGGCCATGCCGCCGGAGTTGTGGATCACCAGCATCGGCTTGTCATAGCCGAAGTCCCGCAGGTTGGTCGACAACTGGGCCAGCGCGTGGAACATGATCTCGTGGAGGTAGCCGTCGATGATGGTCGACGTGGCCCGCACGTACTCGCCCTTGCGGCCGGACACCTGATGGCCGAGCAGCACCGGAATGGCGCCCAGCTCGTGCGGCGGGAACTCGTCGAGAATGATTTCCTGGACGGCCAATTCGTGATCGGGGTTCTCGGTGGAGTTGACCAGCGAGACCACGATCGCCTCGGCGCCGGCATCGACCAGTTCACGCACCACGTTGCGGACATCCTCGGGGTCGAGGCGGGCCACCACCTTGCCGGCGGAGTTGATTCGCTCCTTCACCGAGCGGATCATCGCCCGCGGTACCAGCGGGTCGGGCCGTTCGGCAGCCGGAAGATTCTGCTGCATCCCGTAGTCGAGGCCCTCGCCGTAGCCGCGGCCGCGGGACAGCGGGATGGTGTCCTCGAATCCGTGGGTGACGATCGCGGCCACCTTCGGGCCGTTGCGTTCGATGAGCGCATTGGTGCCCAGGGTGGTGGCGTAGCGCACCGAATCCACCTCGGAGAGCACCGTAGAGCGATCCAGTCCGGCGCGTTTGCAGGCCAAGTCGAGGGCGTCGTTGAAACCGACGGCCAAGTTGTGGTGGGTGGTCAGGGCCTTGGCGTCGACATAAATGTCGTCCCAGACGAAGAAGCAGTCGGTGAACGTGCCACCGATGTCGACCGAAATACGTTTCATCTCTTGGTTTCTCCTGTCAGCTCAGTGCAGGTGGCCGATGGCCTTGAGGGCCGCGGTGTGCTTCTGGGCGTCTTCGCCCGGCCCGTAGTTGTGGACTTTCTCCGCGTCGACCCCGCGCTGCTCCCACTGGGCGCGCAGCGCTGCCACGTCGACGACGATGTCGAGCACCGGGGGATGGCCCGGGGGGAGGTATTCGCATTCGAGCTGTGTGCCGCACCCGGGGCAGTAGTACTCGAGGATCCGGCAGTAGGAGGGGTCTGGGCTGAACGTGTACTCGTAGCGGTCGGGGTCGAGTACCGGCTGGTGAATCTCGCGGGGGTCGCGGTCGTAGACCAGTGTCCCCGGCTTGTAGTTCTCATGGGCAGAGCCCATGTCGTGGGCGCACACTCGACATACCCAGCGCTCGGTGTCGAGGTCGATCACGAGATACTCGGTCATGGGTACTCGCATGGGAGCATTCCTTTCTGGAAGCAGTGAATAACGGGACTGGGGCGCCGGTTAGGCGTTATCGATGAGCAGGAGATCGCCGGCCGAGGTCACCTGGAAGGTCCACCCGGGAAGCACTCGTGCGGTGAAGAAGGAACCCTCGACGATCGCTGGGCCGCTGCCGGCATGGCCGGGTTCGAGCTGGTCGAGCGCATGCACCGGCACCGTGTCAACGGTGTTGGTGGCCGAGCGCACGCTGCGCTGCCCGATCGACGGTGCGGCAGTGGTTTCGATGACGGTGTCGCCAGCCAGGTCGGGGTGCGGCAGCGCGGCGGTGGTACTCAATTGCAGTGACACTGCACAACCGGGGAAGTCGACTTCGTCACCCGGCTGATAGGGCAGCCGGGACACCGTGGCGTCATCGAGGTTCTCCACCAGCAGCTGCCACGACGTGTCGCACTCGGCCAGCGAATAGCCCTCTTGGAACATGTCCCGCTCGGCACGCGTGAGCAGTGCGTCGTGGGTCTGCCGCGCCGCCTCGGTGCTGGGTTCGGCGACGATGACTTCGTAGGTCTTGCCGATGTCGGAGAACGAGATTCCGAACGCGGAGAAGACCGCCGCGGTGCGCGGAATGAGGACCCGCTTGACACCGGCGAGGCGCGCCGCGCCCGCCGCGCTCATCGGGCCGGCCCCGCCGAACGCCAGCAAGGTGGTGTCCGCTCTGACCTGATCGGCGAACGCGTCGGCAAGCGCCCGGAAGTAGGCCTGCTCCATCTGGATCAGCGCTTCCTCCAACGAGATTCCCAGCGGGGTGGCAATCGCGTCGGTGATCGCCGCCCGTGACCGGTCGGCGTCGAGGGTGAAGGTGCCGTCCAGGTAGGTATCCGGATCCAGGATTCCCAGCAGCAGGTTGACATCGGTGATGGTGGCCTGCTTGCCGCCGAACCCGAAACAAGCCGGTCCCGGTGCGGCGCCCACCGATTGGGGTCCGACCACGATGGCGCCGTCGAGCACCCTGATGACCGATGACCCGCCGACGCCGGCGGAGGACACATTGCTCAGCGGATAGGACATCGCGACGCCTTCGATGGCCCCGCGCTCGGCAACGGCCACCGCGCCTGATTCGACTACACCGACGTCGGTTGTGGTCCCGCCGATGTCCATCATCAGCGCGTGGTCCAGTCCGTACCTGCCGGCCAGCGCGGCGGTGCCTTCCAGGCCACCTCGCGGTCCCGACGAATAGGTCTTCAGCGCAACCGATTTCGCCACCCGGGATGAGGCCCCGTCATTGCGGTAAACCAGCAGCGGGTTGGCCACCCGGTATTCCTTCAAGCGGCGCTCGGCTCCGTAGAGGAAGCGCTCCATGGTCGGGTGCAGGAAGGAGTTGACCACGCACGACCACACCCGGCGGGGGTGGCTGCGGTCGCCGGCCAGTTCCCAGCTGTAGATCACCGGCACCGAGCCGAGCAGGTGGCGGGGGAACTTTCGCAGCAGGATGTGGCGCAGTCGGCGCTCGTCCTCGGGCGTCGGGCCGGCGACCACGATCCGCGCGGCCCCCAGCGTGGTCAGTCGGTTGATGCTCTGGACGGCGTCGAATTCGAAGGCGTCGTCATCGGCGTCGAGGGTCACGAGGCGGTTGGCGACCAGACCTTCGAACAGCTTCTCTTCGGCCGGCGAGGTGCGCATCTGGTCATCGAGCCCGGCGATCGAGGTGAGCACGCCGATCATCGGCCCGCGCCGTTCGACCAGGGCGTTGGTGCCCTGAGTGGTGGAGTAGCGGATGTGTTCGGTGGCGTGCAGCAGCCGGGTGATGTCAGCATTGCCGTAGAGTGCCGCGGAAGCCTTCTCGATCCCGGTGAACAGGCACTCGGACAGGTCGTGCGGCGTGGTCAAGGTCTTGGTGAAGGTGAAGCCAGCGCCGTCCCAGACGCAGATGTCGGTGAGCGTGCCACCGTTGTCGATGTTGATCAATGTGCCCATGCGATGTTCCGTTCGTCGTCGCCTCGTGGGGTGGTTAACCGGATGAGGGGATGGGGTAGCGCAACCCTTGTGTGCTGTGCCACATCCGCTGGGACAACGTTGCCGACGTCTCACCCCGGGCCGATGTCCCAAGATGGGACATCCGGCGGGCTTTCCTGTGACGCAGATCTCGTCCACCATGGAGGCGTGACGCCGTTCAGAGAGAGGCAGTGATGCCCAACAGTGCGGCGCGGATGCTGCGGGTGGCGGCTGCCCGCGCGGACTTCCTCGAGTACGGCGGTGCCGGGTCGGCCGGCGTATCCGACCTGGTGGCGGCGTCCTGGGAGCGCAGTCAAGCGGCTGGAGTGGACGTATCGCGGCCGCACAGCGCCTTCACCGGTGACGTCGACACCAGCTCATTGCTGATTCGCTCCGCCCAACCGGTACTGGCCCAGCTGGAGGCCGACACTGCCGACATGCCACTGGTCATCGCGCTCACCGACAACCGCGCCCGGGTGGTGCGCCGCATCGACAGTTCGACGGCGGTGGCCAGGCTGCTCGACCGGGTGGACCTGGCGCCCGGCTTCGACTACTCGGAGTCCACGATGGGCACCAACGGGATCGGGACCGTATTCGAGGCTGGGCAACCGGTCAGCGTCGTCGGCCCCGAGCACTTCAGCGAGAACCTGCACCTGTTCGCCTGTACCGGCGCACCGGTGATCGATCCGATCACCGGCCGCCTCGAAGGCGTGCTCGACGTCTCGACACTGGCCGACGCCTGGAGCCCGGTGATGCACACGTTGGTCAAGAGCGCTGCCAAGGACATCGCACGCAATCTGCTGCTGGACCGCAGCCAGTCCCAGCACGCGATCTTCGACACCTACTTGCGGGTGACGGCACGCTCGGCGCGACAGGCGGTGTTCGCGTTCGGCGACTCCATCTTCATGGCCAACCCTGTCGCCCAGCAGCTGTTCGACGCCGATGAACAACGCACGCTGCGGGAGCACGCGACATTTCTGATGGGCGGCCGTGAACGTGCCAGCGACACCCTGGCGCTGCCTGGTGGACAGCGGCTCGTGCACATCCGCGGCACTCGGATCCTGGCCGGCGCCGCGGTGGCCGGCATGGTGGTGATCGCCGACATCGTGTCGGACCGGCAGGCCGGTTCGCCGGCGGACTTCAGCGAACACCGGTTGCCGCCGATCGCGGTTGCCACGGCGCAGACCTCGCAGATTCTCGACGGCCTGAGCCGGCCGCGTGATTCGGTGGCCACGGGAACATCACCGGCCTGGCTGCGGGCCTGCGACGAGTTGCGCGAGGCGCTCGAACACGAGAAGCCGACGCTGGTGGTGGGGGAGCGCGGGGTGGGCAAGTTCACCCTGACCGCCGAACTCTTCCATTGCGTCTATCCCGGCGGTCGCAGTCTGTCGGTCGACGCCACCCAGCTGGGCGCCGAGGGGCCCCCCTCGGACATCCGGTCGCTGCTGAGCAGCCCCGACCAGCCCACGTTGCACATCATCCGCGATCTCGACCAGGCCAGCACGGACGGGGCCGACCGTCTCGAGGAGTACTTCTCCGCCGTCGAGCAGCTGACCGGTCCGGTGTGGGTGGTGGCGACGGTCGCCGATACCTCCACAGCCGCCCTCGACGGGTCCGACCTGCCGTTCAGTGAGTTGCTGCACCATTTCGACGCATCGATCGTCCTGCCGCCGCTGCGTTGCCGCACCGATGATCTGCCCGCCATCACCGCCGGCTTGCTGCGCAATCTGGCACCGCAGCGCAGAGTGCGGCTCAGCCCGGAGGCCCACCGGCTGATCGCGCGCTATTCCTGGCCGCGCAACATCGCCCAGCTGCGCGAGGCTCTGGTTCATGCGCTGCGCCGTCGCCCAGTCGGCGAGATCCAGGAGCATGATCTGCCGGGTTACTGCCAGACGGTGTCGCGGCATGCGCTGACACCGCTGGAGACCGCCGAACGAGACGCCATCGTGGCCGCGTTGCAGGATTCAAAGGGAAACCGGGTGGTCGCCGCCGCCCATCTGGGGATGTCGCGATCCTCGCTGTACCGCAAGCTCAAGACTTACGGCATCACCGCCTGAAGCAGGGTGCTCGGCTAGCTTGCT
Organism: Mycolicibacterium helvum; assembly: GCF_010731895.1. NCBI lineage: Bacteria > Bacillati > Actinomycetota > Actinomycetes > Mycobacteriales > Mycobacteriaceae > Mycobacterium > Mycolicibacterium helvum. Next base: position 6,288,640 of record NZ_AP022596.1, on the reverse strand, counting down.
AGTTGGTTGGTGAACTCGCCGGCCTTGTCCCATGCCTGCCGCTCGGCGGCGAACGCCTCGGCCTGCTGGGCCCGGAACTCGGCGATGCCTTCGGCGTTGTCCCCCAGGAAGTCCTGATAGTCGGCCATCGAGAAGGTGCCGTCGGCGATCTCGACGTCACCACGGCCGGCGGCCATATCGGCGCGCAGGTCCAGCAGTTCCTCGGCACTGACCGGATAGAACCCGATCCGGTCGAAATAGCGCAGCAGCCAAGGGGTTCCGGGCTCGAAGGATCGCGAGTGCTGCGGATGGCGGTGATTCCACACCTGCGTGGTGCGCCCGACGAACTGGTAGCCGCCCGGGCCCTCCATGCCGTAGATACACAGATAGGCGCCGCCGATCCCGACCGCATTCTCCGGGGTCCAGGTGCGCGCCGGGTTGTACTTGGTGGTCACCAACCGGTGGCGCGGATCCAGTGGAGTGGCCACCGGCGCGCCCAGGTAGACGTCGCCGAGCCCGAGCACCAGGTATTGCGCGTCGTAGACGATGTCGTGCACCTGCTCGACGTCGGCCAAACCATTGATCCGCCGGATGAATTCGATGTTCCACGGGCACCAGGGGGCGTCGGCGCGCACCCCGTGGATGTAGCGCTGGATCGCCTCATGGGTGGCCGGATCGTCCCAGGACAGCGGTAGGCGCACGGTACGGCTGGGTACGACGAGTTCGTCGGTGGCGGGCAACGCCTCCTCGGTGCGGGCCAGCAGGTCCACCAACTCGCGCGTGCTCAGGACGCCGGGATCGAACTGCACCTGCAGCGAGCGCACCCCCGGTGTCAGCTCGGTAACACCGGGAACTGCACTGGCCGAAAGGGATTCGTAGAGAACATGAACTCGCGCACGCATGGCTAGGTCGAGCACCATCGGACCGTATTCGACGAGCACGCCGCCGTCGCCGTCGCGGCGCACGGTCACATCGGTGCCCTCGGTGCCGACGAATCGGGTCAGCACGCCGTCGTCGGCGTCGCTGGAGGTGGAGATCACCAGCGGCATCGACGCGCGCCGGTTGGCGTCGATACTGCCCAGCGAGGGGGCGCGGTCGGCGCGAACCGGCACGAACCGCACGGTGTCGCCGGGGGCCATCTGCCCGAGCTTCCAGCGATCGCCTCGCGCCACGGTGACCGGGCAAACGAACCCGCCGAGGCTGGGCCCGTCGGGGCCGAGCAGGATCGGGGTATCGCCGGTGAAGTCCAAAGTGCCTACGCAGTAAGCATTGTCGTGAATATTCGACGGGTGCAGTCCGGCCTCGCCGCCGTCGGTGCGGGCCCACTGCGGCTTGGGGCCCATCAGGCGTACACCGGTGCGATCGGAGTTGAAGTGCACGGTGTAGTCCGTGCCGACGATCGTTTCCATATCCGCACGGGTGAAGAACTCCGAGGCGCCGTGCGGGCCCTCGGTGACCGCGACCTGCCAGCGGTGGCCGATCGCAGGCTGTTCGTCGATGGCGGCGCGTGCCGGCCGGGCCGACGCCGGGCCGGCATCGTCGCCCGCGCTCAGCAGGTCGCCTTCCCGCAGCGGACGTCCGTCGTGGCCGCCGAAGCAGCCCATGGTGAATGTCGCTGAGCTGCCTAGGTATTCGAGTTCGCATAGGCCACCGGCGATCAGCACATAGCAGCGCATCCCCGGCCCGGGGACCACGCCGACATCCAGCACACCACCGGCGGGAACGGTGACCGACTGCCACATCGGCACCAGAATGCCGTCCAGTGTCACCGGGGCGGCCGCACCGGCAACACAGACCCGGCCACCCTCGGGAAAACGCAGTGCCGGGCCGGCTTTCGTGCATTCCAGGCCAGCGGCGCCCTCGGGGTTGCCGAGCACCCGGTTGCCGACCCGGAACGACAGGTCGTCCATCGGACCCGACGGCGGCACCCCGACATGCCAGTACCCGACGCGGCCGGGCCAATCCTGAACGGTGGTCAGCATTCCCGGCCGCACCACCTCGATGGTCGTCACGCCGTGATCACCATCCGCACTTCGGTGGGGTCGAATCCGTTGCACGGGTTGTTGATCTGGGGGCAGTTGGACACCAGCACCAGGGTGTCGGCGTCGGCGCGGACGGTCAGTGATTTGCCCGGCGCGGACAGGCCGTCGACGATGCCGAGGGTGCCGTCGGCCTCGACGGGCACGTTCATGAAGAAGTTGATGTTGGAGACGATGTCGCGCTTGCCCATTCCCCATTTGGCGGCCTCGGCGAGGAAGTTCTCCGCGCAGGCGTGCTGGTGCACGGTGTGGTGGCCGTAGCGCAGCGTGTTGGATTCCTTGGAGCACGCGCCGGCGATGGTGTCGTGGTTGCCCACCTCGTCGGCGACGATCGTCACCAATGCCCGGCCGTCGGCGGCTCGCAGCACCGAGCCGGTGGTGAGAAAGATGTTGCGCTGCGCGGTGATTGTGGCTTGCGCGCTGTAGCGCCCGGTTGGATCGACCCGATCACCGGCGACGGCGTAGAACAGGGTGTCCACCGCCTGGTTGCCGTGCAGGTCGATGATCTGCAGAGACTGGCCGGTGCGCAGGATGGCTGACCACGGCGTGCAGGCCGCGACGACGTCGTCGGAGATCATTGTGCTGCCGCCCAGGTGGATTCGGTGTTGAACAAGGCTCGGGAGTACTCCGGGTCGGTGTTGACCGGAACGGACAGTTCCTCGTCGGCCCGCCAGGCCACGATGTCCAGCTCGGTTGTCGCCGGCTGCGGGTCCAGCGGATGGGCGGTGTTGACCACCGCGACCACGACGGGCAGGTGGATCAGCAGGTCGACGGTTGCGCCCGGCCCGGCCGAGCCGGTGAACACACATGCACCGGAATCCTCGACCCGCACGCCCTTGAACAGAGTCGCTGACGGTGCGACGTCGCGAATGTCCATGCCGTGCTTCATGGTTGCCAGCAGCATCTTCTGCTGGCCGGCAGGTGGCAGTCCGCACAGCAGGTCGTGATGGCCGGAACTGTCGGCGACGATCGTCGCCAGCAGACGGCCCTGGTCGGACAGCAGTGGGTGGCCCACACTGAGGTAGGCCTGCCACGGCACTTTCATGGTGTCGGCGACATTGAGCCGTTCCCAGGACGCGTCGGCGCGGAACAGCAGCAGGTGCGCGCAGGCGCCGCCGTCGGGGTCGGACAGCCGCAGCCGGGTGCCCCGCCCGAGCACCCGGGAGACGTAGGACTCGGCGGGCACGGCCTCGGCCCAGACCAATCGGGTGCCGTCGACGCCGTGGGGCACTGCTGGTACTCGCATGGTGGCGGCGCCCGCCTGGGACCGCGCGTGCGAGCGAGCGCCGTCGGTTGACGCGGTGGTCATCTCGTCACTCCTGTCCGGGCCCACGCCCGATTAACTGTCAACTGAAAGTTTTCCCAGGCGCGGTTCCCGGCGGGTGTCGCCGGTGTAACGACTGGGTTGACTGTATTTCTATCAAATGACAGGTAATCGCGCAGGGGGTGAATGCGACAATGGCCTATGCGCAGCGCGGGCCACGAGGGGCGGGGCCGACCTCGGCTCGAACAATCCCGTCGACCGGGTAACACCGCGCGCGAGGAGATCCTCGATGCTGCCGCCGAACTCTTCACCACGATCGGCTACGCCGGAACTTCGACGCGCCGGATCGCGGATGCCGTTGGCATGCGCCAGGCCTCGCTGTACCACCACTTCGCCACCAAGGACGACATCCTGGATGCGTTGCTGGCCGGAACCGTCGATGAGGCGCTGCGGCTGGCCGGTGAGCTGCTGGCCCAGGATGGCCCTGCGGGGATCAGGCTGCACGCCTTGGTGGTCGCGGATTGCTCACAGCTGTGTGGCAGTCGATGGAATCTCGGTGCGCTGTACCTGCTGCCGGAACTTCGCGTTGACCGATTCGCGCAGTTTCGCGCCAATCGCGAGGAGTTGCGTCGCCGCTACCGCCGGCTGGCGGCCCAGGTGATTGCCGAGTGCGACGGGATCCCCGATGCTGACGACCTTCCGTTCCGCCTGGTGGAGTCGGTCATCAACCGCCGCTCCGACAACGAGGAGTGCACACCGGAGACGCCGACGGTGATCGCCGATGCCGCCCTTCGGATTCTGGGCTGGCATTGCTAACGTTCCGGCCGTGAGCGACTACCAGACCTTGTCCTTCGAGCAGGCCGGCCCGATCGCGCGGATCGTGCTGGATCGGCCCGAGGCCGCCAACGGCATGAACGACGTGATGACTGCTGAGCTGGCGCAGGTCGCGGCCCGCTGCGATGTCGCGGAGATCAAAGCCGTCGTGCTCACCGGGGCCGGCCGGTTCTTCTGCGCCGGGGGAGACCTCAAGGCGATGGCGGCGTCCCCGCTGGGACCGGGCCGCTTCGTCAAGGGCATCGCCGACGACCTGCACCGCGCGATCTCGACGCTGGCCCGGATGGATGCCGTGCTGATCACCGCGGTCAACGGGGTGGCCGCGGGCGCCGGCTTCAGCCTGGCTGTCGCGGGTGATCTGGTGCTGGCCGCCGACACCGCGTCGTTCACCATGGCCTACACCAAGGCCGGGTTGAGCCCGGATGGCAGCTCGTCGTACTACCTGCCGCGCATCATCGGCGTGCGCCGGACCCAGGAATTGATGCTGACCAACCGCACGCTGAAAGCTCCCGAGGCCGCCGACTGGGGATTGGTCAACGAGGTGGTGCCTGCCGCCGAGCTGGAGACCCGCGGGCAGGCGCTTGCCGAGCAGATCGCTTCTGCGGCAAAGGGTTCCGGTAGCGCGGTGAAGAAACTCATGCTGGCGACATTCGGCAGCGGGCTCGAGGAGCAGATGGAACTGGAGGGCCGGCTGATCGCAGCGTGCGCCGACAGTGCTGACGGCCGCGAAGGTATCGACGCGTTCCTGAACAAGCGCGCGCCCGAGTTCGGCTAGAAGCTGTGCTCCTCGGCCGGGAACGCGCCGGTCGCCACCTCTTCGGCGTATTGCGTTGCCGCGCGGCGTAATTCGCCGCCGACATCACCGAAGCGCTTGACGAACTTAGCGGTCTTGCCGCTGGTGAGCCCGGCCATGTCCTGCCAGACGAGCACCTGCGCATCGCAATTGGGCCCGGCGCCGATACCGACGGTCGGAATCGTGAGCTTGCCGGTGATCTGGGTGGCCAGCTCGGCGGGCACCATCTCCATCACCACCGCGATGGCGCCTGCCTCTTGAACCGCGATCGCATCGTGGATGGTCTGCTCGGCGGCATCACCACGGCCCTGGACGCGGAAGCCGCCCAGACCGTTGACGCTCTGCGGCGTGAACCCGATGTGGGCCACCACCGGGATGCCCGCGGCGCTCAGCGTGGCGATTTGCTCGGCGACCCGCTCGCCGCCCTCGAGCTTGACCGCATGCGCGCCCGTTTCCTTCATGAACCGGGTTGCGGTCCGCAGCGCTTGCTTGGGCCCCTCTTCATAGGTACCGAACGGGAGGTCAGCGACGACCAGCGCGTGCTCGGCGCCGCGGACGACACCGCGAACCAGGGGGATGAGCTCGTCGACCGAGATCGGCACGGTTGTGTCATAGCCGTAGACGACGTTGGCGGCGGAATCGCCGACCAGGAGAACCGGAATCCCGGCCTCATCGAAAGCCCGGGCGGTGGAGTAGTCGTAGACCGTGAGCATGGCCCACTTGTGGCCTTCGGATTTCCACTTCAGCAGGTGGTGGGTTCGAATCTTGGTGCGCGAAACAGTCGGCACGCTAGCGCCACCATAGACAGTCTGTTCAGACATCTTTGTCCCTAGAGTTTGTCTCTGTCGATCCTCGAGGCCCATCCGGGTCCCCGGGTTCGTCTGACGCGTTCAAGTGTGCCACCGCGGGTGGCAAAGGTGAACGCAGGGGTGAAGTGGACTTTCTCACACCTGTCACAGGCGCGCCGACATACCATCGGCGGCATGGTGCAACACCTGCAGCGACTCAGTGGACTCGACGCCAGCTTCCTCTACCTTGAAACTCCTTCACAGCCACTACATGTGTGCTCGATCCTGGAGCTCGACGCCTCCACGATCCCGGGTGGCTACACGTTCGAACGGCTACGTGACGAACTGAGCTTGCGAGTCAAGGCAATACCGAGCTTCCGTGAGCGACTCGCCAACAGCTTCCTCAACCTCGACCATCCGGTGTGGGTGGAAGACGAGCACTTCGACATCGACCGTCACCTGCACCGCATCGGGTTGCCCGCGCCGGGTGGTCGGGCGGAGCTCGGCGAAATCTGCGGTCATCTTGCGTCTCTGCCACTGGATCGTCGTCACCCGCTGTGGGAGACCTGGGTCATCGAGGGCGTCGGCGGCACCGACGCCCGCAACGGCGGACGGCTGGCGGTGCTCACCAAGGTGCATCACGCGGCCGTCGACGGAGTGACCGGCGCGAACCTGATGTCCCAGCTCTGCAGCACCGAACCCGATTCGCCGCCACCGGACCCGGTCGACGACGAGTTCGGCGCCACCAACCAGCTGCGTATCGCCCTCGGTGGCCTGGGTCGGTTCGCCACCCGGCCATTGCACCTGGCCACCAAGGTGATTCCCTCGACGGTCAGCACCGTTGTCGACACCGTCCAGCGCGCGATCGGCGGGCGGGCGATGGCCGCCCCGTTCGCGGCGCCGCAAACCAAGTTCAACGCCAGCATCACCGCGCACCGCAACGTCGCGTTCGTCGAGCTGGACCTCGAGGACATCAAGACCGTCAAGAACCACTTCGGGGTCAAAGTCAACGACGTGGTGATGGCCCTGGTCGCCGGGGTGCTGCGGCAGTATCTGCTCGACCGTGACGAACTGCCCGAGGCATCGTTGGTGGCCATGGTTCCGGTCTCGGTGCATGATCGCTCCGACCGTCCCGGCCGCAACCAGGTATCCGGCATGTTCTCCAAACTGGAGACCCAGATCGAGGATCCCGCCGAGCGGATCAAGGCCATCGCCGCGGCGAACACCACCGCCAAGGAGCACAGCTCGGCGATCGGGGCGACCCTGCTGCAGGACTGGAGCCAATTCGCCGGCCCGGCCATCTTCGGTGTCGCCATGCGGGTCTACGCCCGAAGCCGGCTGACCGAGGCCCGCCCGGTGCACAACCTGGTCATCTCCAATGTGCCCGGCCCGCAGATCCCGCTCTACTTCCTGGGCGCCGAGGTGACCGCGATGTACCCGCTCGGACCGATCTTCCACGGCTCGGGTCTCAACATCACCGTGATGTCACTGAACGGCAAACTCGACGTGGGTCTGATCGCCTGCCCCGAACTGTTGCCGGACCTATGGGATCTGGCCGACGACTTCGCCGTGGGAATGAAGGAACTGCTCGACGCCACCAAATGACCTGTCCCGGCGGGTCGGCATGCGGGGCACCACAGCCGTACATGGCAGCATGTTTGCCATGAGGCTCTACCACCGACCACGCGCTGTCCGCACCGCTCTGGTGCTCCCCGTCGTGGCCGCACTCGTCGCGAGCGCCGGCTGCAGCACGATCGTGGGGGGAACGGCCGTGATCGCCGGACCGCAGATCGGGCAACCGGTGCAGTGGGGTCCGTGCCGGGTTGCCGGCGGTGGTGGCGGCAACGCGTTGCCGATCCCGGCGGGCGCACAGTGCGGCAAGATCGCCGTGCCGGTCGACTACGCGCAGCCGGACGGCGGCGTCGCCGTGCTCGCGCTGATTCGCTTCCCGGCGACCGGCCAGAAGATCGGCTCGCTGATCATCAACCCCGGCGGCCCCGGCGAGTCGGGCATCGAAGCCGCCGCCAGCATCGTGGAGAACCTGCCCGCCTCGGTACGCCAACGCTTCGACATGGTGGGCTTCGACCCGCGCGGGGTGGGTTCCTCCACCCCGGCGCTGTGGTGCAACTCCGATGCCGACAACGATCGCCTGCGGGCCGACCCGCAGGTGGACTACAGCCCCGAGGGTGTCGCCCATATCGAGGGCGAGACCAAGGCCTTCGTCCAGCGCTGCGTCGACAAGATGGGCAAGGAATTCCTGGCCAATGTCGGCACCGCCAGCGTCGCCAAGGATTTGGACGCGCTGCGCGCGGCCGTCGGCGACGACAAGCTGACCTATCTCGGCTACTCCTACGGCACCCGGATCGGTTCGGCGTACGCCGAGGCCTACCCGGACAAGGTGCGGGCGATGATCCTCGACGGCGCCGTCGACCCGAACGCCGATCCGATCCAGGCCGACATCGACCAGGCCGCGGCCTTCCAGCAGGCCTTCAACGACTACGCCGCCGACTGTGCCAAGGATCCCAGCTGCCCGCTGGGCACCGACCCGGCCAAGGCCGTCGACGTCTACCGCAATCTGGTCGACCCGCTGGTCAGCAAGCCGCTGCCGACCTCCGACCCACGCGGCCTCGGCTACAGCGACGCGATCATCGGCACAATCATGGCGCTGTACTCGCCGAACCTGTGGCGGCACCTGACGCAGGGCCTGACCGAGATGACCAACGGTCGCGGCGACACCATGCTGGCACTGGCCGATATGTACATGCGCCGCGACGGGCAGGGCCACTACACCAACGCCACCGACGCGCGCATCGCGGTCAACTGCGTAGACCAGCCGCCGATCACCGATCGGGACAAGGTGATCGCCGAAGACAAGAAGCTGCGCGAGGTCGCGCCGTTCATGAGCTACGGCGACTTCACCGGGCACGCCCCGCTGAGCACGTGCGCGTTCTGGCCGGTGCCGGCGACCAGCACCCCGCACTCAGTCAAGGCGCAGGGCCTGCCGCCGGTGCTGGTGGTGTCCACGACCAACGACCCGGCGACGCCGTACCAAGCGGGTGTGGACCTGGCCAAGCAGCTCGGTGGAGCACTGCTGACATTCAACGGAACTCAGCACACCGTCGTCTTCCAGGGCAACACCTGTGTGGACAACTACGCCGCCGCGTACCTGGTCGATCTGAAGCTGCCGCCGCCCGGCGCCACCTGCTGACGCGAAACCCTCGGCGCCACAACGCTTCTACGCCTGCGTCAAGAATCGTTACCGACGTGGCTTTCATCTGAGATCGGAGTGTGACCGCCTCGCCTCCGCGCCGAACGTGCCGCCGTGCGACCATTGCTCCCATGGGACGCACGAGTCGAATCGGCTCGGTGCTCTTCTTCTGCATCGCGCTTGCCGTCGGTGTCACGGCCCCGCCGGCTGCTGCCACGCCGAACGCCGGGCCCGGTCAGGTGTCGGCGCCGCAGGTCACGTGGGGGGGCTGTCAGCGCTTCCTCGGCGACGGCGCTCGTGACATCCCCACCGCGCAGTGCACAACTGTGCCGGTACCGATCAGCGACGCGGATCCCACTGGGCCGCAAGCACAGTTGGCTGTCATCAAGATCCCGGCCAGTGGCGAGCGCATCGGTGCCCTGTTCGTCAACCCCGGCGGCCCGGGTGCCTCGGCGGTCGATTCCGCAGCCGGTATGAGCTACGCGCTGGCGGGCAGCCCGATCGCCGAACACTTCGACATCGTCGGGTTCGACCCGCGCGGAGTTGGCTACTCGACGCCCGCAGTGCGCTGCCGCACCGACGCCGAGTTCGACGCATGGCGGCGCAACCCGATGGTCGACTACAGCCCCGCCGGGGTGGCTGCGATCGAGCAGATCAACCGTGCCTATGCCAAGGAATGCGCGGACAAGATGGGGGCGGCGTTCCTGGCCGGCGTCGGAACCGATTCGGCGGCAAAGGATATGGATACCGTCCGCCGGGTGCTCGGCGATGAGCGGATTAACTATCTCGGGTTCAGCTATGGCACCGAGCTGGGCACCGCGTATCTGGAGAAGTTCCCGGACCGGGTGCGCGCGATGGTGCTCGACGGCGCGATCGACCCCGCGCAGGACACCGTCGCCTCGATCATTCAGCAGATGACCGGCTTCCAGGTGGTGTTCAACGACTACGCCGCCGACTGCGCGAAATCGGCCGGCTGCCCGCTGGGGACGGACCCGGCGCACTGGGTCGACCGCTACCACCAGTTGGTCGATCCACTGGTGACCAAGCCCGGCCCGACGTCCGATCCGCGCGGGCTGGGCTATCAAGACGCAATCACCGGCACGTTCAACGCCCTCTACACCCCGCAATATTGGAAGTTCCTCACCAGCGGCCTGCTGGGGTTGGCGCGCCAGACCGATGCCGGCGACCTGTTGATGCTCGCCGACGAGTACGACGGCCGTAATCCCTACGGGCATTACAGCAACGGGCAGGACGCGTTCAACGCGGTCCGCTGCGTCGACGGCCCGACACCCACCGACCCGGCGGTATGGGCCGATATCGATCGACGAACCCGCGAGCTGGCGCCGTTCCAGGCCTACGGCCAGTTCACCGGATTCGCGCCGCGCGATCTGTGTGCGTTCTGGCCGGTGCCGCCGACGTCGGCGCCGCACCCGGCGCTGCCCGCCCCACCCGGCAGCGTCGTCGTGGTGTCCACGACGCATGACCCGGCCACGCCGTACGACGCGGGCGTCAACCTCGCCCGCGAGCTGGGCGCACCGCTGATCACCTTCGACGGCACTCAGCACACCGTGGTGTTCAACGGCAACGAATGCGTCGACTCGGCGATCGTGAAGTACTTCGTCGACCAGACGGTGCCGGCCAATCTGAACTGCTGACAACCAGATACAGCAGCGCCGTAACACGGAATTAACACCCGCTGCATACGCTCGCGTCATGGACCGCCAGAAGGAATTCGTGCTGCGCACGCTGGAGGAACGGGATATTCGATTCGTCCGGCTGTGGTTCACCGATGTGCTCGGTTACCTGAAGTCGGTCGCGATCGCTCCCGCCGAACTCGAGGGCGCCTTCGAGGAGGGCATCGGTTTCGACGGCTCCTCGATCGAGGGCTTCGCGCGCGTCTTCGAATCCGACACCGTCGCGCGCCCGGATCCGTCGACGTTCCAGGTGTTGCCGTGGACCACCAGCGCGGGCCAGCACCACTCGGCCCGGATGTTCTGCGACATCACGATGCCGGACGGCTCGCCGTCGTGGGCCGACAGCCGCCACGTGCTGCGCCGCCAGCTCGCCAAAGCCAGCGACCTCGGGTTCTCCTGCTACGTGCACCCCGAGATCGAGTTCTTCCTGCTCGAGCCAGGTCCCTACGACGGCTCGGTGCCGGTGCCCGCCGACAACGGCGGTTACTTCGATCAGGCCGTGCACGATTCGGCGCCCAACTTCCGCCGGCACGCCATCGATGCGCTGGAACAGATGGGCATCTCGGTCGAGTTCAGCCACCACGAGGGTGCGCCCGGCCAGCAGGAGATCGATCTGCGCTACGCCGACGCGCTGTCGATGGCCGACAACGTGATGACGTTCCGCTACGTCGTCAAGGAAGTCGCGCTCGCCGAAGGCGTGCGGGCGTCCTTCATGCCCAAGCCGTTCGCCGAGTATCCCGGCTCGGCCATGCATACCCACATGAGCCTGTTCGAGGGCGAGACCAACGCCTTCCACGGCCCCGACGATCCGCTGCAGCTCTCCGACGTCGCAAAGTCGTTCATCGCCGGGATCCTGGAGCATGCCAGTGAGATCAGTGCGATCACCAACCAGTGGGTGAACTCCTACAAGCGGCTGGTGCACGGCGGCGAGGCCCCGACGGCGGCGTCGTGGGGCGCGGCCAACCGCTCGGCGCTGGTGCGGGTGCCGATGTACACCCCACGCAAGGCCTCCTCGCGGCGCATCGAGGTGCGCAGCCCGGACTCGGCATGCAACCCGTATCTGGCGTTCGCGGTTCTGTTGGCAGCCGGCTTGCGCGGTATCGAGAAGAACTATGTGCTGGGTCCGCAGGCCGAGGACAACGTGTGGATGCTGACTCCCGAAGAGCGCCGCGCGATGGGCTACCGGGAGCTGCCGTCCAGCTTGGGCATGGCATTGGCGGAGATGGAGAGCTCCGAGCTGGTCGCCGAGGCGCTGGGCGAGCACGTCTTCGACTACTTCCTGCGCAACAAGCGCGCCGAGTGGGAGGAGTACCGCAGCAACGTGACGCCGTACGAGCTGAAGGCTTACCTGTCTCTGTAGCCGACCGCTGATGCCGGCCGGAGGGCAGGAGCGAAGCGACCCGGGAAAAGGGTCTGCGCTACCGTCGTGCACGTGGCGAAACCAGCGACGCACCGCCCACGCGTTCCCAGCGTGGGTCGGCTCGGTCTGGTCGAACCCTCGGCCGCCGCTGAACTGAGGCGGCTCGGCTGGGACACCGACGCCCACGTGGAACTGTTGTGGTCGCTGTCGCGGGCACCCGACGCCGACGTGGCACTGCAGACGATGAGCCGATTGGCCGACGCGCTCGGCGGTGACTGGCCGCAGCTGAATTCCGCTCTGCTCAAGGATCGCGGCTTGCGCGGCCGGTTGTTCGCGGTGATCGGCTCGTCGCTGGCCCTGGGCGATCATCTGGTGGCCAACCCACAGTCGTGGCATCTGCTCGAAGGTGCGGTGACACTGCCAGATCCCGCCGCGCTGCGCCGGAAATTCGACGACTGCATCGCCGAGTTCGGCACTGCCCCGGCCGTCATCATGCCGCGGTTACGCACGCTGTACCGCGACCAGCTGCTGGTTCTGGCCGGACTCGACCTGGCGCCAACTGTGGAGAACGAACCGGTGCCTGCGTTCTCCACCATCGGCGAACACCTGTCGGACATCGCCGACGCGGCGCTGGACGCCGCGCTGAAGGTGGCGATCGCGACGGTCTGCAAGGAGGGCAGTCCGGCCCCCCGTCTCGCCGTCATCGCCATGGGCAAATGCGGTGCGCGGGAACTGAACTACGTCAGCGACGTCGATGTCATCTTCGTCGGCGAGGACGCCGATGCGGTGACCACTCGGGTGGCCGGTGAGATGATGCGGCTGGCGTCGGACACGTTCTTCGAAGTGGATGCCGCGCTGCGCCCCGAAGGAAAGCAGGGCGCTTTGGTGCGCACCCTGGATTCGCACGTCGCCTACTACCAAAGGTGGGCCAAGACGTGGGAATTCCAGGCGCTGTTGAAGGCCAGGCCTGCGGTGGGTGACGCCGACCTGGGGGAGCAGTACATCGCCGCGCTGATGCCGATGGTGTGGACCGCCTGCGAGCGTGAGGATTTCGTGCCCGAAGTGCAGGCAATGCGCCGCCGGGTGGAAGCGTTGGTGCCGGCCGACGTGCGTGACCGCGAGATCAAGCTCGGCACCGGTGGTCTGCGTGACGTCGAATTCGCGGTCCAGCTTCTGCAATTGGTGCACGGCCGCACCGATGCGTCGCTGCATGTGGCCTCGACGGTCGACGCGCTGGCGGCGCTGGCGGCCGGCGGTTACGTCGGACGTGACGACGCCGCGAACCTGACCGCGTCGTATGAGTTCCTGCGACTGCTGGAACATCGCCTGCAGTTGCAGCGCCTCAAGCGAACCCACATGTTGCCCCCCGCCAAGGATGAGGAAGGGCTGCGGTGGCTGGCCCGGGCCGCGCACATGCGTCCCGACGGTACTCACGACTCACTGGGTGTGCTGCGCGAGGAGATCAAGCGGCAGAACCTTCGGGTATCGCGGTTGCACGCCAAGCTTTTCTACCAGCCGCTGCTGGAGTCGGTCGGCCCGTCGGTGGGGCTTGCGCCCGGCCTGACGCCCGCCGCCGCCGAGCGCCAGCTCGCTGCGCTGGGCTACGAAGGCCCACAGAGTGCGCTCACGCACCTGAGCGCACTGGTCAACCAGAGCGGGCGCCGCGGCCGGGTCCAGGCGGTGCTGTTGCCGCGGCTGCTGGACTGGCTCTCGGATGCCCCCGACCCGGATAGCGGCTTGCTGGCCTACCGGCGGGTCAGCGAGGCGCTGTCTGAACAGCGTTGGTATCTGAGCACTTTGCGCGACGAGAGCGCGGTCGCCAAGCGGCTGATGCGGGTGCTGGGCACCTCGGCCTACGTGCCCGAGCTGCTGATGCGAGCGCCAGAAGTGATCCAGCAGTACGCCGACGGTCCGGCCGGACCCAAGCTGCTCGACGTCGACCCCGAGGCCGTATCCCGCGCGCTGATCGCTTCGACCACGCGGCATGCCGACCCGGTGCGTGCGATCGCGGCCGCGCGGACCCTGCGCCGGCGGGAGTTGGCCAGGGTGGCCTCCGCGGATCTACTTGGGATGCTGGAGGTTCGCGAGGTCTGCAGCGCACTGACGTCGGTTTGGCTGGCTGTGTTGCAGTCGGCGCTTGACGCGGTGATTCGTGCCAACACCCCTGCCGACGGCGTCGTGCCGGCCAAGCTCGCGGTGATCGGCATGGGCCGGCTTGGCGGTGGAGAGCTAGGGTACGGCTCGGACGCCGACGTCATGTTCGTCTGTGAGGCGAATCCCGGCATCGAGGATTCGCGCGCGGTCAAGTGGTCGGTGACGATCGCCGAGCAGGTGCGGACACTGCTCGGAACCCCCAGTGCCGACCCACCTTTGGAGGTCGACGCCAATCTGCGTCCTGAGGGCCGGCAGGGTCCGCTGGTGCGCACCCTCGCTTCCTATGAGGCTTACTACGCGCAGTGGGCGCAGCCGTGGGAGATCCAGGCGTTGCTGCGGGCCCACGGGGTGGCCGGCGACCTGGATCTCGGGCACCGCTTCCTGTTGATGGTGGATAAAACGCGGTACCCGGCCGGCGGGGTGTCGGCCGAAGCCGTGCAGGAGATCCGGCGGATCAAGGCGAGGGTGGATGCCGAACGGCTGCCGCGCGGTGCCGATCCGAACACTCACACCAAGCTCGGGCGGGGCGGGTTGGCCGACATCGAATGGACGGTGCAGCTGCTGCAGCTGCGTCATGCCCACCGAGTGCCCGCACTGCACAACACCTCAACACTGGAGACGCTGGACGCCATCGGTGCCGCCGAGCTGCTGGGTGAGGACGATGTCGACCTGCTGCGCCAGGCCTGGCTGACAGCGACCAGTGCGCGCAACGCGCTGGTGCTGGTGCGCGGCAAGCCGACCGACCAGCTGCCCGGCCCCGGGCGTCAGCTCAATGCGGTCGCGGTGGCCGCTGGCTGGCATAACGACGACGGCGGCGAGTTCCTGGACAACTATCTGCGGGTGACGCGGCGCGCGAAAGCCGTTGTGCTCAAGGTATTCGGAGGTTAGGCCACGATGGACTTCGAATGGGGCGTCATCAGCGCCGACGAGCACGACCGGATCAAGGCACTGCATGAGCCGTTGGCCGAGGCGGTACGCAGGCTGGTCGACGCGAGCCTGCACAGTGGGGCCGATGAGGAGACGATCGTGGCGGCCCGGCAGACGATCGACGAGGTCAGCGAGATGCTCGAGCGCATGCCGACCGATCGGCCACGGACACTGCGGCACGCTGAGACTGGCCTACCGGTGGTATGGCGCAATCCGGCTGTGGGACGGCACAATCCGTTAGCGCCGCCGATGACGACCCACCATGAGGACGGCCGGGTCTGGACCGAGTTCAGCCTCGGGCCGGTCTATGAGGGGCCGCCCGGATTGGTGCACGGCGGCATCTGTGCGCTGCTGCTCGACCAGCTCCTGGGTGAAGTCGCCACCCACCAGCTGAGCAAGCCCAAGTTCACCGGCACGATCACGCTGAAGTACTTGCGTGGCACGCCGCTGGGCCCGTTGCGGGGTGAGGCCTGGGTGGAGCGCACCGAGGGTTATAAGACGTATGCGCGCGGATTTCTCAGCGACGCACAGGGAACAACCGTAGAAGCAGAAGGGGTTTTCATCATGCCGGCGTGGGCGAGGGACCTGGACGGCGGGCAGGAGCGAAGCGACTCGGGGGTTGAAACAGAGTGAAGTTCTATGTCAGCGTTGCGTTCCTGGAGACCAGCGAGGTCCTCGAGATCGCCAAAGCAGCCGACGAGTTGGGCTATGACGGGCTGGGTATTCCCGATCATGTGGTGAACCTGGAAACTCTGGCCACCCCGTATCCGTACACCAAGAATGGCGAGCGGCGCTGGCAGCCGTTCACCGACTGGCCCGACCCGTGGGTGCTGGTGGGCGCGCTGGCTCAGGTCACGAGTGAGATCAAATTCGTGACGACCGTCTACATCCCGGGGATGCGCGATCCGTACTCGGCGGCCAAATCGATAGGCACCGCAGCGTATCTGGCCAAGGGGCGGGTGGAGCTCGGCATCGGCGTGGGCTGGTGTGAAGAAGAGTTCACGCTGATGGGCCAGCAGTTCGCCAAGCGCGGAAAGCGCACCGACGAGATGATCGAGCTGATGCGGGCGCTCTGGCAGCCGGGCTGGACCGAGTTCGACGGCGAGTTCTATCAGACCCCGC
Source organism: Mycolicibacterium helvum (assembly GCF_010731895.1). Lineage (NCBI taxonomy): Bacteria > Bacillati > Actinomycetota > Actinomycetes > Mycobacteriales > Mycobacteriaceae > Mycobacterium > Mycolicibacterium helvum. The sequence goes on along the minus strand of NZ_AP022596.1, from coordinate 6,272,478 downwards.
GGCTGGAAATGATGCCCACGCCACCGCACATCCCGATCTACAGCGGGGGACTGTCTGACATTGCGCTGCGGCGGGCGGCTCGCCTGGACGGCTGGATCGGCGACCTGATCAGCCTCGACCAGGCCATTCTGCGAGTGGACAAGCTGCGTGCGTTGCGCGCCGAAAACGGTTTGACGATGGACGGTTTCGAAATCCTGACACCGCTGACCGATGCGTTCACCATCGGTCACTACGAGCGGGCGGCGTCGGCGGGCATCACCGGGATCGTGACGATGCCGTGGATGTTCTACTCCGGCCCCGACGCGTCGCTGGCCGACAAGATCGACGGAATGCGGCGGTTCCGCAAGGATCTGGCGCTGGACGCCTAGCGGCGGCCGCGGACGGCGTCGAGTGCGTACGCGCCGCCGCCGGTGAAGACCAGCAGCAGGAATCCGAAGCACAACGCGACGGCGAGCTCGCCGCCGTTGACGATGGGCCAGAAGCTGACCTCGATGTGTTGGGTGAAATAGGCGAAAGCCATTTCCCCGCAGGCGATGAACGCGGCGATCCGGGTGAACAATCCGAGGGTGATCAGCGCGCCGAGGATCAGCTCGAGGATGCCCGCGTACCAGAAGGGCCACGCGCCCACCGGGACCGTGCCGCCACCAGGCGCGATCGGCCAGCCGAAGATCTTCGACAGACCGTGGAAGAGGAACAGCAGTCCGAAGAAGATCCGGAACACGCTGAGGGCGGCAGGTGCATTGCGGTCGAGGCGAGCGTCAAGTCTCTGCGTCATGGCGTCAACCCTACTATTCGGACTGCGGTCCGGATAATCGGGTTGACTGGCTCTCTGTAGAGATGTTCCACACGTCCGGCGTTATTACAGGTCACCCCGTGCGGCGCACCTCAGTTCGCGGCATAGTCATGCTCGTTCGGAAGGCCAAGACGTCGTAGGGCTTTCGGTCGGGAGGACCTAATCCAAACTATTGCTCACCAGTGTGGCGGGTCCCTCAGTGGGTTATCTGGGTGCTCCCAGGCGATGTCCAGGGTGGAACAGGGTTTCTTGTGACATCCTGCGAAGATGTCCGCTCCTTCGGGTGTTGTGACTTTTCTGTTCACCGACATCGAGGGTTCGACCCGTCGGTGGGAGGCTGACGGCGACGACATGCGGGCGGCGCTCGCCAAGCATGATGGGGTATTGCGCGAAGCGATTGAGGCCCATGGCGGCTTCATGTTCAAACACACTGGCGACGGTGTGTGCGCCGCGTTTTCATCGCCGAGGTCAGCGGTGGATGCCGCTGTGGCGGCGCAGCGAGAGCTTGAGCTGCCGGTGCGAATGGGGATCGCCACCGGTGAGGCTGAGTTGCGCGGGGTCGACTACTTCGGTGCGGTGCTCAACCGTGCGGCGCGGGTCATGGCCGCCGGCCACGGCGGTCAGATCCTGTTAGCGGAGTCGACGGCGGGTCTGCTCAATGGAGTTGATCTGCTCGAATTGGGGGCGCGCCGGCTGCGGGACCTGCTGAGCCCGATCGGAGTGTTCCAGGTGCGAGCGCCGGGACTACGCACGGAGTTTCCGCCCCTGCGCGCGTTCGATGCCAGTCCTGGCAACCTACGGCCCGCGGTCACCAGCTTCATCGGCCGCGAGTCCGAGGTCGGTGAGGTGCAAGCCGCGGTGAAGGCTCATCGGCTGGTCACGTTGACCGGGGTGGGTGGGGTCGGCAAGACCCGCCTGGCAACCGAAGTTGCAGCTCGGCTCGGTGATGAGTTCCCCGACGGTGTCTGGCTTTTCGAATTGGCTGCGGTGGCTGATCCGGCGGCAGTGCCTGATGCGGTGGCGGCGGTGTTTGGTATCACCCAGCAACCCGGTAAAGGCGTGGGCGACAGCGTGGCGACGGCGTTGGAGGGCAGAGTTCGGCTGTTAGTGATCGACAACTGTGAGCATGTGCGCGACGCCGTCGCCGATCTGGTCGAGGCGATCCTCGCGCACTCGGCCACGGTCAAGGTATTAGCCACGAGTCGGGAGGGCTTGGGGGTTGTCGACGAACAGTTGTGGCTGGTGTCCTCGCTGGACGTCGACGCGGGTATCGACTCGGCAGCAGCGACACTGTTTGCCGAACGCGCACATAGCGTCTCCTCCCGATTCTCGGTGGCCCCACCTGATGAGGCGGCCGCGGTGGTGGAGATCTGCCGCCGCCTCGACGGGATCCCGCTGGCCATCGAACTGGCAGCATCGCGCATGGCGTCGATGACTGCCAGCGAGGTCCGGGATCGGCTCGATCAGCGGTTCCGGCTGCTAGTCGGGCCGCGGCGGGGTCTGGAACGCCACCAGACGTTGCGCCACGCCGTCGCTTGGTCCTACGACCTTCTCCATGACACGGAAAAGGTGCTACTGGATCGGTGTTCGGTGTTCGCCGGTGGATTCGACCTGCAAAGCGCTTGCGTCCTGGCAGGATCAGATGACGAGTTCGCTACCCTGGATCTGCTCGATGCTCTCGTGCGAAAGTCGCTGCTCGTCGCCGACCGGTCCTCCGGGCGTACCCGCTTTTCGATGGTAGAGACGATCCGCCAGTTCGCCGAGGAACAACTCCACGCCCGCGGCGAAGCGTCCGAGATTCGAACCGCGCACTCGCAGTACTTCGCGCAGCGCGAAGCCGCAGTTATGGCCGTGTGGGACAGCCCCCGACAGGGTGAGGCCTACGCTTGGTCTGCGAGCGAACTGGCCAACCTGCGCTCAGCGTTTCGGTGGGCGGAGGACCAAGGCGATCTCGATGCCGCCGCCACCATCGCCACCTATGTCGGGTTGCTCGGCGCGATGGTCCAAATCTATGAGCCGATAGCGTGGGCTGAAGAGCTGATCGAGCGTGCCCGGGCGGTCGATCACCCTCGGCTCGCAGCCCTGTACGCAATTGCGTCGCTGTGCTACACAACAGGACGGATCGAGGCGGCTCTCCGCTACAGCGACGCCGGCCAGATCGTTCTCGGTAAGAGTCGCGACGCCCTGCCGTATGGCACCGAAGTCTTCCTTGGCGCCGTCTACCTAGCTACCGGGCAGCCCGAAAGGTGGGTCGAGTTGTGCCGCTGCCAACTCGCGCGGCGCCGCGACAGCCACGTCCACATCCGGGCGTGGTTGGTTAGCGCGCTTTCATTGTCCGCTTCTTCTAGGGAGGCGATGGAATCCGCGGACGGCCTAATCGAGGCTGCGGAGGCAACAGGCAATCCGGCGTGGATCGCATCGGCGCTCGGTGCCTACGGTGCCGCTTCCCGTGACGTAGATCCACTCGGGGCACTCAGCGCCGTCGGCCGGGGTCTGGCGATCGCCCAAGACAGCGGCAACCGTGCTGGCGTGTCAGCATTGGCGCAGCTTCTGGCGCGACTCGAGGCCGAACACGGCGAAGCGGTGCCCGCATTCGATCACCTCACTCTGGCGATCGGCAACTGGCACAATTCGGGCAACACGACGACGATCCGTATCCCGTTGGCCGTCCTCGCCGTTCTTTTCGATCGGCTCGGACGCTACCAACCCGCGGCCACCGTCGCCGGCTTCGCCGTCAATCCCCTGGCGCAGGCGGCGGTCCCCGAAATCCTCACCGCGATCACCCACCTCCGCGATGTCTTTGACAACCAGACCTTCGAATCGCTTGCCGGCAAGGGTGAGTCGATGACCACCGCTGAAATTGTGACCTACGCCTACGGCCAAATTGACCAGGCCCGAACAGAACTCGAGCAATCTAGTGAGCTGCCAGATCAGTAGATGTTCGACACCAAAGTGTGAATCGGGATTTCGGTGTTCAGCGTGTTGGATCTGCTTGCTGCGCAGCATGGATGCTGGAACTACTGCGGACTGAGAGCGGACTAGCTTGCATACGCTTTGCCAGAGCCACCTTCGACTGGTCAAGTGCCTTCGGTCGACCAATGGACTGCCCGCGCGCCCGCCGCGCATCCCGAGACGCCGAACGACGTTCCCTGCCCAACGCCAACTCAAGCTCGGCAAGGCTGGCGCGCACACCGGCCACCATGCGCCCCGTTGTGTTCTGGTGACGTGACCGCTCGCCACCGGTTGCCCTATTATTTCTGTTCTCCTGCAACTCTTCCCGAGAGTTCGCCGTCTTGTTATTCGTGATTCGGTGCGAGGTGGGGAGTGGGTCCAAATCTTTGGATCGTCAATGAGGTCGCGACGTACTCAGGGATATTTCCCCCGCCGCACGTTCCCCACGAAACGGGGAACTCAGGGCGGTTCACGTCGTCGGCGCATTGCGATCCGGCTCGCTGATGAAAGCGAACTGTGGTATCCCCGTTCCGCCCTCGTCTCCTGTAGGCGGGCCGAGTTGAGCGGGCGCCCCGGTCAGCTGGCGCTACGTGCGCCGTGCCCCTGGCCAGAGTGGCGTTCGGCGGTGGGACCCGTACGGGCCTTCTGTGCATCCGCATGCGTGGCGGCGACTCGCCCGGCGGCTGTATTCGGCTGGGCTGAGCGATGGTTCGATGCCTTGCCCTGACCCGGTGCTGCGCGGTGTATCTGTCGCGATGCTTTTGGCGCAGATGTGTCGACGGAATCCGCGGCAGCCGAACTCATCTCGCGGTTGACCACCATCGATGCTGCGGAAGCGGAGGTTGTGGCAGCCGCTCCCGTTATGACCTTGAACGGGTACTGAACGAGTCCCACGAAAGTGTCCGAGAGCATCTTCAGATAGTCGGGAATGTAGGCGATCGGATTAGAAGCCGTCGTATTGCCCGTTGCCCGCCGCGCCAGCCAGACCGTCGGCTCAAGGACTGGTGGCCCCACGATGAGCAGACCCAGTGCCAGCAGGCCCCCCACCCAGTTGCCAATCTGCTGCAATGGCGCCAGCGGATTCGGAGCGGCCACCTCACTCGCCACCGGCGACGAAGACGAAGGCACCGGCAAGGTCGCATCGCTGGGATCTACTTGCCGGGTTGTGGCTACGGACGCCGTTGCAGCCGAGGTCACCTGACGGTTGGCCACGAGATATGGCGCCGTCACCTTAGGCCAGGGGTTGATTGTGAATGGGTTCGTGAGGGCTCTGTCGAGAAACCACCGAACTGTGTCCAAGTAGCTGGGGATCAAGTCCGGCGCCAAGCTGTGGAAGAACTCAACCGTAGGCAGATACACCGGCGCTAGCGCAATATACGCTCCCAGCTCGACCCAACGCCCCACCCAATAAGCAATCTGCACAAACGGTTTCAGAACATCTGCACGGGTCACCTCATTTGATGACAACGACGAAGATCCTGCCAAGACCACATCGCTGACGTTCACGACGTGAATAATCTCTGTCCGAGGCGTCGGGGCCGGCGGAGGCTCCGACACCACGCCCAGCGTTAGTGCGGTGGCGACGGCGAGAGCGCAAACCGAGCGATGAGCTGCTGCTATCCACATGGACGTGGAATTTATCAGGAGTTTCTCAGGATCGGTCGGGATTGGCACGTGACTTGCCGCAGCGCTCGACTATGAATTGTGCGACCAAACGAGCGTCCTTGTGCGCCAGTATCGTTCGCCCTGTACCCACGGTCATCTCGGGTGACCGCGTCAAGGTCGGGGCGACTCACAGCGATGTCCGCGTGACGAGTGGCGGCAAGCTCGTATTCATTGGCTATATCAGAGAACTCTCGGCATGGTGGAACGGCTGGTTGTTCAGCCCGGCGGCAGGGCTAAGTACCGCGGCCTTCGTGAACATCCTTCGGGCGTCCCACTTGCTGTGTTGTAGGGACAGGCGCCCGAGGATTTGCGATAGCCAATCCAGGAGATGCAGGAGTCCCTTGATAAGGCTGAACAGGCGCTAGCTGCGATGAAGGAGCAAATGGAGTCGAGCGCCATGCGATACATCGAGCAGCTGCGTCACGGCAAGGGTCTCCGCTGGCTGGCGCGTTACGTCGATGAGCGGGGGAGGGAGCATTCGAAATCGTTCGCGCACAAGGCCGGTGGCCGCAAGTGGCCCAATCCCGATCTCGCGCGATCTCGCTCTACTGTTCGCCGCCTCGGTCGAGAAGTACCCGAGCGAAGTGATGGTGACAAACGGGCATGGCAGCGACCGAGCCCGTCCGTGGCTCGTCGACCGGGCGTTCCCATCCTGGATAAGCATGCGCCACGCTTCAGCACGGACCACGTTGGACACCTACGGCCATTTGTGGCCCGACGCAGACGAGTCCACCCGCTCGGCGGACTGTGCCGGCCGAACGGGTGGACTCAATCGAACTGCTACGCCGATTTACACGTCGTAGTACAGCGAGAACTCGTACGGGTGAGGCCGGATCTGCACGGGCAGGATCTCGTTCTCACGCTTGTAGGAGATGTAGGTCTCGATGAGATCCTCGGTGAACACGCCACCCTCGGTGAGGTATTCGTGGTCCTCTTCGAGCTTGTCGATGACGGCCGACAGCGAGGTGGGCGCCTGCGGGATCGCAGCGGCCTCGTCCGGCGGCAGTTCGTAGAGGTCCTTGTCGACCGGGGTGAGCGGCTCGATCTTCTTCTTGATGCCGTCGATACCGGCCATCAACATCGCCGAGAACGCCAGGTACGGGTTGCCCGAGCTGTCCGGGCAACGGAACTCGAGGCGCTTGGCCTTCGGGTTGTTGCCGGTGATCGGGATACGCACGCAGGCAGAGCGGTTGCGCTGGCTGTACACCAGGTTGATCGGGGCCTCGTAGCCCGGCACCAGGCGCTTGTAGGAGTTCACCGTCGCGTTGGTGAACGCCAGCAGCGACGGCGCGTGATGCAGGATGCCGCCGATGTAGTGCCGGGCGATGTCCGACAGACCCGCATAGCCGGCCTCGTCGTGGAACAACGGCTTGCCGTCCTTCCACAGCGACTGGTGGGCGTGCATGCCCGAACCGTTGTCGCCGAACAGCGGCTTGGGCATGAAGGTGACGGTCTTGCCGTTCGCCCATGCGGTGTTCTTGATGATGTATTTGAACAGCAGCACATCATCGGCCGCGGCCAGCAGCGTGTTGAACTTGTAGTTGATCTCGGCCTGGCCGGCGGTGCCGACCTCGTGGTGACCGCGCTCCAGCGTGAAGCCCGCGTTCTGGAGGTTCGTGGACATCTCGTCGCGGAGGTCGACGTAGTGGTCGTACGGCGCGACGGGGAAGTAGCCGCCCTTCGGGCGAACCTTGTAACCGAGGTTGGCCGAGCCGTCAGCCTCGAACGGCTCTCCGGTGTTCCACCAGCCCGACTCGGAGTCGACCTCGTAGAAGGTGCCGTTGATCTTCGAATCGAAGCTGACCGAGTCGAAGATGTAGAACTCGGCTTCGGCGCCGAAGTACGCGGTGTCGGCGATGCCGGTGCTGGCCAGGTAGTTCTCGGCCTTGCGGGCAACGTTGCGCGGGTCGCGCGAGTATGCCTCGCGGGTGAACGGGTCGTGCACAAAGAAGTTCAGGTTCAGCGTCTTGGCGGCGCGGAACGGGTCGATACGTGCGGTGTCGGGGTCCGGCAACAGCATCATGTCGGACTCGTGGATGGACTGGAAGCCGCGCACCGACGAACCGTCGAACGCGAGGCCGTCCTCGAACACGCTCTCGTCGAACGCGGAGGCGGGGATGGAGAAGTGCTGGACCACGCCGGGCAGATCGCAGAACCGGATGTCGACGTACTCGACTTTCTCGTCCTTGATCAGCTTGAACAGGTCATCAGCGTTCTTTTCTGCCACTTACAACTCCTTCGGTGCAGCCGGTTTTGCGCAGGTCTCGGCAAGGGGTTTGTGAACCCGCGGCTGACGCTATGAAGCAGATGTTGCCTGCCCGTCAAGCTCATGTTGCGCCAACGTTACGCATCCTAGGTGGCGGAGCGCTGCCAGGCGTTGCCGCAGGCCCGCATATCCTGGGGCCATGGCGCGCGAGATCGGATCCTGGCTGTCCGGACCGGAAGGGGTAAAGCCTGATGACGAGGCGGGATGGCCCGGTCAGACGCTTGGCCTGCCGGAATCAGGGACGGGTTCGCTGGCGCGGATGGGCCGTCGGTTCCTGGCGCTGCTGATCGACTGGTTGATCGCCTACGGGCTGGCCGCGCTGGGGATGACAGTGGGCATCGTCAGCATCGCCACGCTGTCGACGGCGGTGCTGGCGATCTGGTTCGTGCTGGGTGTGCTGTCGGTTCGGCTGTTCGGGTTCACGCCGGGGCAGTATGCGCTCGGGCTGATGGTGGTTCCGGTCGACAATCGTCAGCACGTGGGTACCGGGCGGGCGATCGTGCGTGGCGTGCTGCTCGCACTGGTGATCCCGGGTCTGTTCACCGACGCCGACGGCCGCGGCCTGCAGGACAAGTTCACCGCGACGGCTGTTGTGCGCCGCTGAGTTTTGACGCTTCTATACAATGTCTGTGCACCGCCGTCGTAATGCCTGCGCCGCGCCGTCACGTCAATAGAGCGCTTTGCCGCCGTCGAGGCGGATGACCGTACCGGTCAGGTAGGGCGAGCACGTCGACAAGAACAGCAGTGTCTCGGCGACGTCGTCGGCGTCCCCGTTGCGGAACTCGTAGCGTGTGCCGACGCGGTAGGTGTCACCCTGGACCAAGGGCTCGCCGCGGTATCGCCGCAATGCGTCGTTGGTTCCGTCGTCAGATCGGAAGAACTGCGTCGGTGCGACGGCGTTGCACTGCACTGTCGGCGAGAGCGCCACTGCGAGCTGTTCCATCAGTCGAATCAGAGCAGTCTTGGACACGCTGTGCGGGATGAGGTTGGGCCACGCCTCGTTGGTCGAATTGCCCACCAACGCGATGATTCGGCCGTGCCCCTGCTTCTGCATGAGTTTTGCCGCCTCTTGGCTGAGGAAGAAAGGGCCCCGAATGTTGATTCCGAACGCCGCGTCGAAGTCGTCCTCGGTCACATCCTCGAATTCCTTGGCCCGAAGCGAACTCGCGTTGTGGATCAAGACACTGAGGTCCCCGCGCCAGGCAAATGTGCGGTCCACCAACGACCGAGCCTGCGACGGTTGCGATACGTCGGCTTCGATCGCGGTGGCCTCACCGCCTTCAGAACGGATGGCTTCGACGGTTTCCTCGGCGAGTTCCCCCTGCTGCCAATGGTTTACGACGACTGCCGCACCGGCAGCCGCGAACCTGTATGCGAACTGGCGGCCGGCACGCTCGGCGGCGCCGGTGATGAGGACTGTCTTGCCGTCGAGCTGGTGATTCATACCGCTTCCGTTTCTGAACGTGGTTGATGTGGGGACGGATCGAGTTGGACGGTCAGGAGCTAGATTTCGCGGATTCCGGCTTTCCAGACCGCGTGTGTGAGTGGCACCGCCGGGCGGTATGCGAGGTGCGCGACCGAAGGCGCATCAAGTATTTGGAGGTCTGCCCGCGCGCCGGCGCGTAAGACGCCGACCGCCAGCTGTGGCGCACCTCGAGGATCGAGCCATCCGTCCGTGTGCATTCCGAGTGCGATCGCACCGCCCAGCGTTGCCGCTCGGACCGCCTCCCTGACAGACATCCCCATCTGGAGAACCGCGGTGGCAACGCAGAACGCCATCGAGGTGGTGAATGACGTACCTGGATTGCAGTTCGATGCGATCGCGACGACCGCTCCGGCATCGAGTAGCCGGCGGGCTGGTGCGAGCGGCATCTTCGTCGACAAGTCGCAGGCCGGAAGCACGGTCGCAACGGTGCCCCGCATTCCCTCCACCCACGAGGAGGCGAGTGCATCGATATCGTCGTCGGCGAGGAATCCGACGTGGTCGACGCTGAGGGCCCCGTACTCCACCGCGAGTTGTACGCCCGGACCATGCCCAAGTTGGTTGCCGTGGAGTCGGCGTGCCAGGCCGCGCGCTCGTGCGGTTTCGAGAACCCGTCGCGTCGCCGATTCGTCAAAGGCGCCGGTCTCGCAGAATGCGTCGACCGCTGAAACGAGAGGTGCCACTGCGTCAAGCATGGCGCCGGTGACGAGTTCGAGGTAGTCGACGGGGTCTTGGTCCTCGGGTACGACGTGGGCACCCAGGAAGGTCACGGCATCGGCATATCGACGGGCCACGTGTGCGGCCCGCACCTCGTCGACCACGGTGAGCCCGTAGCCGGTCTTGGTCTCGATCGTCGTTGTCCCGCCCCGACGTGCTTCGGCGACGAGTCGTTCGATGTTCGCTTCGAGATCGCTGTCGCTCGCAGCGCGGGTGGCTTGAACCGTGACATTGATGCCGCCGGCTGAGTACGGCTGACCAGCCATCCGCGCCTCGAACTCCGCAGTTCGGTCTCCCGCGAACACCATGTGCGTGTGGGAATCGACCCAGCCAGGGAGGACCGCGCGGCCGTCGACGGCGATCTTTCGGTCCGCAGCCGGTGCGGTACCAGCCGCGCCGACCCAGGCGATTCGATCGCCCTCGATCACCAGCGCCGCGTCGGTGACCCTTCCGCCGTTCGCCTCGTCGTTCGTCGTCAGCTCTGAGATGCCGTCGAGGAGAACGGATTCCTGTGTCCCTGTCATACGTTCACGTCTCCGATCATCCTCGTGACTGGTCTTCCCTCGGAGTTCGTAATCGGGAAAACTGTGCCGTCGCGTACGTGCGATTGCCGACCGGACTGTGGAAGGGTTCGGCCGTGTGATCGCGTCCGTTCAGCTCGGTCTCGATGACGTGCCGGAGTAGCTCGCCGACGATCGGCGCGGTTTTGAACTGCGTTCCGGATGTGGCCATCGCGACGAAAAGGCCGTCGTAGCATGTGCGGTCGTAGATCGGAAGCCAGTCCTCGGCGGCGTCGTAGAGCCCGACGACCCCCATACGAGTTCGCGGTATGCCCAGATCTGGGATTCGCCTGGCGAGTCGCAAGGTCGTCCGTTCCCAAACGGCAGCCGTCACAAGCTGATTGAAGTCATCGGGATCATCGATGAGTGTCCGCTCATCCGCGCGATCGCCATTGCTCCCCACCAGGATGGCGTCGTCGCGTTCCGGGCGGAAGTTGATGTTGAGATCGCCGTCCACGAGGTGCACCCCGTGCAGTGCAAGGTTCAGGTCAGGCGGTGCCGGGATGTGGATGAGTTCCTCCCGGATGCGCTGCGTGCGCACCCGGAAGTCGGCGGTTGCGCCGATGCCTCGGATCAGGCCGTCGGTGTTCGGCCCGGCGACGACGAGCACCGCCTCGGCCCGCAAGACGGTGCCATCTGCGAGTGTGACACCCACCGCGCGGCCACCGTCGATATCGACGCCGGCGATGGTGGCCGACAGCCGTAGACGCGCTCCCGCTCTTTGCGCAGCCTGCATCAGGTTGACGGCCGCGAGCGTCGGATCTCCCACGTAGCCGGACTGCGGCGTGTAGATGCCGCCGCTGAGATAGTCGGTGGGTTCGTCCCAGAACGCCTCGTCATTGACCGACTTGGGCGGACCGAATCGGCGGAAGTCGAAGTACGGAAAGTGACCGCTCATCTCGTCGAGGGTCCACTTGTCGAACGCGACGCCCGCGCCAGTCATCGCTGCAGCCGCCTGGTCGGTGAATCCGTTGCCAGCATCGAGGATGAGCGAACCGCACTGCACGAATCGGGCGAGGTTCTCGGATTCGTCAGAACCGAGGAATTCCCGCCAGTTTTTCCACACCGTCAACGCGTCGTCGGCGAGCGCCGAACTCTGTGTATCGCTCGCGTGCACCCGGATGATCCCGGCTGACGCGCCCGTCGATCCGTCGCCGACGCCGCTGTTGCGGTCGATGACAAGCACATCGTGACCCGACTTCGCCAGCGCCAGTGCGGCACTCGCGCCGATCACGCCCGCGCCGACGACGAGTACTTCAGTTCGGTTCGCTCGCCCGGCGTCCATGGTTTGGCCTGGGTAGCTGGTCACAGCCCCCAGCCCGGGTGAGGGCTGTGTGCGCCTTGTTGTTTCACGAACGACTCACGGAGATCCGATACCCGTTCACCCGCGAAAGTGAGAAGGAAATTGCCGGCCAGTGTGTAGTCCTCCCCGCCGGATTTCAGGTTCGTCCACCACTCAACGCCCACGCGATCGCCCTCGATCACCGGCACCCCATAACGGAAGTCCACGTCGGCAACGTCGGCGACGGCCGCCGCCCAGAATCCCTCGATGGCGTCATGGCCGACGAAGGCTTCGTCAAGGAAGGGGCTGTTTCGATAGCTGGCGTCTTCGGTGAAGATCGCTGCGGCACCCTTTGCGTCGCGTTCGCGCCAGACTCGACCGAAGCTCTCCAGCCAGTCCTTCACGTTGTCAGCTGAGACAGTCATTGATTCTTCCTCACTGTTGACCTGGCACATGGCGACGTTGAATGACTGCATTCTATGCATATCTGTCAGACTGGAATAGGATTATACAAAGAGTTGGCCAGGTGACCCACGGAGAGGATGCAACTCGACATGGCAGGTAGTCGCGAGTCCCAGGGTGGGGGAGCTGACCAGTTCGACGACTTGTACTGGGAGTCGCGGTCCGAGGTCATCGTCGAGGACGACACCTTCCTCGAGCAGATCGTGGCCAATGCGGAGCTGCCGGTCTTGCTGGCCGCGATCGCTGCCGCACTGCGCGACACCTCGTTTCTTTCGGCTGATCTGGTCCCACCGCTGACGCCGATGGATACCGAGCCGCAGCCACACGGTGGCATGACACCGGATCAGCAGAAGAAGGCGGCTGCCCTGGCATTGACAGGGTTGCAGAAGATACGCGAAGCGAAAATCAACTCCGTCGACATGCTCTCGGATGCGACCGTGGGCGAGATCCTCGGCTATCTCTCGGGTGGCCGCCGCGAGTGGGGCAACATGCTCACGCACGAACTCGACATCGCCGAACGCAAAGGCGGACGGCCCGGATGGGATTTCGATGAGGTAGCCAACGGGCGCGAGTTCTCGACGCTCATCGTTGGCGCGGGCGTCAGCGGCATAGCGGCCGCCCACCGGTATCGGCAGGCCGGTGTCCCTTATGTCCTCATCGAGGCCGCCGCGACCGTCGGTGGGACGTGGGCGAAGAACACCTATCCTGGTGTTCGCCTCGACACGCCGACCTTCGGCTACTCGTACTCATTCGCCCAGCGAGGTGACTGGCCCAACCAATTCGCTCGGGGCGGCGAGATCCTCGACTATCTTCGCGATGTCGCCGAGCGGGCCGGGATCACGAATGAGATCGAATTCTCGACGCGGCTCGTACGCCTGCGGTGGGATGAGGATGCTCGCCAGTGGGAGGCCACTACTCGTGGTGGCGACGGTTCTGAGCAAGTGCGACGGTTCTGCGCTGTCATTAGCGCGGTGGGACAGCTCGATCGGCCGAACATCCCGGACATCGCCGGGTCGGAGCTCTACCGCGGTGTGGCAATGCACACCCAGGAGTGGAACCACGATGTTGACCTTGCGGGCAAGCGAGTCGCGGTCATAGGCACCGGTGCGAGTGCGTATCAGGTGGTGCCGGCGATTGTCGACGAGGTGGAATCTCTCGTGGTATTCCAGCGCAGCGCCCCGTGGATGCTGCCTGCACCCAACTACCACCACCCTGTCACGGATGCTTTCACCTGGCTGCGGCTCAAGGTTCCCCATTACGCACAGTGGTATCGGCTGTGGGTCATCCTCACCGGCATCCCCGGCAGGGCGCACACGGTGACGGCACAGGAGAACTGGCCGGGAGCTCCGTTGAGCATCTCGCCGAAGAACCAGGAGCTGCGCGAGTACCTCAGCGCCCGCGTCAAAGCGCAATTAGATAGTCGCCCAGACCTTTTCGAGCACGCGATCCCGAACTACCCGCCGGGTGCAAAGCGGATGCTTCGCGACAATGAGGTGTGGGCTGCCGCGTTGCGGGCAGACAAGACGACGCTGGTGACCGCGGGAATCGAACGGTTCACCGAGAAAGGGATCGTCGACGCGTCGGGGCGGGAGCACGAGGTCGATATCGTGGTGTACGCGACTGGCTTCAAGCCCTCCGATTATTTGGACGAAATCGAGGTCATCGGTCGCGGTGGTCGTGAGATCCACGAGTTCTGGGCGGGTGACGCGCGCGCTTACAACGGGATCATCGTCCCCGGATTTCCCAACTTCTTTCTTGTCTACGGCCCCAACGTCGGTGGTGTCGTCGCGGGAAGCCTGCACTTCATGCTCGAACGCGCGGTGGAGTATTCACTGTCGCTGATTCACCACATCCTGAGCCGGCATATCTCCGCGATCGATGTCCGCCCCGAGGCGCTCGACCGCTTCGTCACGTGGGTGGACCAGGGCAACCGCAAAATGGCGTGGGGCCAGTCCTACGTGCAAACGTGGTACCAGAACACGCATGGCCGGGTCTCCCAGATCTGGCCATATACGAACGTCGAGTACTGGGACATCACCGAATCGGTGATCGAAGCCGATTACGAGTTCCTCGCGTAGGCGGACACGATCGGCCGTACGCGGGCACGCTTCTGAGACGGGAGAATACGGGATGGCAACAATCCAGCGGGACCAGATCACGATCGGTGGGCTGGAGACGAGCTACCTGTCTGCGGGGGACCACTCCGCTCAACCGGTCGTGCTCCTGCATGACGGGGCGTGGGGCGGGTCGGCTGAAGCCAGCTGGCGCGAGATCATTCCGATCTTGGCCACCCGCTACCGGGTGATCGCCCCCGACCTGTACGGCTACGGACAGTCCAGCAAGATGGTCCAGCTTGACGTCGCGCCCTACGAGTTCCGGCTTCGACAGGTCGCCGACTTGCTCGACGCGGTCGGGTTGGGCGCCACGGCCGCGCACTTCGTCGGAAATTCGTTCGGCGGCGCCATGGCGCTACGCGCCTCGACCCTGCCGTGGTGTGCGTGGCGCGTGCGATCTGCGGTGTCGATCGCGGGAACCGGGGGCCCCTACCGCACGAAGGAATCGTTGGTCGCTCTCTCGCATTTCGACGGTTCACGCGCCGATATGCTGCGAATTGTTCGCATGCTCACTGGCGATTTCGATGGTATCGACAGCCACGTCGACATGCGGATGCGCGACGCGACCAGCCCCGGCCACTACCGAGCGGTCGCCGCGGCCGGACTCGCCACACCGTTCAACGCGGATGCAAAGCCCGCGGACGAGTATCCGGATAACCTCCGGAATGTGAAGGCTCGTCTTGCACTTGTCAGCGGTGTGAAGGACAACCTCGTGGAACGCGACTGGGCACGGAAAATCGCCGAGCACGCGCCGCACTGTTGCGTCTACGACATCGAGGCACGGCACTCCCCGAACATCAGCGATCCCGCAGCCACCGCAGCGTTGCTTCTGGAGATCCTGGGTACGTTCGACGAACCGGTTCTCGACCCTGGCCACGCGGGGCTTGAGGACAGCTGCGTGGGAGGGCCGCGATGACGACGACTGCGCCCGTCTTCTCCGATGACATCTATGACCGACTGAGAACAGCCCGGCTCTCTCCGGCGCAGCGACGGATCGCGCGCTACATCGTTGACCATCGCGACGCGGCGGCATTCCTGACGAGCGAGAGCATCGCACGCCAGGTTGGCGTCAGTCAGCCGTCGGTCTCGAGATTCGCTGCAGCGCTTGGCTATACACGATTCTCCGATTTTAAACGCGCACTTCAGAAGTGGGCGCGGTTGGAGATGGCTGCGCATACGCCGGAGACCAAGGATCCAAGCCCGCTCGACGATGCAATCAACGCCGAGATCGCCAACCTGCAATGGCTGGGTAGTTCGGCCGGCCTCGCCGAACAGGTTGCCCGGGTCGGCGCGGCCATCATGTCGTCGAACCTGCTGCCCGTCGTCGGTCTTCGGGTATCCCGATCGTTCGCCGAGCACTTCGCCTACCTCGGGGCCAAGGTCCATTCGGGAATCTCGGTGATCTGCCGAGGCGACACCCAGGCGAAAGAGAGCATCGCCCGGGCACAAAGCCGGGGCGCGACCTGGTGTCTGTTCTTTATTCTTCCCCGCTATCCGCGTGAGTCATGCGAGCTCGTGCGCTATGCGCGGCAGATCGGGCTCAAGGCGGTGGTCCTCAGCGACGAGTCGTTTGCGACGGTAGGCCATGAAGCCGACGAGCTCATCACGGTCAGGCTCGCCAGCGGCCTGCTGTTCGACACGTCGGCCGCCATCAACATCATGTCGAGCGCGCTGCTTCATGCGATGGCCGATTCCAGTCCCGGGAGTTCCCAGGACGGGCTGGAGCGTTTCGAAACGCACGCTGCGGATCTGGATGTGTTCGAGGACTGAAGCAACGGGTTCGACTCACTCGCGTTGCACGCCCGGCGCGGCGCTCGTCGGGTCCTCGGAAACCCGAACGATGAGTTTGCCGAAGTTCTTACCCTGCAAGAGCCCGAAGAACGCGTCGGGCGCATTCTCGATGCCGTCGACGAAGTCCTCCCGGTATCTGAGTTTCCCGTCGGCCAGCCAGCCCGAAACGTCGCGCTGGAACTGGTCGTAATGCGTTGTGATGAAGTCTCTTTGGGTGAAACCCTGGACAAGTAGGCGCTTGGTGTTGACGGCCTTCATCAACAGGGGCAGTCGGTCGGGCCCGGCCGACGGGCCGGTCTGGTTGTACTGCGCGATCAACCCGCAGACCGGGATTCGGGCGAAGTCGTTCAGATGCTCGAAGACGGCGTCCCACACCGCACCGCCGACATTTTCGAAGTAGATGTCGACGCCATCGGGGACCGCCGCGCTCAGGTCGTCGGCGAAGGTGGCTGAGCGGTGGTCGATCGCAGCATCGAAACCCAATTCCTTGAGCCAGGTGACCTTTTTCGGCCCGCCCGCGATCCCGACGGTGCGTGCGCCCCGCAACCGCGCGATCTGCCCCACCATGGAGCCGACCGGACCGGCGGCGGCCGCGACCACAAGGGTCTCGCCCGGTCGTGGACGGCCGATTTCGGTGAGACCGACGTACGCGGCGAAGGCCGGCATGCCAAGAATTCCCAACGCGGTCGAGATGGGCGCTTTGCTTGGATCGATCCGGCGCAGCAGCCGGGCATCCTCGACCGTATGGGTCTGCCATCCGGTATGCGCCAACACGATATCTCCGGCAGTGACCAGGGGCGACGCCGATTCGAGGACCTCGCAGACCGTTGCTCCTTCCATGACCTCGCCGATCTCGACCGGGGTTGCATATGACCGGCCGGCATTCATCCGCCCGCGCATATACGGGTCAAGGGAGAGGTAGATCGTCCGCAGCAGGGCCTGGCCCTCCCGCACGGGGCCGACGTCGCGCACTTCAAGTCGGAAGTTCTCGTGAACGGGTTCACCGTTCGGGCGTGAGGCGAGGACGACGGCCGTCGTGGGAGTCACGGCTGAACCATACGCGGAGGTTGCCTGCCTTGCATGCAAAAGATACCGTCTGCATGTCGACTGAATGATTTTCTGCATTCGCTGCGGGCCACCAGCTGTCTTGCCCGCTTCGGCACCATCACACGGGAGTTATTAGTACGAGGAGATAGATCACCATGACCGCCATCACAGTAAGTGGCGAGCGTTTGAGCCTCGACGCACTTCGGCCCGTATTCCGAGGACCCGTCCAAGTCGAGCTCACTGATCAGGCGGTGGAGAACCTGCGGCGAGGACACCAGGTCATCCTCGATGCGATCAGCCGAGGAGATGTCGTCTACGGCGTCAACACCGGTTTCGGCAAGCTCGCGGATAGACGCATCTCGCCAGGGGATCTCGCGGAATTGCAGCGGCGGTCGGTGCTTTCGCACATGGTCGGGGTGGGTGACCCACTTTCGGACGAGATCGTGCGCGCGATCCTCGTCATCAAGTTGATCGGGTTGGCCAGGGGCCACTCTGGCGTCCGCGTGGAGATCGCCGAGATGCTCGTGGCTCTTCTCAACGCCGATGTGCTGCCGGTCGTCCCGAGCCAGGGCTCAGTGGGGGCATCCGGAGACCTCGCACCCCTGGCACACCTGGCCGGAGCGATGATGGGTGAGGGTCGCGTGCGGATCGATGGGGTCACCTACGACGCCGTCGCGGGACTCGCCAAGGCTGGGATCACCCCGGTGGTGCTCGGCCCCAAAGAAGCCGTGGCTCTCCTCAATGGCGTTCAGGCGTCTACCGCCATCGCTCTGCGTGGGTTGATCGGGGCCGAGGCCGTGTTCAATGCCGGGCTTGCCGCGGGCGCGCTCACCCTGGAAGCCACGGCGGGGCGGCAGGTGGTGCTCGATGACCGCATCCAGCAGATCCGCGGACATGCCGGTCAGATCCGCGTCGCCGCCTCCCTGCGTCGCCTGGTCGAAGACAGCGCGGTGCTCGATCTCGAGTTCGAGGGACGCCGCCTGCAGGACCCCTACTGCCTGCGCTGCCAGCCGCAGGTGATGGGCGCAGCGCTGGACCTTCTCACGTTCGCGGCGGGCACGATCGAGCAGGAGGTCAATGCCGTCTCCGACAATCCGCTGATGTTCCCTGATGACGGTGTTGTGCTTTCGGGTGGGAACTTCCACGGGCAGCCCATCGCGTACGCGGCGGACATCATCGCTTTGGCGATCTGTGAGGTCGGCTCCATCTCGGAGCGTCGCCAGGCAATGCTGATGGATGCTTCTATGAGCGGGCTCGCGCCCTTCCTGGTCGAGAACGCGGGGCTCAACTCAGGATTCATCATGGCCCAGGTCACCAGCGCCGCGCTCGTCGCAGAGAACCGTGCCAAGGCGACGCCCAACAGCGTGGACAGCATCCCCACTTCCGCCGGTCAGGAAGACCACGTCAGCATGGCGACTCATGCGTCCGTTCGCCTAGGGGCGATGGTGCGTAATGCGGCGTACGTCGTTGCCATTGAGTTGCTATGCGCCGCACAGGGACTGGACCTTCGTAACGGTGGGCACGCCGCGACGGCCAACCGTCCCACATACGAGCTCGTCCGGTCCAAGGCCGCCTTCCTCAAGGATGACCGGATCATGGCAGGGGAGATGGAGTCCATTGCCGCAGAAGTTCTCGACGGGGCTTTCGTGAAGATTGCCGGGGTGTCACTCGACACCGTGGGCTAGCGAGCGGTTCGCGCCGTGACGAATGTGGCGGCGACCGAGGGGGTGGGCACGTTGTGCCCACCCCCTCTGCTGTCCGCTGCTGGGCACGTCTCTCGCCCATCGATGGGTGGGACGGGGTGGGCGGGCGGTTTCCCTGTGTTACGGCCATGAAACAGCTGGATGGCGTGCGAATTTGGGGGTTGCCCCCTTGCATAACGGCTGATACGTTTTCCGTCACAGTGAATAGTTTTGTTCATTTCGGATGTTCCGCGTCACATTAGGAGCCAGAGATGCCCAAGTCCAGTGCGCTTGCAATCACGCTCGCATCAATCGCCGTCACGGCACTATTCGGCGCCGGCTGTACGTCCAAGACCGCGTCGCCCAGCGGGACCGAAACGCCAAATGCTCAAGTCATGCCCGAACTGCATGCCCTGCTTCCTCAACAGGTTCGCGACTCGGGCGTCATCACGGTGGCGACGGATCCTTCGTACCCACCGTGCGACTTCACCAACGACGCCGGCCAAATCGACGGCTTCAACCACGATCTCCTGATGGCAATGGCCCCGCGACTCGGTGTCAAGATCGAGCAGAAGTCGATCACGTTCGACGGCCTGCTGCCGGGAGTTCAAAGTGGGCGCTTCACCGCGGCCATGGAGTGCATCACCGACAACCTGGAGCGTGAAAAGACGGTCAAGTTCGTCGATTACGCGTACGCGACGAAGAGCCTTCTCGTTAGTTCGAAGAGCGACAAGGGCATTACTGAGAACCCGTTGACTCTATGTGGTCTGAACGCGGGCGTGCAGACCGGCACCGAATTCGTCAGTGACGTAGACCTTTTCAACAAGAACTGCCAGGGGGCAGGCCGCCCGCCGGTGCAGGTGACCAACTTCCCGTCCGCAGGCGATCAAAACACCGCTCTGCAATCCGGCCAGATCGACTTCGCCGTCACCGACACCGCAACGGGCGCCTGGCAAGTGAAGACGTCCAACAACGCGTTCAAGGTCGTCCCCAACCCGCTGCTGGCGCGCACATACGTTGGCATTGTCGTCACACCCGACGCTGACGACACCGCCAAGGCGTTCCTCGGCGCGCTCACGGCAATCATCAAAGACGGCACCTACGGCAAAGTTATGGACAAGTGGGGTCTTGCCGACATCGCCCTGGACGAGCCCGGCATCAACCTGGCGACGACCCGACCGCTCAAGGTGCCCGAGCCGTGCGGAGCCTGTGGGTTCTGAGCGGGAAG
The DNA here is from genome assembly GCF_010731895.1 of Mycolicibacterium helvum. Lineage (NCBI taxonomy): Bacteria > Bacillati > Actinomycetota > Actinomycetes > Mycobacteriales > Mycobacteriaceae > Mycobacterium > Mycolicibacterium helvum. The sequence continues at coordinate 6,252,436 of NZ_AP022596.1, read as the reverse complement.
ACGCCGAAGGTCAAGCGGCGTCTGCACCGCCTCGTGGGGTCGCCCCCCGACCACATACTCGGGAGACAACGAAAGGAAGGTGCACCAATGACTGATCTGATCGCGGACGGCTTGGTGCGGGACCCCCACGCGAGGCCCGTGCCACGCAGACGTACGAGCTACTGGATCAGCGGACTCGTGGCGATCCTGCTGGCAGGCGGGGTTGGCTATGGGTTTGCGACCAACGAGAACATGAAATGGTCCGTCTTCGCGCAGTACGTGTTTTCCGACCCCATCCTGCAAGGGGTGCAGGTGACGATCGAGCTATCGCTCGTGTCCCAAGTTTTTGCGGTTCTCATCGGATGTCTGTTGGCGTTACTGGGGGAGTCCCCCAACCCCGTATTTCGCACCCTCGTGAAAGCGTATGTGGGCTTCTTCCGCGGACTTCCGCTGCTCATTCTCCTCCTTATCTGCTTCAACGCGGCGCTGTTCATCCCCCGGGTGGGCATCGGCGCTTTCAGCTGGGACACCAACACACTCATCACCGGCTTCAGCGCAGCAATCATCGGGCTGTCGCTGCATGAAGGCGCGTTCATGGTGGAAATCATCAGGGCGGGTTTCCTGTCGGTTCCCGGCGGCCAGCGGGAGGCGGCCCAGAGCGTGGGGATGAAGCGAGGCCTCGCCATGCGGACCATCGTGATCCCCCAGGCCATCAGGGTGATCATTCCGCCCACAGGCAATCAGTTCATCAGTCTGTTGAAGGCCAGCGCGCTCGTGGCCGTCATCGGCGGCGGTGACTTGCTCACGCGTGCTCAGCAGATCTACGGCTCCAACTTCCAGACCATACCGCTGCTGATGGTGGCCAGCTTCTGGTATCTGGTGCTCGTCACGCTCGCGAGCGTCGGTCAGCATTTCCTTGAGAAGAAGTACTCGCTGTCCGGAGGCCCTCAGAAGAAACCCGTCACCCCTCGTCTCGCGAAGGCGTCCCAATGAAGCAGCAACCCCTTGTCACAATCAGACACGTCGTCAAGCGCTTCGGCGAGGTGGACGTCCTCAAGGGGATCGATCTCGATGTCACGCCGGGTGAAGTGCTCTGCGTCATCGGGCCGTCCGGGTCTGGCAAGAGCACTCTGCTTCGCTGTGTGAACTATCTCGAACGGATCGACGGCGGCTACATCCAAGTGGACGATCAGTTTGCCGGTGCCGTCGTCAAGAATGGTGAATTGCACGAGGCGAGCGAGTCGGAGATTGCGAGATACCGCCAGCACATCGGCATGGTGTTCCAGCACTTCAATCTCTTTCTTCACCTGACTGCGCTCGAGAACGTCACAATTGGGCTCACCAAGGTTCGCCGTCTCTCCAAGAGCGATGCGATCGATCGAGCGAGGGCCGCCCTGGCGGACGTGGGGCTCGAGCACCTGCAAAATTCGTACCCGCGTCATCTTTCCGGCGGCCAACAGCAGCGAGTGGCCATCGCCCGCGCATTGGCGATGGAGCCCAAGCTGATGTTGTTCGACGAGCCGACAAGCGCGCTGGACCCCGAACTGGTCGGCGAAGTGCTGTCGGTTATGCGCCGCGTGGCAGAAGCCGGCATGACGATGATCGTGGTCACCCATGAGATGCGGTTCGCGCGCGATGTCGCCGACCGCGTCGCCTTCATGGATCAGGGTCGGATGATCGAGATCGGTCCGGCCGAGCAGCTCATCGACTCACCGAGTTCCCAACGGACGCGACTCTTCCTCAACCACGTGGGCTGACACCAGAACCCGAACGAGGCGCGAGGCGCCGAACCGACAGACCTAGACCCCAGGACAAGATTGTGCCCACCCCCACGCTCACGTTCACCGATCCGGTCGGCCCCGCCGACGCCGCAACTCTGGTACTCGGGCACTCTCTGGGCACCTCCGCTGCCCTATGGGCGGATGTCGTTCCCCTGCTGGCACAGTCGCTTCATGTCGTGTGCTGGGAACTCCCCGGACACGGCCAATCGCCTTCGGCAGAGCACGCTTTCACGATCGGCGACCTGTCCGACGCCATCATGGAGCACCTCGATGCTCGCGGGGTGTCGAGATTCTTCTATGCGGGCGTCTCGATCGGCGGCACGGTGGGGCTCGACTTGGCGCTGAGGTACTCCGATCGGGTCGCCGCCGCGGCGATCGTTTCGGCAGGAGCGAGTGTGGACTCTCGTGTCGCGTGGGCCGAGCGGGCGGCATCGGTGCGAGCCAATGGCACCGATTCTCTGGCAGCCGGGTCGTTGCAGCGTTGGTTCGCTCCATCGACGCGGGAATTGCACCCCGACAGAGTCAACCGCATGCTTCTCGCACTCGGATATACCGACGACGAGAGCTATGCCCGGGCCTGTGAGGCGCTCGCCGACTACGACGCCACGGCGAGGCTGGCGCAGGTAGCGCCACCCGTTCTGGCGCTGTGGGGAGAACACGACCAACTGGTCCCCGAACAGCGATCCGTACAGATTGCACGTGGCGTACGGCGGGGTTCCGTTCAATGCGTCCCGAATGCAGCGCACGCCGGCCCACTGGAGCAGCCCGAGACGGTCGCCGGTGAGCTGACCGCCTTCTTCGGCTTGGTCTTGCGGGGTGCTGTGGCCGGTAGAGGAGACGACATGTAGAGCCGCATCGCATTGACCACCACTTCGAGACCCGTGAGGAAGACGACTCCTTGACAGACCTGACTCCGACACATTTGGCCACGAACCACTGTGTCGACATCAATCTGGCTGAAACACGATCTGCGCGAATCCATGTGAGAGGAGCGAGCCATGTCGGTGCTTGAAAGGCTTGCGCAGATCAGTGAGATCGGGCGCGATCCGATCCGCCAAGGCTATTCGCGACACCTATTGGAAGCGGCCGAACTGGCGCTTCGCGACTGGTTCTGCAGCTCGGCGCGAGAGCTTGACCTGACCGTCGAGCTAGACGGGAACGGCAATCTCTGGGCATGGTGGGGTGATCCGGGACCCGGTGCGATCGCAACAGGAAGCCACCTGGACTCGGTCCCTGGAGGGGGAGCGTATGACGGTCCCCTCGGTGTAGCGAGTTCGCTTGAGGCAGTGGCAATCCTGAAGGCACAAGGTTGGCTTCCGGCACGTCCGATCGCGGTCTGCGCCTTCACCGAGGAAGAGGGCACCCGTTTCGGCATGCCGTGCCTGGGTTCTAGGTTGCTCGTCGGCGAAATCTCCCCGGAATCCGCCCTGGCCCGAGCCGACGGTGATGGGGTCACACTCGAAGATGCGTGGCGGCAGGCGGGTATGGATGTGTCGCGGATGGGTCCCGATCATGACCGATTGGCCTTACTGGACGCGTTCGTCGAACTGCATGTCGAACAGGGCCTCGATCTGGAAGAGCGCGGCCGACCGCTCGCGGTCGCCTCAGCGATCATGGCGCACGGCAGATGGCGGCTGACGATCTCAGGCGAGGGGAACCACGCGGGTAGCACTCCCATGGCGGGGCGACGCGATCCCGTGGTCGCGGCGTCGGCGGCGGCACTGGCCGTTCGCGACGTCGCGCTGGAGCACCCGACGGCACGCGGTACGGTCGGCCGGATCGCCGTCACACCGAACGGAACGAACGTGATCGCCTCGCGGGTCGATGCATGGCTTGATATCCGCGCGCACACCGATGCGGAGGTGCGTGCTCAACTGGACTCCACTGTCGCGCTGATACAGAAATGTGTAGAGGCCGAGGGTTGCCTCCTCGATGTCGATGAGGAGTCGTTCTCGTCGCTGGTCACGTTCGACCAGACGCTGACCGGGCGGATAGCCGACGTGCTCGGCGGGGCGCCGGCCATCCCGACCGGTGCCGGCCACGACGCCGGTGTGCTTTCCGCGTATTTGCCGGCCGCGATGATCTTCGTGCGGAACCCAACCGGGGTGTCTCACGCACCGGGGGAGATCGCACGCGATGAAGACTGCGAGCGTGGTGCGCTGGGGCTCGCTGCCGTCCTCCGGCATCTCGCGGGCACCGCGATCCCATGACAGTCGTGGACCGGCTTTACCATTGTGAGCTCGCGCTCATCGACGGCATATTCGTCCAGCAAGTGCGCCTGAAGGTGGAAGCTGGAGATCTGGCCGAGGTGACGGCGGGTGTGTCGCCTCAGCCAGGCGACATTCCGCTTGGCGCGGTCGTCCCGGGATTCGTCAACGCGCATTCCCACGCTTTCCACCGTGAGTTGCGCGGACGCACTCACGCCGACGGCGGCGATTTCTGGCAGTGGCGCCGCCGGATGTACGAGACGGCCACCCACCTCACTCCAGACAGTTATCGCGACCTCGCTCATCGGGTGTTCACCGAGATGCGTGACGCAGGCTTCACGGCGGTCGGCGAATTTCACTATGTCCACCACGATCCGCAGGGTCAGCCCTATCCGGATCATCTGATGGAGTCTGCGCTCGCCGACGCCGCGGTATCGGCCGGTATTCGACTCGTCCTGCTCGATACGTGTTACTTGCACGGAGGCGTGGGGAAGCCGCTCGGCAAGGAACAGCGCCGGTTCGGCGATGCGGACGTACACGGGTGGCTAGAACGCTGGCACGCGCTGCAGGACACGCTCACTGCCAGCGGACGAGGACTGGTCACACTCGGTGCGGCGATCCACTCCGTGCGAGCCGTATCGCGCCACGATCTCGGCGTGATCGCCGACGAGTTGCCGACCGATGTGCCACTGCACGCTCATGTGTCGGAGCAACCCGCCGAGAATCGAGCATGCCTGGACGCGTACGGTGTGACGCCCACCGGGTTGCTGTCAGCGTATGGGCTGCTGTCGCCACGATTCTCGGCCGTGCACGCGACACACCTCACTGCCGACGATATCCGCCTACTCGGTGATGCCAGAGCGACGGTCGTCATGTGCCCCACGACCGAGGCGGATCTCGGTGATGGGATTGGCCCGGCTCCCGAGTTGTTGGCTGCCGGTGCCGGCATCGCGATCGGGTCCGATCAGCACGTGGTCATCGACCCCTTGGAAGAGCTCAGCCGCCTTGAGTTCGATCAGCGATTGCGGTTGCAGCGCCGTGGGATTTTCCCAGTGGAGACATTGTGGAGAGCCGGCGCCATGGGCGGCGGGCGCTCACTCGGGTTGTCGGAGTTGTGCCAGCGTGCGCCGGGGCTAGTCGTGGGCGAGCCCTTCGATGCGGTCGAAATCGACATGGCGACAGCGCGAACCTGGGGCGCTGAACCATCTCAGCTCCCGCTCGTCGCACGCGCCGCAGATGTCACCGCAACGATCGTGGGTGGTCTGCTAACCCGGCCGCTCGCAACACGTACTTGGTGAAATATCCGAGTTAGAGAACGCAATTGAAACTCTCGCGACAACATCATCGCCAACGCATCTCGGAGCATCCATGACGGCCGCAAGGCCCAGGCCTAGTCCGCTCAACGACGGTCCACACGGGGCAAGTGAGATACGGGATTTCACTGAAATCTCCGTGCAGCCCCGGTTTTCGGCCAACGACCAGTTCCATTGGGAAATAATCGAGTTCATGGTCAAGTGGGCTCCATACGGAGGTCCAGACGAGGAGGAGGTCTTGCCACTGTTTGGCATGAACCTGCAAGGTCTCCACGCGCGCTTCAACGAGATCGTCGGTGAATTCGTCTCCCGCAACCATGTGCCAATGACCGAACGGCAGATGGCTTTTCTGGAGGCTGCCCGGCAACTGGTGTCCCCGGATCCTGCACCGCCCAGCGAGCATCCAGACGCTGCGTTGCCCAGGCGGCGACGTGAGATTGGGCTGTCCTCAGCCGAAGGGCAGTGGGTCATGTACCGCGGCCTGTGGTACTGGCGGCGGGAGCGCTAGCGACACCCGCTGCCGTTTCTAGATCTGGTGACGGACTTGACCGTTCATCATCGTCATCGTGATGGTCGCGCGGTGGATATCGTGCGGGTCGGCCTCGAAGATATTGGTATCCAACACGATCAGGTCAGCCCGCTTGCCTACCTCGACTGAGCCGACCAAGGCGTCCAGCCGGATCTGGTAAGCCGCACCGATGGTGTTGGCATGCACCGCCTCGGCGACGCTGAGTCGCTGCTCGGCCGGTGCCAGCACGGGCGCGTTCGGGTCGCCGATCAGTTGACGGGTCACGCCGATCTGGATGGATTCCAGTGGCTTATAGGTGGAGAAATACCCCGCCGCCGGCCAATCGGTGCCCAGCGAGATGCGGCCACCGGCGCGCAGGACGTCCTGCGCCCGGTAGAACAGGTCCTGACGTGGCTTGCCGTAGCGCGCAGCCATGTTCTGCACCGTGTCGGGATCGGCCGACATCCAGTTCGCCGAAAACTGGCCGATCACACCGAGTTTGCCGAATCGCTGGCTATCGGGATCCTCGACGTACACCAGATGGGCGATGGTGTGCCTGCGGTCCCGGGGTGGGTTGGCCGCGATCGCCGCCTCGATGGAATCCAGCGCCGTGCGCGCTGTGTGCTCACCGCACGCATGGACGTGCACATCGAACCCGGCGGCGTCGACCTCGCGGACCAGTTGGTGCCACTGCTCTTCGGTGAAGGGCGACCCGCCGACCGAATCGGGCTTGTCGGCGTAGGGCTCGATGAGCCACGCGGTGTATCCGCCCTGCGTGCCGTCACCGATGACCTTCACCACGCCGACGTTGACCAGCTCGGTCGAGATCCGGTTGCGGATATCGGTCAGCTTGGCCACCGCGTCGTCGACCGGCGGTGACTTCACGCTGTAGGAGGCGACCACCCGGAACGGCAGCTTCCCTCGCTGCTCCAGCTCGGCGTACAGCCCGATCAGCGCACCCTGATCCTCGCCGATCGGCGGAACCCCGGCATCGAACACCGAGGTGATCCCGGCGGCCGAGGCTTTGGGCAGCCACGTCTCCAGCAGTGTTTGCATCGAGTGCGGTGAGATCGGGTCGACGGCGTTGACCAGGCTGAGCACGGCGTCGACCTCGAGCACATACCCGGTGGGCTCGCCGTGTGAGTCGCGGGCGTAGTAACTGAACCCGGGAATCGGATCCGGGGTGTCCCGGTTGACGCCCGCCTTCTCCAGTGCCTTGCTGTTGGCCCACATACTGTGGCCGTCGATCGCAAAGAAGAACCCGGGCCGGTCCGGCAGCACCTGGTCCAGCTCGTCGCGGGTAGGCCCGTTGGGCCCGAACATGTCTACCCGCCAACCGAATCCACGTACCGGACCGTCGGGATGTTCCTTCGCGTACGCGGCGATCGCCGCCAGCGCGTCCGCGCCGGTGGGCACCTGTAGGTCCACGCCGCTGGTGAGAAACGAGCCCAGGAACGGGTGGATGTGCCCTTCGACGAACCCCGGCAGCAGCAGGTTCCCCTTGAGGTCGACGACGTGCGTGTCGGGTCCCTCGAGCGCCGTCGCGCCGGCGTCGTCCCCGACATAGGTGATCGCGTTTCCGGTGACGGCAACGGCCTGCGCCCAGGGCTGTGCGGGGGACACGGTGTAGATCCGGCCGTTGCGGAACACGAAGTCAGCCGATTTCTTGCCGACCGCCGCTGGCGGCTTCACACACGCCGCACCTGTCGCCGCGACGGCAGTCACCGCCACCGCACGCAAGGCCGACCGTCGCGTCAGGACACCGGTTCCGAGGGCGCTGAAGTGCGGCGCCCACTCACATGCAGTACACAAACGATCGGCCCCCCACGCTTGTCAGCGCCTCCGCACCGTGCGCTGCACGCCCTTCATCTTTGCCTGTGCGGGCAGCGGCCCCTTCGGCATCGCGGCCGGACCCATCCGGCTGCCCAGCGCGGTGAGCTTGGACTCCAGAGCGTCCATCTGCTTGACGGTGATATTGGCAGGCAGCTTGGTCAGATGTCGCTCCAGCTTGGACAGCGGCACCTCGCCCTCGCCGTTTCCGACGATCACGTCGTAGATCGGGACGTCACCGACGAGCCGGGCGGTGCGCTTCTTCTCCTGCGCCAGCAGTGGCCGGACCCGCGTCGGCGAACCCTCGGCGACGAAAATCACGCCGGGCCGTCCGATCACCCGGTGCACCGCATCGAAGTGGCCGGTGGCCGCAACCCCCGGGGTCACCCGCCACTTGCCGCGCAGGTTGTCCAGCGCCCAGGCCGCTGCACCGGTCTGGCCCTCAGCCTTGGTGAACACCGACTTCTGGGCGCGCCGGCCGAAGATGATGAACGCCACCAGTGCACCCAGCACCACGCCCAGCGGGATCAGCATGTACATGGTGAACCCGCCGACCAGCACCCCGGTCGCCACAGCAGCGGCCACGATCAGCACGAATGCACCGATCATGTAGGGGAGCAGTCGCTTGTCTTCCTTGCGCTGCATCTGGAAGGCCTGCCATAGCTGGCTGCGGCGCTGCTTGGCAGCAGCCTTGCTGGCAGCTTTTGCCTCGGCCTTGGCCGCCTTGTTGTCGGCAGCGTTGCGGGATTTCGCCATAACTACCAAGAATACGGGCCCGCGATCAGCGTGACGCCGCGGTCACCGCGTGAGCTTGTGCGCCGCTGCAGCCTGCTGGTACAGCCTGCCGGCTCGGTAGGAGGAGCGCACCAGCGGCCCAGACAGCACCCCGGCGAATCCCAGCCCTTCGGCGTAGGCGGCCAGGTCGACGAACTCCTCGGGCTTGACCCAGCGCTCGACGGGGTGATGGCGCACCGACGGACGCAGGTACTGGGTGATGGTGACGATGTCGCACCCGGCACCGTGCAGATCGGCCAGCGCGGTGTGCACCTCGTCGATGGTCTCGCCCATGCCGAGGATCAGGTTGCTCTTGGTGACCAGTCCAGCCCCGCGGGCGGCGGTCAGCACGTCGAGGCTGCGTTGGTAGCGGAATGCCGGGCGGATCCGCTTGAAAATTCGGGGCACTGTTTCCACGTTGTGCGCGAACACTTCCGGACGCGAATCGAACACCTCGCCCAGCAGGTCCGACTCGCCATTGAAGTCAGGAGCCAACAGCTCCACCCCGGTGGCCGGGTTGAGTTCCTTGATGGCGCGCACCGTTTCGGCGTACAGCCAGGCTCCACCGTCAGGTAGGTCGTCGCGAGCCACCCCGGTCACCGTCGCGTAGCGCAATCCCATCGCGGCCACGCTCTCGGCCACCCGCCGCGGCTCGTCGCGGTCCAGCTCCGCTGGTTTACCGGTGTCGATCTGGCAGAAATCGCAGCGCCGGGTGCACTGTTCGCCGCCGATGAGGAACGTCGCCTCCCGGTCTTCCCAGCACTCGAAGATGTTGGGACAGCCCGCTTCCTCGCAGACGGTATGCAGACCCTCGCGCTTGACCAGCGCCTTCAGGTTTGTGTACTCCGGGCCCATGCGCGCCCGGGTCTTGATCCACGGCGGCTTGCGCTCGATCGGCGTCTCGGCGTTGCGGACCTCCAGCCGCAACAGCTTGCGGCCTTCCGGAGCCGCTGGGCCGGCGACATTGGGCTCCGGAGTGACTGTCACGTGGTCAAGCTTACGGGCAGGCGGCCATCGAGTGCGTCGCACACCGTCTCGGCGACCCGGGTGCGGACGTCCTCGACGCCGACCCGCCGACCCAGTTCTGCCGTGAGCGAAGTGACCCCGGCATCGGAGATTCCGCACGGCACGATCGTCGAGTACGCCTGCAGGTCGCAGTCGCAATTCAGGGCGAACCCGTGCAACGTCGTCCCGCGGGCCACCCGAATGCCGATCGCGGCGATCTTGCGGGCCGGACGAACGCTGTCGGCGGGCAGCCACACCCCGGAGCGGCCGTCCGCGCGGCCGGCATCCACCCCGAAGTCGGCGCACACGCGGATCAGCGATTCCTCAAGGCGCCGAACAAAATTCACCACGTCGAGCGGCTCGGCCAGGCCGATCACCGGATAGCCGACCAACTGCCCGGGGCCGTGCCAGGTGATCTTGCCGCCGCGATCGGTATCGATAACGGGGGTGCCGTCCATCGGCCGTTCGTGGGCTTCGGTGCGCTTGCCCGCGGTGTAGACCGCGGGATGCTCCAGTAACAGCAGCGTGTCAGGTCCACCGGCGATCCGGGCGTCGGCCACCTCGCGCTGTAACTCCCAGGCGGCCAGATAGTCGATGGTGCCCAGCTGGCGCACCTGCAGGCCCGCTGAACTGGATCGGATGGACTGCCGCATCTAGTCGACGCTACTACGCCGAGGTCGCCGCGGTGGCGTACGCCAGCGCCTCGCCGATGGTGTTGTGGTGGAAGACGAAACCAGCCCGCTCCAGTGCGGCGGGGATGGCCCGTTGTCCGTCGAGCAGCCCCTCGTCGGCGAACTCGCCGAGCAGGGTCCGCAAGGCGAACCCGGGCACCAGCAACGGGGTAGGCCGGTTCAGCGCCCGGCCCAACGCCGCGGTGAACTCCGAGTTGGTCACCGGCGCCGGTCCGGTGAAGTTGACCGGGCCGGTGATCTCGTCGTTGTTGATCGCGAACAGCAGCCCGCGGATCTCGTCCTCGAGGCTGATCCACGGCATGTACTGCCGCCCGCTGCCCAGCCGAGCCCCCAAGCCCAGGCTGAACAATGGACGCAGCCGTGCCAGGACGCCGCCGCCGGGGGAGAGCACCAACCCGGAGCGGGCCAGCACCACGCGGGCCCCGGCGTCCTCGGCGGTCAGTGTCGCCGATTCCCAGTCGATGCAGAGCCGGGACAGGAAACCCCCTCCGGCAGGGGCGGTTTCGTCGACGACCCGGCCGCGAGTGTCGCCGTAATAGCCGACCGCGCTGGCGTTGATGAGCACCGGGACGCCGGCGTCGGCGACCGCGGCCGATATCACCTCGGTGGGTCCGATCCGGCTGTCGCGCAGGCTCTGCTTGAACGCGCCCGACCACCGCTTCTCGCCGATGTTCACCCCGCACAGGTTGATCACCGCGTCGACGCCCTCGAGGCCGGCGGGATCGAACTCGCCGCTATCGGGATTCCAGTGCAACTCGTCGCTGTTGGCCGGCGCCCGGCGGACGATGCGCAACACACGGTGGTCGGCGGCGCGCAGCGCCGACACCAACGCCGATCCAATGAGGCCGGACGAACCGGCGATCGCAACGACGAGCCCCTCTACTGGCTGGCCCATAAGGTCACAGGCCCAGGTCGGCCTCGAATGCCCCTTCTTCGAGCCGCCGCTTGATGGTGGTCAGGAATCGGCCCGCATCCGCGCCGTCGATCAGCCGGTGATCGTAGGTGAGTGGGAGGTAGCAGATGGATCGCACGCCGATCGACTCGTTGCCGAAGTCGTCGACGATCACCCGGGGGCGTTTCACGATCGCGCCGGTGCCCAGCATCGCGGCCTGCGGCGGCACCAGGATCGGGGTGTCGAACAACGCACCCTGGCTGCCGATGTTGGTGATGGTGAACGTGCCACCGGACAGCTCATCGGGTTTGAGGTTGCCACTGCGAGCCCGGTCGGCGATGTCGTGGATGGCGCGCGCCAACCCGGCCAGCGACAGATCACCGGCGTTGTGCACCACCGGCGAGAGCAGACCCTGCTCGGTGTCCACCGCGAAGCCAAGGTTCTCGGCGTCGTAGTAGGTGATCTCCTTGGTGTCCTCGTTGTAGCTGGCGTTGATGTTCGGATGCGCCTTGAGTGCATCGATCACGGCGCGCGCGATGAACGGCAGATACGTCAGGTTGACGCCTTCGCGCTCGGCGAAGCTGTTCTTCGCCTTGGCCCGCAGCGCCACGATCTTGGTCATGTCGACCTCGTGAGTCTGCGTCAGCTGCGCGGTGGTCTGCAGTGATTCGCGGGTCTTCTTGGCGGTGATCTGCCGGATCCGGTTGGCCTTCTGCGTCGTGCCGCGCAAATGGGCCAGCGGCGAAGGCGTTGCCGCGGCGGCCGGGGCGGCTGCAGCAGGTGGCGCGGCCGCAGGAGCGGCAGGAGCCTTCTTGGCTGCTTCCTTGGCTTCGGCGGCGGCCAGCACATCCTGCTTGCGGATCCGTCCGCCGACGCCGGTGCCCTTGACCGTCGCGAGGTCAATCCCGTTCTCGACGGCCAACTTTCGTACCAGCGGGGTGACGTAGGGGCTGCCGTCCCCGCCGGCGGTCTCGTCGGCGGCCGCGGGTGCGGGGACTGGCTTGGGTGCGGGTTCAGCCTTCGGTTGCGGCTTGGGCTCCGGTGCGGGTTCAGCCTTCGGTTCGGGCTTGGGCTCCGGTTTGGGTTCCGGCTTCGGTTCGGGCTTGGGGGCCGGCGCAGCCTGCGGCGCGGCACCGGCATCGCCAACCTTGGCCAGCTCGCCACCGACGGCGACGGTGACGTCCTCCTCGGCGGTGATGCTGATCAGCGTCCCGGCCACCGGCGAGGGGATCTCGGTATCGACCTTGTCGGTGGACACCTCGACCAGCGGCTCGTCGACCGCGACGGAGTCGCCGACCTTCTTCAGCCACCGGGTCACCGTGCCCTCTGTGACGGACTCGCCGAGCTCGGGCATCACCACCGACGTCGAAGACCCCGACGACTCAGCGGCCGGCTGGGCGGCCGGCTCTGGCTCAGGCTCCGGTTCGGGCTCGCTCTCTTCGGCGGCCGGCTCGGGCTGAGCTGCCGGTTCCTCGGCCGGGGCAGGAGCGGACTCCGCCGCCTCGCCGGCTTCGCCGATGACCGCCAGTTCGCCACCGACCTCGACGGTGTCGTCCTCCTGGGCAACGATCTTGGTCAGCACGCCCGACGCCGGCGAGGGAATCTCCGTGTCGACCTTGTCGGTCGACACTTCGAGCAGAGGTTCGTCGACTTCGACGGTATCGCCCTCTTGTTTCAGCCACCGGGTGACAGTCCCCTCGGTGACGCTCTCACCGAGTGCCGGCATCTGGACGGAGACGGCCATTGTGTTGACTCCCTCGAACGGTCAGTTGTGCGGGTCGGAATTCTGGCTTACCACAGCGTCGTGTACCCATCCTGTCATTGCCGGGCCACTCACACGCACTCAGGGCGACGTGTGTTTTCTCTGGCACCATCGACGGGAAGAACCATCGAGAGGAGTGCGTCGGAGTTGGGGCTGTTCGACAGGTTCCGGCCCGGTCGCCGGGGCGAATCAGATGTTGCCGCCGACCAGAAGCATCTGCGGGAGTGGGCCGCGCAGCGCACTGGTGTCGAGGCATTCGTCGAGCCCCAGACCAGTGTCACGCCGCTGACGATCGTGCTGGTCGCCGCCGACGGTGAGTGGACCCGTCGGCCGGCCGGCGGTCCCGCCGGTGCCCGCCGACTCGGCGAGCAACTCGGCATTCCCGTCTACGACGTGGAGAAAGTCGGGTATCCACAGCGGATGCGCGACTACGACGCCCGGCGGCGGATCGAACGCCGCCGCGCCCTGCGCGAGGAACTCGACGAGCGGTGAACGCTCGCGGAAACACTGGAGGGTCCTGATGACCATGCGTTATGTCGACGGCAACGACGGAACCCGGCTTGCGGTCTACGAGGAAGGCAACCCCGACGGCCCGACCGTCGTCCTGGTCCACGGCTGGCCCGACTCGCACGCATTGTGGGACGCCGTGGTGCCGCTGCTGGCCCCCACGTTCCGGGTGATCCGCTACGACAACCGTGCCGCCGGCGCTTCGTCGGGACCCAAGTCGTTCTCGTATTACACGATGGCTCACCTCGCCGACGACTTCGCCGCGGTCATCGCCGAGTTCAGCCCCGGCCAGCCCGTGCACGTGCTGGCCCACGACTGGGGCTCGGCCACCATGTGGGAGTACGTGGCCCGCGCCGAAGCGGCCGACCGGGTGGCGTCGTTCACCTCGGTGTCCGGCCCGGGCGCCGACCATTTCAGCCGTTATGTCCGCGACGGCCTCAAGCGGCCGTATCGACCGAAGCTGTTCGCCCGCGCACTGTCTCAGGCCGCCCACCTGAGCTACATGGCGGGATTCTCCATACCTGTCCTGGCCCCGGCGCTGATGCGTGCCGCCGCCGCGCCGCTGAAGCAGCTGCTGAACCGGGGTATTCCCGTCGAGCAGCGGCACTACGGGCAGACCTACACCTCCGACGCCGCCAACGGCTTGAAGATATACCGCGCCAACTTCTTTCACTCGTTGCTTCGGGTCCGCAACGACCGCTACGTCCACGTCCCAGTGCAGCTGATCGTCAACCTCGACGACCCCTACGTGCGGCCCTATGTCTATGACGACACCGCGCGCTGGGCGCCGCGGTTGTGGCGCCGCGATATCCGCGCCAAGCATTGGTCGCCGTTCTCCCACCCACAGGTGCTGGCGGCGGCCGTCACCGAGCTTGCCGAGCACCTCGACGGCAAGCCGGCCAGCCGTGCGCTGTTGCGCGCCCAGGTCAATCGGCCGCGAAAGCAATTCGGCGACATGCTCGTATCGGTCACCGGCGCCGGCAGCGGCATCGGCCGCGAGACGGCGCTGCTGTTCGCCCGACTGGGTGCCGAGGTGGTGGTCAGTGATTTGAACGAGGCCGGTGTGAAGAAGACCGCCGCCGACATCAGCGGCAGTGGCGGCGTCGCGCACTCCTACGTGCTCGACGTGTCCGACGCCGAGGCTGTTGAGGAATTCGCCGAACGGATCTGTCGTGAGCACGGCGTGCCCGACGTCGTGGTGAACAATGCCGGCATCGGCCAGGCGGGCTCATTCCTGGACACTCCAGCACAAGAGTGGGATCGGGTGCTCGAGGTGAATCTCGGCGGCGTCGTGAACGGCTGCCGGTCGTTCGCCAACCGGATGGTCGACCGCGGTCTGGGTGGTCACGTCGTCAACGTCTCGTCGATGGCGGCATACGCGCCGCTGCAAGCGATGAACGCCTACTGCACGTCGAAGGCGGCGGTCTACATGTTCTCCGACTGTCTGCGTGCCGAATTAGATTCCGCCGGAATCGGATTGACCACCATCTGTCCGGGTGTGATCAACACGAACATCATCCACACCACGCGCTGGGATGCGCCTGCAGGCAAGGCCGGCGCCGTGGCGGCCCGGCAAAAGCAGGTCGCCGCCGGGTTCGACAAGCGCGGTTACGGCCCAGAGAAGGTGGCCAAGGCGATCGTCGAGTCCGTCGTCAAGAAGAAGGCGATCCGGCCCGTCGCCCCGGAGGCCTACCTGCTGTACGGCACCTCGCGCGTCGCCCCGCAGATCATGCGCAGCGCCGCGCGCCAGAAGCTCATCTAGGCCGTCTTAGCGGCGAGCCGGTAAGACCGGATGGCGGCCTGTGGTGATGTCAGTCGCGAGCCCGGCTGCCAAGGTCAAAGCATGACCGAGACCACCCGCGCCCGCTGGCCGAGCACGGCATCGACTTCCCGCTGGGCTAGCCGTTGACGGCGATATCCTCCAGGACCGCGAACATCGTTCGGGTCGGCACCCCGGTGCCGCCCTTGCCGGTGTACCCCCACGGGCCTGACGTGTTGTACGCCGGACCGGCGACATCGATATGCACCCACTGCACATCGTCGGCGACGAACTCGCGCAGATAGACCCCGGCGACCAGCATTCCGGCGAACCGCTGCGCGCTGACATTGGCCAGGTCGGCCACGCTCGATTTGAGGTCGTCCTTGAGCTCGTCGGGCAGCGGCATCGCCCAGCCGTTCTCGCCCTCGTCCTGCGAGATCCGGGCCACCCGGTCACGGAACTCGTCGCTGCCCATGACGCCGGGGATACGCGCGCCCAGCGCAACGGTCTGCGCGCCGGTCAACGTCGAGGTTTCGATCAGATAGTCCGGGTCGTCCTCGCAGGCCCGCACGATGGCGTCGGCCAGGATCAGCCGCCCCTCGGCATCGGTGTTGAGCACCTCGACGGTGATCCCGCCGTACTGGGTCAGCACGTCACCGGGGCGCTGTGCGGTCGACGACGGCATGTTCTCGGCCATCGGCACCGTGGCGATCACGTCGAGCGGCAGGCCCTGCTTGGCGGCCAACACGACCGTGGCGATCACCGCCGCGGCGCCGCCCATGTCCGAGGTCATATGGTGCATCGAGGCGGCCGGCTTGATCGAGATGCCGCCGGTGTCGAACGTGATGCCCTTGCCGACCAAGGCGACGGTTTTCGCCTTCTTGCCCTTCCCGCCCCGGTACACCAGCCGCACCAAGCGCGGCGGGCGCGACGAGCCCTGGCCGACCCCGACGATGCCGCCGAAGCCGGCTTTGGCCAGCGCCTTGTCGTCGAGCACCTCGACCTCCAGGCCGGCCGCCTCGCCCAGGGCCTTGGCGCGCTTGGCGAATTCGCCCGGGAACAGGTGGCTGGGCGGGGTGTTGACGAAATCGCGGGCGGTAGCCACCGCGGTCGCGATGGCGGTGGCCCGGGCGGCGTCCTTCTTGGCGCCGGCTGCGGTGCTCAGCGCGACGATCTTGGCCAGGGCCGCTTCCTTCGGGGCGGTCTTGGCGCTGCGAAACTCGGTGAACCGGTAGCTGCCCAGGATCAGCCCCTCGACCGCGGCCTCCAGGTGCAACTCGGTCAGCGTGGTGATGACGGTCTCCACACCGGACAGCGAGCGGGCCGCCACTCCAGCGGCGCGCCGGATCACCTCGGCCGGCCACTCGTCACGGTCGGCGCCGAGCCCAACGGCCAAGACGCTGCCCACCGCGAGCGACGGCACATGCAGGCGGGTGAGCTGCTCGGCGCCGCCCTTGGCGCCCAAGGCCCGCAGGCTCACCTGGATCTCGCCGATGGTCTCGGCGTCGAGGAACGGTCCGCCAACCACGGTGGCGGAGCCGTCGCTGCCTTCCCCGCCCAGGCCGGTCACGACGGGGACGATCAAGACGGCCCCCAGGGCGCGCTTGGGCAGCGAGGTCGCGACGGTGACGGTGGGGGCGAGGTAGCCGGCTTCAGTGCTCACGAGGATTCACCCTAATCGCGGGGGATTAGTGTTGTTGGCCGTGACCGACACATCCGATCTGTTGCTAGGGCCGCTCGACAGTCAGCACCGCGCGCTGGGCGCCACCTTCGCGCCGTTCGGGGGCTGGCTGATGCCGGTTTCCTACGCCGGGACGGTCGGCGAGCACGCCGCCACCCGCGAAGCGGTCGGCCTGTTCGACGTCAGCCACCTCGGTAAGGCGCTCGTCGTCGGCCCGGGCTCCGCGGAATTCGTGAACTCCGCGTTCACCAACGATCTGCGCCGGGTCGGTCCCGGCAAGGCGCAGTACACCCTGTGCTGTACGCCGGACGGCGGGGTGATCGACGACCTCATCGCCTACTACGTCAGCGACGACGAGATCTTCCTGGTACCCAACGCCGCCAACACCGCCGCGGTGGTCGACGCCCTGCAAGCGGCTGCGCCACTTGGTATTTCAGTCACCAACGAGCACCGCTCGTATGCCGTGCTGGCCGTTCAGGGCCCCCGCTCGGGCGATGTACTCACTGCGTTGGGCCTGCCCACCGACATGGACTACATGGGCTTTGGGGACGGGGAGGTCGATGGCATCACGGTGCGGGTCTGTCGCACCGGATATACCGGCGAGCACGGCTACGAGCTGCTGCCGCCGTGGGACTCCGCGCCGGTGGTGTTCGACGCCCTGGTTGCCGAGGTACAGGGCGCGGGTGGACAACTCGCGGGGCTGGGTGCACGCGACACCCTGCGCACCGAAATGGGCTACCCGCTGCACGGCCACGAGCTGTCGCTGGACATTTCGCCGCTGCAGGCCCGCTGCGGCTGGGCGATCGGTTGGAAGAAGGATGCGTTCTGGGGCCGCGAAGCCCTGCTGGCCGAGAAAGAAGCCGGCCCGCGTCGTCTGCTGCGCGGCCTGCGCGCGACCGGCAGGGGCGTACTGCGCCAGGATCTGACCGTGCTTGATGGCACTGAGCCGGTGGGCGTCACAACGTCCGGGACGTTCTCGCCGACGCTGAAAGTCGGTATCGCCCTTGCCCTCATCGACGCCGACGCCGGAATCGACGACGGTGCGCTGGTCAACGTCGACGTCCGCGGCCGTGCACTGGAGTGCGAGGTGGTCAAGCCGCCGTTCGTCGAGGTCAAAACTCGGTAGCGGCGGGCAGGAGCGAAGCGACCCGGGAAATCGGCTAGCGGCGGGCAGGAGCGAAGCGACCCGGGAAATCGGCTAGCGGCCCGGTCTACAATTTCGGCTATGACAGACGGCCCCCTCGAGTTCACGGTTGAGCGCAATGCAGATCCGGCGAGCGACGAGGTACGGGCACAAATTTTGGCTGACCCCGGCTTCGGCCGGTTCCACACCGACCACATGGTGTCGGTGCTCTACACCGATGAACTGGGTTGGCACGACGCCCGCGTCGTCCCGTACGGCCCGATCGAGCTGGACCCGTCGGCCATCGTCCTGCATTACGCGCAGGAGATCTTCGAAGGCCTCAAGGCCTACCGGTGGGCGGACGGATCCATCGTGTCGTTCCGCCCGGAGGCCAACGCGGCGCGGCTGCGCACGTCGGCGCGCCGGCTGGCCATCCCCGAGCTGCCCGAAGACCTGTTCGTCGAATCGTTGCGCCAGCTGATCGCTGTCGACAACCAGTGGGTGCCGCCCGCAGGCGGCGAGGCGTCGCTGTATCTGCGGCCGTTCGTCATCGCGACCGAGCCCGGCCTGGGGGTACGGCCGGCCACCGAATACCGCTACCTGGTCATCGCCTCACCGGCCGGTGCGTACTTCAAGGGCGGGATCAAACCCGTCAGCGTGTGGCTGTCCACCGACTACGTGCGGGCCAGCCCGGGCGGCACCGGCGCGGCGAAGTTCGGCGGCAACTACGCCGCCTCCCTGCTGGCGCAGGCCGAAGCGACCGCGCACAACTGCGATCAGGTGGTCTGGCTGGACGCGATCGAACGCCGCTACATCGAAGAGATGGGCGGGATGAACCTGTTCTTCGTCTTCGGCAGCGGCGGCTCGGCACGGCTGGTCACCCCGGAACTGTCCGGCTCGTTGCTGCCCGGCATCACCCGCGATTCGCTGCTGCAACTGGCCAGTGACGCCGGCTTCGGCGTCGAGGAACGCAAGATCGATGTCGAGGAGTGGCGCAAGGGTGCCGCCGCCGGCGAGATCACCGAGGTGTTCGCCTGCGGCACCGCCGCCGTCATCACCCCGGTCTCGCACGTCAAGTACGGCGACGGCGAATTCACCATCGCCGACGGGGAGCCCGGTGAGGTGACGATGGCGTTGCGCGACACGCTGACCGGCATCCAGCGCGGCACCTTCGCCGACACGCATGGCTGGATGGCCCGGCTCAGCTAGGCGTGTGCAACCAAACCGACGATCGTCAGCGTCGTGGTCAGCTCGATCACCGCACCCAGCACGTCGCCGGTGATACCGCCGAAGCGGCGCACGCAGTGGGCCACCAGGATCATGGCCAGCCCCAGTGCGACCAGCACCACCACCGGTCCCTGCCACACCTGCGGCGTCGCCACACTCGCCAACCCTGCGACCAGTAGAACCCACACGAGCGCGACCGCGACCGGTTGACTGCCCGCCACCTGTTCGCCCAGCACGCTGTCACTCGCGGCGGGCACCCCGCGCCGGCAGGCCAGCACCGCGGCCACCCGGCCGGTGGCCAGCGCGGTCACCACGGCCAGCAGGCCGGTCCATCCCGAGGGCGCGGTGGCGAACGCCAGACCCTGCGCGGCCACCACGACGACGACGGCCGCGACGCCGAACGGGCCGGCCGTTCCGTCTCGCATCACTTGCAGCGCGCGGTCCGGCGGTCCGTAACAGCCCAGTGCATCGATCGTGTCGGACAACCCGTCAATGTGCAGGCCCCGCGTGGCAAGCAGCAGCGCGGCCACGGCCAGCACCCCGGCCAGCGGGTTGTGTGCGCCGAAGGCCCACGCGCCGACCCACAGCACCCCGGCCGCCAGCGCACCGAGGGCGCCGCCGACCACCGGCAGCGCCGTCATCGCCGAACGGCCGACCACCGCACCCCGTAGCGGGACGGGCAACACCGTCCCGAAGGCGAAAGCGGTTGCCAGCGAACGAAACACAGTCAGTGCGATGCGCGCTCGGAGACGCCGGCGCCCTCAAAGGTGGCCATCGACGCCAGCGTCGCGACGGCCGCCCGCAGCACCGGCAGCGCCACCGCGGCGCCGGTGCCCTCACCCAGCCGCAGGCCAAGGTCCACGATCGGCACCAAGTCCAGGTGGGCCAGCGCCAGCGTGTGCGCCGGCTCGGTCGACCGGTGCCCGGCTTGCCACCAGGCCCGCGCGCCGGGGGCCATCCGGTCGGCGACCAGCGCGGCCGCGGTCACCACCACGCCGTCGAGCAGCAGGGGAGTGTGCCGCACCGCGGCCTGCGCGCAGAAGCCGGCCATCGCGGCCAGGTCCGCGCCGCCGCAGGTGCGCAGCAGCCCAACCGGATCCGGACGGAACTGCCTGGCCCGGAACATCGCGTCGCGCACCGCCGCCGTCTTGCGTACCCACGCCGCGTCGTCGATGCCCGTGCCGCGGCCCACCACCGCGACCGGCTCGGTGTCGGTCAGCGTCGCGATCAACGCCGTCGCCGCCGTGGTGTTCCCGATGCCCATGTCGCCGGCGATCAGCAGATCGGCACCGGCGTCGACCTCGTCGTCGGCGAGCTGCCGGCCGGCTTCGAGTGCGGCGATGACCTCCTCGGTGCTCAGGGCGTCCTCGAGTGCGATGTTGCCGCTGGACCGGCGGACCTTGTGCGCGCCGATCGCCTCGGTCAGCGGCTGCTCGCAGTCCACCGCGATGTCGACGACGCGCACCGATGCGCCCGCGATACCGGCCAGCACGTTGATCGCCGCGCCGCCGGCGTCGATGTTGGCCACCATCTGCGCGGTGACCTCCGGCGGGTAGGCCGACACACCCGTGCGGGCCACGCCATGGTCACCGGCGAAAACCACCACCCTGGCGCGCTCGAATTGCTGTGGAGGACAAAGTCCTTGGCAGCCCGACACCCACACCGAGAGGTCCTCGAGCCGGCCGAGCGCACCGGCCGGTTTGGTGAGAATGTCCTGCCTGCGCTGTGCCGCGGCGGCGGCACGGGAGTCTGGCGGTGTGACCGCGGGAAATTCCATCAGTTCAACGCCTTCGTCGGTTTGACCCAGATCGGAAGTCCCGCAACCACCAGGACCACCTGCTCACAGCACTGGGCGAGTCGTTGGTTGAGTGTGCCGAGCTCATCTGTGAAGCGCCTGGCAGACGCCGTTGCAGCCACCACGGTCAGGCCCACCTCCGGGCTGACCAACACCAACGGGGCGCAGAACCCGTCGACGGCGTCCACCAGCTCGTCGACGTCGGCGGCCACCGAACCGCCATCCCAGCCCCGGCGGTCCAGGGCGGCGGTCAGCCAGCCGCCGAGATCGTCGACCAGGGTCGCGGTGTGTGGACCGGCGTGCAGAAGAGCCGCCACATTGGTGGTTTCGATCGAGCTCCACGATGCCGGCCTTCGATCGCGATGCGCGGCGACCCGCTGTGCCCAGGCCGGATCGGAGTCGGCTGGCGCGCCGGTGGCGACGTAGCGCAGCGAGGACTCGCCGGCCATGATCTCCTCAGCCCAACGTGACTTGCCCGACCTGATTCCGCCGAGCACCAGCGTGCGCACCGCGTCTGGTCGGATCAGGTGACCTTGGCGCCGCGCTCGACCTGCGGTCGCGGCGCGCGCATCCGGCGCATCTGAGAGGCCCGGCCCGCGGCGTACATCCCGAGCTTGAACGATCCTTCGGCGTTATCGGGGAACTTGGCGTTGACTGCCTTGTTGACCTTGCGGCCCAACAGGATTCCGTCGACCGCCATGAGCGCCATCAACACCAGCATCGCCGGGGAGATGAACAGCTGAACCTGCGGCACGGCAAGCATCACGAAGATCAGGCCGAGTGCCGCGGGCATGAACAGCCCGAGGATGTTGCGCCGCGAGTCGACGATGTCGCGCGCGTAGCGGCGCACCGGACCTTGGTCGCGGGGCAGCAGGTAGGCCTCGTCGCCCGACATCATCCGCTCACGCCGCTCGTTCATCGCCGTGCGGCGCTGAGCCTTCTCGGCCTTGCGCTCCTCCTTGGTCAGCGTGGCACGCATCTCCTTGCGGCGCTTGCGTGCCTCGGCAGACGTCATCGGCGCCGGGGCGACCGGCCCACGGCGCTTGGCGGACTCGCTGCGCTTCGGGGTGGGCTTGCCCTTGGGCGCGGTGGTGCCCGCCGAGGAGACGGGCACATCGGCCTCGATCGGTTCGGCGTTGGCGTCGCCCTCGTCTTTCTTGCGGCCCAGCAGCTTCACGCGTGTCAGGCTACCCTGCACGAATGCGGGTGGTGATTGCGCCGGACTGTTACGGCGACAGCTTGACAGCCGTGGAAGCGGCCGAATCCATCGCAGCCGGCTGGCGCCAAGCCCGGCCGTCCGATGAACTCACCCTCGCGCCGCAATCCGACGGTGGCCCAGGCTTCGTCGGCGTGCTGGCCGGCCGACTCGGCGATGTCCGTCACACCAGGGTGTCCGGTCCGCTGGCCGGGTACGTGGATGCCGAATGGGTGTATGACGGCCGGACCTTGACGGCCTACATCGAATGCGCGCAGGCCTGCGGACTGGCGCTGCTGGGTGGGCCGCCCACCGCGGACACCGCGGTCGCCGCGCACAGCCGCGGGGTGGGCCAGCTGGTCGACGCCGCGCTGGCTGCCGGCGCGACCCGGATCGTGGTCGGCCTGGGCGGTAGCTCCTGCACCGACGGCGGGCGCGGGCTCATCGAGGCCCTCGGCGGGCTTGCCCAGGCCAAGGAGAAGCTCGCCGCCGTCGAGCTGGTCGCCGCCACCGACGTCGAACACCCGCTGTTGGGTCCGATGGGCGCGGCGCGGATTTTCGGCCCGCAGAAGGGCGCCGACCCGGCGACCGTGGAGGTTCTCGAGCAGCGGATGACGGCCTGGGCGGCCGAACTCGACGCGCTGGCAGGTGACACGGTCAGCCCGCTGCCCGGCGCGGGTGCGGCCGGGGGACTGGGCGCCGCACTGCTGGCCCTGGGCGGCCGGCGCGAATCCGGGGCGGCCGTCATCGCCGAATTCACCGGGCTGGCCGACGACATCGCGGCCGCCGACGTGATCGTCACCGGAGAGGGCCGCTTCGACGACCAGTCCCTGCACGGCAAGGTGGTCAGCGCACTGGCCGGCGGCGCCGTGGCCCGCGGTATCCCGGTGCTGGTGCTGGCCGGGCAGGTCACCCTGGCGCCGGCGGTGCTGGACGAGGCGGGGATCGCCGCGGCCCACGCGATCGCCGACTTCGCCGGGTCGGTGCAGGTCGCCATCGACGACGCCGCCAACCAGCTCACCGGACTGGCCCGCCGGACCGCGGCCGAGCTGGGCGCTGCATCAACTCGGGAATAGCGCCCGGACAAGGTACCGTTGACCAGGTGGGCTAGCACCTCACGGCAACCCACACAGACATCAGCTTTTAGGGAGACGCAATGACTGTTTCCGATCAGTCGACCACAACCGAGACCCACGGCGCGGTCCTGACCGATGCCGCGGCCGCCAAGGCCAAGGCGCTGCTGGACCAGGAGGGTCGCGACGACCTGGCGCTGCGGATCGCCGTCCAGCCCGGTGGCTGCGCCGGCCTGCGCTACAACCTGTTCTTCGACGACCGCACCCTCGACGGTGACCTGATCAGTGAGTTCGGCGGCGTCAATCTGACCGTCGACCGGATGAGTGCCCCCTACATCCAGGGCGCCACCATCGACTTCGTCGACACCATCGAGAAGCAGGGCTTCACGATCGACAACCCGAATGCCACCGGCTCCTGCGCCTGCGGCGACTCATTCAACTGAGAAAACGAAATCCCGCTCGTCCTGCCAGCGGCCGTCCAGTCAGTACTGGGCGGCCGTTCGCAGTAGATACGAGCAGACCAGCAGCTGATTGCCCTGGCGCAGCAACTGCGCCACGCCCTGCTCCTCGCCGCGATTGCCGCGTGAGCCCGAAGACGCCACCTTCATGGTGAACAGCACCTGGGCCTGGTAGTTCGACCACGGCACGATCGCGTCGATCGAGGTCACCTCGGCCCCGGAGAACTGCCTGCGGAAAGCGTCGCTGGCCAGCCGGGCCAGCGCCAGATCGGACTTGCGGTCCTTCACGCCGTCGTACATGCCGCACAAGTTGCTGCGCGCGATGGTTTCGGTATCGCCCTTCGACAGCGCGGTCAGGTAGCCCGTGATCGCGGACTTGGCCGACGCCTCGGTGAATCCGCCGGCCGCTGTCGTGCTGGGTTCGCCGGTGCGGATGGTCAGGACCCCCGCCACGATGGCGCCCACCAGCACCAGCGCGCCCAGGCCCAGCCACAGCCCCAGCCGCCGACGCGGCTTCGGGTAGACCACCGGCGGCGGCAATGCCCCCGGGTGCACGCCGGGATAGGGCCCCTGGGCGGCCATTCCCGGGCGGCCGTAGGGCTCGTCGGGGTAGGGCTCGGAATACGGGGGTGGCCCAAGATTGGGTTGACCCACGGCCCCGGCCTGCTGATGCGGCGGAATCGGGCCAGCCATCGATAAGTCTCCCTGGGCTCTTCGCGTAGGCCGAAACTTCAAGCACCCGTCGCAACGGGGCCGATGCCGGGCCATATAGTCGGCTCTTGTACGCAGGCTAGCGCACCGAGCGGGGCTAGTCCCATTAGCAAATGAAGGGCGGGCCCTCCGTGACGATCGCGGTGACCGGATCCATTGCCACCGACCACCTGATGCGGTTTCCCGGGCGGTTCTCCGAACAACTCCTGGCCGAGCACTTGCAGAAGGTGTCGCTGAGCTTCCTGGTCGACGATCTGGTGGTGCACCGCGGCGGTGTCGCGGGCAACATGGCCTACGCGATGGGCCTGCTCGGTGGCAACCCCACGCTGGTCGGCGCCGTCGGCTCGGACTTCGACGAGTACCGGCAGTGGCTGGAATCACATGGGGTGGACACCTCGCACGTCCTGGTGTCGAAGACCGCCTACACGGCCCGGTTCGTCTGCACCACCGATGAGGACATGGCTCAGATCGCGTCGTTCTACCCGGGCGCGATGTCGGAGGCCCGCGACATCAAGCTCGCCGATCTCGTAGAGCGAAGCGGTGCACCGGAACTGGTGATCATCGGCGCCAACGATCCGGAGGCGATGTTCCTGCACACCGAGGAGTGCCGGGCGCTGGGCCTGGCGTTTGCCGCCGATCCCAGCCAGCAGCTGGCCCGCCTTTCCGGTGACGAGATCCGTCGGCTCATCGACGGCGCCACCTATTTGTTCACCAACGACTACGAGTGGGATCTGCTGCTGCAGAAATCCGGCTGGTCGGAAGCCGAAGTGATGAGCCAGATTCAGCTGCGCATCACGACGCTGGGCCCCAACGGTGTCGACCTCGTCGGCCGCGACGGCACCTTCATCCACGTCGACGTGGTGCCTGAGACGCAGAAGGACGACCCGACCGGTATCGGCGACGCTTTCCGCGCCGGATTCCTCACCGGCCGCGATGTCGGACTGAGCCTGGAACGCGCGGCGCAGTTCGCGTCGCTGGTCGCCACCCTGGTGCTGGAGGCACCGGGTCCGCAGGAGTGGACCTGGGACCGCAACGCCGGGATTGCGCGCATCAAGGACGCTTATGGCCCTGAAGCTGCCGACGAGATTTCGGCTGCGCTTGCCTAAAGCTCGATGGGGTACTGCGGCTCGCTGATCTTCGGCACGACGCTCTGCTCGACGAAGATGGCGTGCCACAGCATGAAGATCAGCACCGTCCACAGCCGGCGGCTGTGATCGCCCTCGCCAGCGCGGTGCGCGTCGAGCATGGCGCGCACCGCGGCGATGTCGACGAGATGGCCGGCCTGCGAAGCGGCGATCATCCCGTAGGCCCAGTCCATCAGTTCGCCTGCCCGCAACCAGTGCCGGATCGGCACCGGGAAGCCCAGCTTGGCCCGGTTCAGGACGTGCGGCGGGACGATCGGCTCTAGTGCGCGGCGTAGCGCGTACTTGGTGGTGGTGCGGGTGATCTTCTGGTCATACGGCAGCCGGGAGGCCACGGCGAACACCTCGGGGTCCAGGAACGGCACCCGCAGTTCCAGCGAGTTGGCCATCGTCATCTTGTCGGCCTTGACCAGGATGTCGCCGCGCAGCCAGGTGAACAGATCGATGTGCTGCATGCGAGCGACCGGGTCCCAGTCGGCTGACTCGGCGTAGATTCCGGCGGTGACGTCGGTGTGCGTCCAGCCCGGATCGAAACCCGGTAGCACCGCGCGCAGCTGATCGTCGGAGAAGCTGCGGGCATTGCCGTAGTAGCGCTCCTCGAGGGTCAGCGAGCCCCGGTGCAGCAGGCTCTTGCCGCGCATGCCTTCCGGCAACGGCCGCGACGCCCGGCCCAGCGTCCTACGGACTGGCCGGGGAAGGTAGTCGAATCCCTTGAGCGACAACGGTTCCCGATAGATCGTGTACCCGCCGAACAGTTCGTCGGCGCCCTCGCCGCTCAGTACCACCTTGACGTGCTTGCGGGCCTCGCGGGCGATGAAGAACAACGGCACCAGCGCCGGGTCGGCCACGGGTTCGTCGAGGTACCAGACGATTTCGGGCAGTGCAGCCACGAACTCGGACTGGCTGACCACCTTGGCCACGTGCCGCGCGCCGATCGCCTCCGCCGAGGCCACCGCCACATCGACCTCGGAAAAGCCTTCCCGCTCGAAACCGGTGGTGAAGGTGATCAGTCGGGGATTGTGCCGGATGGCCAGCGCGGCGATCGCGGTCGAATCGATACCGCCGGACAGAAACGCCCCGACGGTCACGTCGGCGCGCATGTGCTTGGCCACCGAGTCCTCCAGGACCTCGGTGATCTCGTCGTAGCGGGCCTGTTCACTGCCCGCGGTGAACGGGCGGGCGGTCAACCGCGGCACGAAGTAGCGGCTGACGCGGGGCTGCTCGCCGGGGCGGATCACCGCGTAACAGCCGGATTCGAGCCGGCGGATACCGCGGTGCAGCGTCTCGGGCTCGGGCACGTACTGCAGCACCGTGTAGTGCTGCACGGCGCGCTGGTCGATGGCCAGATTGATGCCGACCTCCGCGGCCAGCTGCAGCAGGCACTTCTTCTCACTGCCGACGGCGGTGCCGCCGGGCCCGGTGGCCATGAACAGCGGCTTGATGCCGAATGGGTCGCGGGCGCAGAACAACTCCTGGTTCCTGGTGTCCCACAGCGCGAACGCGAACATCCCGCGCAGCCGGCTCAGCGCCGCGGTGCCCCAATGGTGATAGGCGGCCACGATCGCCTCGCCGTCGCCGTCGGTGGCGAAGACCGCGCCGTGCTCGGAACGCAACGCTTCCCGTAGTTCCAGGTAGTTGTAGATCTCGCCGTTGAACACCAACACGTAGCGATCAGGTTCCTCGGGCGGACCCCAACGCAACGGCTGGTGGGAGTGCGCGATGTCGATGATCGAAAGCCGGTTGAACCCCAGCACGACCCGGTCATCAGACCAGGTTCCTGGCTCGTCGGGGCCCCGGTGCCGCATCAGATGCGACGCGCCCGCCACCGCCTCGACGATGTTGGGGGTAACTGTGCCGGCGGGGTCTGTAACCAGGGCAAGCAGTCCGCACACCGGGCCCAGTATGCCGTAACCGAGCAATCAACCGGGCTGGGTGTTCGGGTGTGGTCTACGCTGCGTAGTATTCGATTCGCGAAAAGTTCCCGCGAGCAGGAGGCGCCTACGTGAAGACCCGCGGTTCCCGGTTTCGGGTGCTGGCGTTAGCCGTCACTTTCGGCGCGCTGGCGCTCACTCTCAGCGGGTGCAGCTGGCAGGAAGTGTTCGGCTTGGGCTGGCCGAAGGGCATCACCCCCGAAGCGCAGACCAACCGAGACCTGTGGGTCTGGTCGGTCATTGCTGCGCTCGTCGTCGGTGTGATCGTCTGGGCCCTGACCTTCTGGACGATGGCCTTCCACCGCAAGAAGAAGGGCACGCCCGCCGACGAGGAGCTGCCCCGCCAGTTCGGCTACAACATGCCGCTGGAGCTGGTGCTGACGGTCGTTCCGTTCTTGATCATCTCCGTGCTCTTCTACTTCACGGTCGTCGTGCAGGAGAAGATGATGCACCGGGATCCCAATCCCGAGGTCGTCGTCGACGTCACGGCGTTCCAGTGGAACTGGAAGTTCGGCTACCAGAAGGTCGACTTCAAGGACGGCACGTTCAACTACGACGGTGCAGACCCGGCGCGCAAGGCCGCGATGGTCTCCAAGCCCGAAGGCGTCGACGCCCACGGCGAGGAGCGGGTTGGCGCGGTGCGTGGCCTGAACCCGCAGGACCGCACCTACCTCAACTTCGACAAGGTCGAGACGCTGGGCACCAGCAACGAGATCCCGGTGCTGGTGTTGCCGGCCGGTAAGCGGATCGAGTTCCAGATCGCTTCCGCCGACGTCATCCACTCGTTCTGGGTGCCGGAGTTCCTGTTCAAACGTGACGTTTTCCCGAACCCGGAAGCCAACCACACCGAGAACAAGTTCCAGGTTTCCGAGATCATGCTGCCGGACGGTCAGACCAGCGCCGCGTTCGTCGGGCGCTGCGCCGAGATGTGCGGCACCTATCACTCGATGATGAACTTCGAGGTCCGGGTGGTCTCGCCCAACGACTTCAAGGCCTACCTCGACCAGCGCATCGCCGGCAAGACCAACGCCGAGGCACTGGAGTCGATCAACCAGTCACCGGTGGCCACCACCACGCACCCGTTCGACACCCGCCGGGGCGAGTTAGTGATCCCGCAGGCGAGTAAGTAGGGGATGAGCAGATGCATATTGAAGCCAGGCTCTTCGAAATCCTGACCGCCTTTTTCGTGCTCGCCGCGATCGTCTATGGCGCGTTGACTGCCGTGTTCCAGTACGGCGGCATCGAGTGGGCCGGTACCACCGCACTGGTGCTCACCGCCGGCCTGTCGCTGATCATCGGCACCTTCTTCCGGTTCGTGGCGCGCCGCCTGGACACCCGGCCCGAGGACTACGAGGACGCTGAAATCAGTGACGGCGCAGGGGAGTTGGGGTTCTATGCACCGCACAGCTGGTGGCCCATCCTGATCGCGCTGTCCTTTTCGACCGCCGCGGTCGGCGCCGCACTGTGGCTGCCATGGCTGATTGCGGCCGGCGTGGTCTTCGTGATCGCGGCAGTCTGCGGTCTGGTGTTCGAGTACTACATCGGACCCGAGAAGCACTGAGCGCCCCGGGCGAAGGTCACAATCGAGACATCACTTCGCGCCAACGGTGTGCTGCGCTCTACCCGGCCCGCCCGGTTGGGTAGGGTCTTGCCAGGGCAACGGGAGCCGTCGGTACGCTGCGTGCCAGTCCTTGGCCCGCGTGCCGCGGTGATGTAGTCGAAAGAGGACAGGCGAGCATGAGCGGGCCGAATCCGCCGGATGAGGAGTCGGGCGACCGGGGTGAGACACCCACAGGTACAGGCTTTCAGGCCTATTCCGCACCGGAAGCCGAGCAATACACCGCAGGCCCTTTTGTCGCGCCCGACCCCGCGCTCTACGACTACGACACGTACGACGCGGGTACTGAATACCTCGACGAGGCACAGCCGCCCAGGTGGCCGTGGGTGGTCGGGATCACCGCGATCGTGGCCGCCATCGCGCTGGTGGTGTCGGTGTCGCTGCTGGTGACCAGCACCGACACCAACAAGTTGGCCACTCCGGTGACCACCACGACCGTCAAACCGCCGCCGGTGCAGGACGAGATCACCACCACCCAGCCGCCGCCACCGCCACCACCTCCGCCGGTGACGACCGAGGAGCCGCCACCGCCGCCCCCCGAGACGGTGACGGTGACGACGGAACCCCCGGCACCACCGCCACCACCACCCCCGCCAGCAACGACGGAGGCACCACCACCCGTGACCACGACGACGGCCCCGCCGCCCCCGACCACCACGACGACGACGCCCGCCGGCCCGCGTCAGGTGACCTATTCGGTCACCGGGACCAAGGCTCCCGGTGACATCATCTCGGTGACCTACGTCGATGCGTCGGGTCGCCAGCGCACCCAGCGCAATGTCTATATCCCATGGTCACTGACGGTGACACCGATCTCGCAGTCCGATGTCGGCTCGGTGCAGGCGTCCAGCCTGTTCCTGGTCAGCAGGCTTAACTGTTCGATCACGACCAGCGATGGAGTGGTGTTGTCGTCCAATCAGAACAACGCCGCGCAGACTAGTTGCTGATGGCGCGCGAAACAGAGCTCCCGCTGGCCGGGACAACGGAGGAAGATCGACGATCACCGGAGACGGTGGACCGCCTGCTGGTCGGCGTGTGCGGTGCGATCTGGCTGGTGCTGCTGGCTGTGACGGTCATTGCGATCGTCGCCCTGGTCGACATGAGCCGAGGTCATACCGCAGGCAACGACGGCTCACGGACCCCGTGGCTGCTCTACAGCATCATCGCGGTGTCGGCGCTGATCATCGTCGGCGCGATCCCGCTGCTGATCCGGGCCAGGCGCACCGCGCTGGCCGATGCGCGGCTGACACCCTTCGATCCCCCCAAGGCGCCGAGTCCCCAACGTCCCAGCACGGCACCAGCCGCCCCTGTGCGCGGCACCGAGGCGCCGACGGAGAAGCTGAAGGTGTTCGGCTCGACGGTGGACCCGTATGAGCGCTACCAGCCCGACTTCGCCCAATCGTCGGCGTCCCGGCGGGCCGATCCGCTGATCCCGGCCACCGAGCTGGACCGGCTGTGGCTGCGCTGCACAGCCATGCTGGGTGGTGCGATCGGCCTGGCGCTGCTCGGGGTATCGACCGCGACCTATCTGCTGGCGGTGGACAACGACACCGCGGCCTGGGTGGCGTTGGGCCTGGCCGCCGTCATCACGATCGCCATGCCGGCTGTCCCGGTGACCTATCTGCGCCAGCTGCATGGCGCGGTAGAGGAGACCGTCGACTAACTAGTCGGCGATGAGTACATCGATTCCGCAGTGAGCGTGTGAATCTGGCGGGCAGCTAGGCGCTGTGCGCAGAATCAATGACCAATCTCGCTCATCTCAGGCATCGGCGGATCCCGGGGGAGCGACGGCCCTTCACGTTGGGCTTCAGCCCGTCTTCACCGTGGCGGCGGCATACCCGAACCCATGACTGAACCTCAGCGGCGGTGGCTTCCCCGTCGAGGACCTTGTGAACGACATCGACCTTTGAACGCGAACGTCGTCGGCTTGCCCACCAGTGCGCCCATACCGTGTACACGCCACCGGCGATACAGATCCACCGCTTCACCCCAGGAAAAGCGTCGCCACAGCTACCTGGACGCAAAAAAGTACTCCCCGGAAGAAGGAACCGAATTTCTCGGTCCCACTTCCGGGGAGCACTTCAGTGGTGCGGGAGTCTTTCGTTGTGTGCCTAGTGCTGGCCGTTGGTGCTTCCGTTGCCGTTGGACTCAGCGTCCTGCCATTCGCGCAGTGCGGTGAGCGCCCGGTGCTCGGAGGCATGTGCGGCCTCGTTGAGCGCGGCATCCTCGGCTGGGGGGTCCGCGGTCAGGAAGCTGCCGTGGCCGGTCTGGCCGCCGGAGCCCAGCTTGTTCATCCGCTTGGGCAACGCCGCCCCCTGGTATTCCAGCGGGATCGGGTGGCCATGGTCGTCGACCGGGCCCAGCGGCTGGTGCAGCTCGATGTAGGCACCGTGCGGCAGCCGCTTGAGGATGCCGGTCTCGATGCCGTGCTCGAGCACGTCGCGGTCGCTGCGCTGCAGCCCGACTGCCCACCGGTAGGCGATGAAGAACACCAGCGGCGGCAACACCAGCGAGCCGATGCGGCCGATCCACGTCGTCGCGTTCAGCGAGATGTGGAACTTCAGCGCGATGATGTCGTTCATGGCGGCCAGCGTCCAGACCATGTACAGCGAGATCGCCATCGCGCCGATCGCGGTGCGCGTCGGTGCGTCACGCGGACGCTGCAACAGGTTGTGGTGCGCGTAGTCCCCGGTGAACTTCTTCTCCAGGAACGGATACGCGATCAGCAGCCCGAACACGATGCCCATGGACATCGCGACCCAGAACGCCGCGGGGATGGTGTGGTGCCAGAAGTACAGCTCCCACGGCGGGAAGATGCGGGCCAGGCCTTCCGTCCACATCATGTAGAAGTCGGGCTGGCTGCCTGCCGACACCTGGGACGGCTTGTAGGGGCCGAGCTGCCAGATCGGGTTGATCTGCAGCAGACCACCCATCAGGCCCAGGATGCCGGTGGTCATCGCGAAGAACGCACCGGACTTCACCGCGAACACCGGCATGACGCGTACGCCGACGACGTTCTTCTCGGTGCGCCCGGGGCCGGGGAACTGGGTGTGCTTCTGGAACCACACCAGTGCCATGTGCGCGCCGATGAGCGCCAGGATGATTCCGGGGATCAGCAGGATGTGCAGGGCGTACATCCGGGGGAGCATGGTGCCCACCGTGCTGCACTGGTAGCCGAGTCCGCCGCAGGGGAAGTCGCCACCGAAAAGCGCCCAGTGCAACCAGGTTCCGACGATCGGCACGCTCATCGTGATCGACGACAACGCTGCGCGCAGGCCGATGCCGGACAGCAGGTCGTCGGGCAGCGAGTAGCCGAAGTAACCCTCGAACATGGCCAGGATCAGCAGCAGCGAACCGATCACCCAGTTGGCCTCGCGGGGCCGGCGGAAGGCGCCGGTGAAGAAGATGCGCGCCAGGTGCACCATGATCGCCGCGGCGAACAACAGCGCGGCCCAGTGGTGGACCTGCCGGACGAACAGGCCGCCGCGGACTTCGAAGCTGATGTCGAGGGCGGATGCGTATGCCTTGGACATCTCGACGCCCCGAAGGGGTTGGTAGACACCCTGATACGTGATATCGGCCATCGACGGGTCGAAGAACAGCGAGAGGTACACGCCGGTGAGCAGCAGCACGATGAAGCTGTACAAGGCGATCTCGCCCAGCAGGAACGACCAGTGCGTGGGGAAGACCTTGTTCAGCTGGCGCCGAACCGCAGCGGACGGGTGGTAGCGGGAGTCAATGTCGTCGCCCTGCTTGGCCAGGGCATCAGCGAGTTTCGGACTCATGATGTGCGCTCCCAGAATGCGGGTCCGACGGGCTCGGCGAAGTCGCCATTGGCGACCAGATACCCGTCCTGGTTAATCGTGATCGGCAACTGCGCCAGTGCGCGCGCGGCCGGACCGAAGATCGGTCGCGCGAAATGCAATGCGTCGAACTGCGACTGGTGGCACGGGCACAGGATCCGGTAGGTCTGCTGCTCGTACAGCGAGGCCGGGCAGCCCAGGTGCGAGCAGACCTTCGTGTAGGCGAACAGGTCGCCGAAGTTGAAGCTCTCCTGGCCTGCACGCTTGACCACCTTGGCCATGTCGACCGGCTTGATGCGGATCAGCATCACTGGGTTGCGCACGCCCATGGCGATTTCCGCCAGCCGCTCGTGGCTTTCCACGGTGGTGCCGTCGCCGTCGCTCTCGCGCCACGGGAACACCGTCTCCATGCCGCCGGCGTCGATGTCCTCGGGCCGCAGCCGGACGAACGGCGACTGGCCCGGCAGGCCGGTTGCCCGGGCCAGGTAGATGGTCTCGCCGGTGAACCGCGGGGTCCAGCCCGACGTCCACAGCACGGCCTTCTTGCCTTCGGCGGTGGGAACCACCGGCTTCCACGGATTCTTGATCAGGCCGCCAACGAAGGCCACCAGCGTGCCGGCGCCGAACGCGCCGAGGCCGATGCCCAACGACAGCCCAACCAGCTTGCGCCGCTTGATCGTCGAGGCTTCGAGGGCGTCGGTGAGGTTGGCCACCACGGTCTTGCGCTCGATCTCCGGGGAACGCCCGTCATGGCGATCCTGGACGGTGATCTCCTCGGGGATGAACTTCTTCTGGTAGAGCACCGCGCCGATGCCGATCGCCATGATCGACATCCCGAAGGTCAGTCCGTACAGCGGGGTGGCGAAGTCGGCCAGTGAGGTCTCGTTCGAGCCGTCCCACTGCCACGGCCAGAAGATGAACACCAGCAGCAGGGCCAGACCGAAGAAGCCGCCCAGCAGCAGCCAGCCGGCCACCAGGCGCTCGGCGCGCTTCTCTGCTTTGGTGCCCTCGACGGGCCAGCGGGGCTCCTTGAGGATGATGTCGACGCCGTCGATCTTGCCGCCGAGCTCCAGGAGCTCCTCGCGTGACATCGCTGCGAGCTGTTCGTCGCTCGGCCGATTCACGTCACTCATGATGATCTTGCTCCGATCCACAGCGCCGCCGCGATGGCGGCGACCATGCCGATAATCCAGATCGCCATACCTTCAGACGAGGGTCCGAAGCCGCCGAGGCTGTAGCCGCCGGGATCCGGCGCGCGAGTCGCCATGCGCACGTAGGCGACGATGTCCCGCTTCTCTTCGGGAGAAAGCTGGCGGTCGCCGAACTTGGGCATGTTCTGCGGACCGGTCAGCATCGCGGTGTAGATCTGGGCAGGGGTGGCCGGCTCGAGGTCGGGCGCGTACTTGCCCGACGACAGTGCGCCGCCCTTGCCGGTGAAGTTGTGGCACGAGGCGCAGTTGAGCCGGAACAGATCGCCGCCGCGGGCGACGTCGTTGCCGAGCAGCGAGTGATCGGCGATCTGGCCATTGGCGTCCCGCGGAACGAGCGGACCGCCGCCGTTGGCCTGAACGTAGGCGCCGAGCGCGTCGATCTGGGCCTCGTCGAAGATCGGGTCCTTGCGCGGGGCCTGGGCTTCGCCGCGCATCGCCGGCATCCGGCCGGTGGAGACCTGGAAGTACACCGCGGCCTCGCCGACGCCGATCAGGCTGGGGCCGCGGCCCTGCACGCCCTGCAGATTGGTGCCGTGGCAGCTGATGCACGAGGTGTCGAACAACTGCTTACCGGTGCGCAACAGCGCCGACTGCGATTCGTCGGCGACCGCGACCTGGGGTGTGGGCGTCAACGTGGCGGCCACACCGCCGGCGACACCGAGGCCGACCAGCAGCAGCGCCGCGCCAGTCAGGCGGCGACGAAGCCGACGACGCGACTTGTCGCTCACCGGTTCCTTCACCCGCGCCGATCTCTTGAGCATCGAACCCCTTCTCATCGGATGAAGTAGATCGTCGCGAACAACGCGATCCACACGATGTCGACGAAGTGCCAGTAGTAGGACACGACGATGGCCGCGGTCGCCTGAGCGGGCGTGAACTTGCTCATCGTTGTGCGCAACAGAAGAAGAATGAAGGCGACCAAACCGCCGACGACGTGCAGGCCGTGGAAGCCGGTAGCGAGGTAGAACACGCTGCCGTACGAGCTGCTGGCGATGGTCGTGCCGTGGGTGACCAGGTGGTAGTACTCGTAGGCCTGGCCGGCCACGAAGAAGGCGCCCATCGCCAGGGTGATCACATACCAGCGGCGCAGCCCGTAGACGTCACCGCGCTCGGCCGCGAACACACCCATCTGGCAGGTGAACGACGACGCGATCAACACCAGCGTCACCGGAACCGCCTGATACAGGTTCAGTTCGGTTGGTGGCGGCGGCCATACCCCGCCGGCCTGAGCACGGGCAGTGAAGTACATCGCGAACAGCCCAGCAAAGAACATCAGCTCACTGGAAAGCCACACGATGGTGCCAACACTGACCATGTTCGGCCGGTTCAGCGAATGTACGCGCGATGTGATCGCAGTTCCCGAAGTGCCAACAGCGCTCGTCACATCAAGAAGTATGACGCTTTGTAGTTGTTGAGGTACAGCCAGGGGCCGAATTTGTCAGAACTGTCGGCGACACCAGCTGTGGAGTGCCCCGCCGGCATGGGAATATCGGCGCGTGACTCACCCCGTTTCCCAGCCCGGCGCCGACGCGCTGAATTCGTCATGGCCGCAGGTCCTGGACCGGTTGACGGCCAGCCTCGAACTCGAACCGGGGCAGGCGAGCTGGGCGATGGACCAGATCATGACCGGCGTCGCGACGCCGGCGCAGATCGCCGCCTTCGGCGTGTCGATGAAGATGAAGCGGCCGACGCCGGCCGAGGTGCGGGAGCTGGCCGACACGATGTTGCGTTATGCGCGCATGGTGCCCACCGATGTCATCGGCACCGACACCGTCGACATCGTCGGCACCGGTGGCGATCGCGCCAACACCGTGAACCTCTCAACGATGGCGGCGATCGTGGTCGCCGCCGCCGGGGTGCCGGTGGTCAAGCACGGCAACCGTGCCGCGTCGTCGAAGAGTGGCGGGGCCGACATGCTCGAGGCGCTCGGGGTGCGCATCGATCTGGGCCCCGAGGAGGTGGCCCGCAGCGTGCACGAGGTAGGCATCGGGTTCTGCTTCGCGCCGGTGTTCCATCCGTCTTACAAGTTCGCCGGACCGCCGCGCCGCGAGATCGGCGTGCCGACCGTGTTCAATCTGCTTGGGCCGCTGACCAATCCGGCCAGCCCGCGGGCGGGGCTGATCGGTTGTGCGTTCGGTGACCTGGCCGAGGTGATGGCCGGGGTGTTCGCAGCGCGGCGCTGCAGCGTGCTCGTGGTGCACGGCGACGACGGGCTCGACGAGCTGACCACCACAACCACCAGCACCATCTGGCGGGTGCAGGCCGGCACCATCGACAAGCTCACCTTCGACCCGCTGGGATTCGGTTTCGCCCGGGCCCGCATCGAGGAACTGGTCGGCGGGGAAGCCGAGGAAAACGCGGCCGAGGCGCGCAGTGTGCTTGGCGGTGCGCACGGACCCGTGCGGGACGCGGTGATCCTCAACGCAGCCGGGGCGATGGTCGCCCACGGCGGGCTATCCAGCCACGCCGAATGGCTGCCGTGCTGGGAGGAGGGGCTGGCCCGCGCTGCCGAGGCGATCGACTCCGGTGCCGCCGAGCAGCTCCTGGCGCGTTGGGCGCGGTTCACCCAGCAGCTCTGAGTCGAGTCTCTCGGCCTGCTCGGCGGCTATCCGCGCCGAGCGCGCGGTGTTGGCCCACTGGTTCCACGGTCCCGCCGAATGCAGCGGTGACGCCAAACCTGTTGTAGCGCTGACGATTCGTACGCCTGCAGCATTGAGCCACCGGGCGATGAGTGCGGTTTCTTCGACGAGTGCGCCGCCCAACGGGGCCGGGCGGGGGAGCACGGTTTGTGCGCACGCCTGTAAGGCTTCGATGACGGGCATCGGTGGGACGCGACGCGGAGCGACTCCCGCCGCGGCGAGCTGACCATGCCGCACGATCACGAGGTGCCAGCCGCCCGCGCCGTCCGGGGCGGCGGCAACGAGCTCATCGATTCCTGTCAGCGCGCGCAGGCGCTGGCCGCGCCAGAGCACGTCGACGGCCACGGCGATGTGATCGCGCAGCCGCGCGGCGGTTTCATAACGGCCCCGCCCGGCCAGCTCGCCGACCTGATCGACCGCCGCCCTCAGTGCGCTGTTGTCCAGTCCTTCGATCAGCGCGGCCGCCCGCAGCGGGGCGGGCGCGTAGTCGGCGGCGGAGATCCCGCGCGGCGCGGGACATCCGGAGACCTCCCGCTCGGGGCATTTCGGGCCGTGCTCGGCGCTGCGCCCGATGCGGGCCGTACAGGTGCGCACCCCGGTGAACCGGGCGACCAGGCCGGCGGTGTCGGCGGCCTCAGCCCGCGACCGGAACGGGCCGATGGCACGGTCGTGCCGCGGCTCGCGGACCACCGAGAGCCGGGGGAATGCCTCGTCGGTCAGCACGATCCACCACCAGCGGTGCGGGAAGCGGGAGCGTCGGTTGTACGGCGGGGCGTGCGCGGCCAGCAGCCGCAGCTCGCGCACCCCGGCCTCCAGCGGGTGGGCGCACTCGACGTGGTCGACCTTCGTGGCCAGACCCACCATCTCCTTCATCCGCCCCCGCGGGTCGGCGCCGGTGAAGTACTGATGTACCCGGCGGCGCAGATCGGTGGCGGTGCCGATGTAGAGCACCTCGCCGGTCGGCCCGCGGAACAGGTACACCCCGGGCCGGCGCGGCAGGTTACGGGCCAGAACCCGCTTGCCCCGTTGGGCATTGGAGATGTTGGGCAGGTACCCGCGCAGATCGGTGTAGGTGTGCACGCCCTGATTGCCCACCCGTTCGATGAGCGCGTGCAGCACATCGACGGTGGCGCGGGCGTCATCCAGGGCGCGGTGGTTCGGCCGGGTGGCGGAGCCGACGAGTGCGGCCAGCGTGGCCAGTCGCACGCTGGGTGCCTCTTCCCGGGTGAGCACCCGGCGGGCCAGCCGTACTGTGCACAGCACCGGCGGGCGCGGCCAGGCGATGCCGCACTGTTCGGCGGCCGAGCGCAGGAAGCCGACGTCGAAGCCGGCGTTGTGCGCCACGAGCACGGCGTCGCGGGCGAACTCCAGGAACATCGGCAGCACCGCGGCGATGGTGGGCGCATCGTGCACCATCGCGGTGGTAATCCCGGTCAGCTGGACGATCTGCGGTGGGATGGACCGCTGCGGGTCCACCAAGGTGGCGAACTCGCCGAGCACCTCGCCGCCGCGGACCTTGACCGCGCCGATCTCGGTGATGGCGTCGCAGGACCCGTCGGCCGATGCGGTGGCGCGCCCGCCGGTGGTCTCGAGGTCGACGACCACGAATGTGGTGTCCCGCAGCGACACGTCGGCGGTCGGATCGACATCGGCGAAGCTCAGCTGCACATCACCCCGGTGCGCAGCACCGGAAACCGCATCAACTGACCCCGCCACAGCAGTTGACGGTAGGCAGCCCCACCGACAGGACGCGGGCGCCACTCCGAGTGGATCGCGACGTGGCCGGACTTGTCGGGGGTCGCAGTTAGCGTGCGGCCAACACGATGAGAGAGGAGACCCGAGATGGAAATAGACCCAACCGAACCGGTTGTCATCGACTGCGACGACTGCGCGGTTCGCGGGCTGGGCTGCCGCGACTGTGTGGTGAGCGTTTTGCTCGGTGTGCCGGAGACTTTGCTGGAAGATGAGCGAGCCGCATTGGAAGTGCTGGCCGAGGCTGGTTTAGCGCCGCGATTGAAGCTGGTACCGATCCACCGCCACGGAGGCTCAGGGCTGGCGAGCTAGGGGCCTGATAGGTTGGATGGCAGGTTGTGACTGGTGTGGCCGGTGAGGCTGAGAGTCTCTTGAGAACTGTGTCCCTGGTTGGACAACGCTGATGCCATTTCGTAACCTGTTCGAGACCTTAGGCACTCGATGCAGCGACGTCGACGGCGATACAAGGAAGCGCAATCTTGAGCTTTGACCGCAGGTACCTGACTAAACGCGTTTTCAAACGCCCTCTAGTAGGTGGGATCGCGGGGCTCACGATCTTTGCGACAGTTATCGCCGGTTCGGTGCATGCCGATCCCGCCGAAGACGGTGTGGCAAAGCTGAATGAGCTGTCACGACAAGCAGAACAGATCACCGAGTCGATGCATTCCGCTCAGCTTGATCTTGACAAGAAGCTGCAAGCAGAGGGTGCCGCGGAAAAGAAGCACGCAGACGACATCGCCGCCGCCGACGCGGCCAAGGCCCAGTTGGCTACCTATCAGGTTGCGGTCGACAAATTTGCTGTTGCGGTTTACATGGGCGGCAGCACGGACGGCCTGAGCGCCATTCTGACCGCCGAGTCACCGCAGGGCCTGATCGACAAGTTGACCGTGCAGCGCGCGATGGCCACCGAGATGTCGGCCCAGATGGCGAACTATCGACGGGCCGACGACGAACTTCGCCAGGCTGAGGCCGCCTCGGCCAAGTCGGCGGCCGACGCGAAGACGGCCGCTGAACAGGCCGCGGCTGTGCGTGCCGACCTGCAGCGTAAGCAGTCCCAGCTGCAGGTACAGATCTCGGCTGTGAAGGCGCGCTACCAGACTTTGACCCCCGAACAGCGGACGGCGCTGGCCGCCCCCGGACCGCCGCCGCCGGCCGACATCCTGGCACTGGGAGCTCCTGCTGGTCTCCCGCCGCTGGCCGACGCGCCGCCACCGCCGCCGGACGCGCTGCCTGCTCTGCCGCCGCCTGACGCCCCGCCGCCGCCGGACGCCGCCCAGGTCATCCCGATGGCCGCCGTGCCCGTCCCCGGCCCCGGCAGCGATCAGGGCAGCGTGGCTGTGCAGGCCGCGCTCACCCGGATCGGTGATCCCTACGTATGGGGTGGCTCGGGTCCCAACCAGTTCGACTGCTCCGGCCTGGTGATGTGGGCCTTCCAGCAGGCCGGTATCTTCCTGCCGCACTCCAGCCAGGCGCTGGCCGCCGGCGGTCAGCCGGTCTCCATGGACCAGATGCAGCCCGGCGACGTCGTGAACTACTACTCCGACGCATCGCATTCGGCGATCTACATCGGCGACGGGATGATGGTCCACGCTTCGACGTTCGGCCGACCGGTGATGATCTCCCCGGTGAACAACGCCCCGATCTACAACGTTCGCCGCTACTGACCGCAGGCGGCTCACGGCCGTCGTCGCCGTCGTACTGATCGCCCAACTGATTGCGGCATCGGTGCTGATCGTCGCGCCGTCCGCCCCGCCCCCCTCGCCGTCCGTCGCGGTTCTGGCACCGGCGCCGCTGGTCGTCGGTGACGGTCGCACCGTGCGGCTGATCAGCCTGGGCGGTGCCCACACCGACGGCCTGCTCACCCGGATCGCCGGCGACATCGGCGATGCGGTCAGTGCCGTCGAGACGTTCTGGGGCACCGACTGGGACCACGAGATCGTCGTCATCGCCACCGATTCGCAGGCGCAGTTCATCGCGCAGGCCGGTCTTGCTCCGGACAGGAACTGGGCGGACATCGCTGCGGTGTCGGTCGCCGACCACGTCGACTTCGCGCGCCATCACGCCAGCGGGCAGCGCATGGTGTTCGCGCCCGGAGCCGCCGACATGAGCGCGGGATCGCTGCGAATTGTGTTGACCCATGAGCTGTTTCACCTTGCCGCCCGGGCCGACACCGCGCTGGATGCGCCACGCTGGCTGGTCGAGGGGGTGGCCGATTTCGTGGCACGGCCGCCGGAGCCGCTGCCGCGGGACGCCGCGACGGACACCGCACTGCCGGTCGACGCCGACCTCGACGTGGCCGGGCCGCGGCGCGAGCGGGGCTACGACCGGGCCTGGTGGTTCGCCCGATTCGTCGCCGACAGCTATGGCGTCGATGCGCTGCGCCGGCTCTACGTCGAGGCCTGCGGGCCCGGTCACGGCGACTTCGCGACCGCGGTGCACCGCGCGCTTGGTACCGATACCGCCGAGCTACGTGCCCGCTGGGCGCAGTGGCTGACGCGCTAGCGTAGGTGACGATGACGCGAGTCCTGCTGGTCACCAATGACTTTCCGCCCCGCCGTGGCGGCATCCAGTCCTATCTCGAGCAGTTCGTCGGCCGGCTCGTGGACACCGGCGAACACGAGCTCACCGTCTATGCCCCGACGTGGAAGGGTGCCGACGACTACGACCGCGCGGCCGGCTACCGCATCGTGCGCCACCCAGGCACGTTGATGCTGCCCGAGCCGGGGGTGGACCGCCGGATGCGTGCCCTCATCGTCGAGCACGGCATCGAAACCGTGTGGTTCGGCGCCGCTGCGCCGCTGGCGCTGCTGGCCAACCGGGCCCGCGGCGCTGGTGCGCGCCGGGTGCTGGCCAGCACCCACGGCCACGAGGTGGGCTGGTCGATGCTGCCCGTCGCCCGCTCGGCGCTACGGCACATCGGCGAGGACACCGACGTCGTGACGTTCGTCAGCCACTACACCCGCGGTCGGTTCGCCTCGGCGTTCGGCCCGCATGCCGCGCTGGAACACCTGCCGCCCGGCGTCGACTCCGATCGGTTCCGGCCGGACCCCGCGGC
This sequence comes from Mycolicibacterium helvum, assembly GCF_010731895.1. Taxonomy (NCBI): domain Bacteria; kingdom Bacillati; phylum Actinomycetota; class Actinomycetes; order Mycobacteriales; family Mycobacteriaceae; genus Mycobacterium; species Mycolicibacterium helvum. The sequence continues at coordinate 6,211,013 of NZ_AP022596.1, read as the reverse complement.
CGGGGCCGAATTGCGCGCTCGCTATGGCCTAGGCCGGCGGCCCACGGTCGTCTGCCTGTCCCGGCTGGTGCGGCGCAAGGGCCAGGACATGCTCATCAAGGCGCTGCCCGATATCCGCCGCCGGGTCGGTGACGCCGTCTTGGTGATCGTCGGCAGCGGCCCCTACGCCGATGACCTGCACAAGCTGGTCCACAACGTCGGCGTGAGCGAGGACGTCGTCTTCACCGGGGCGGTGCCCAGTGCCGAGCTGGCGGGCCACTACGCGATGGCTGATGTCTTCGCGATGCCTTGCCGCACAAGGGGTTCCGGACTGGACGTGGAAGGGCTCGGCATCGTGTTCCTGGAGGCGTCGGCCACCGGCGTGCCGGTGGTCGCCGGTGACTCGGGCGGCGCCCCCGAAGCCGTCATCCAGGGCGAGACGGGCCGCGTCGTCGACGGGCGCTCGGTCGAGCAGATCGCCGACGCCGTCTCGGGCATCCTCGCCGATCCCGCGCTGGCCGCGCGGATGGGGGAGGCCGGCCGCACGTGGGTCGAGACGGACTGGAACTGGGCCGCCCACACGGCGCGGCTTTCCGAACTGCTGCGTGCGGCCGATCGGACCGTGTGACGATGTGCCGATGAGCATGACCCGCGTGACGGCGCTCGGCGGTGTCCTGGCCGCCGTTGCGGCGCTGCTTGTCCCGGTCGGTCTCGCGACGGCCGACGACTGTCCCGACGTCGAGGTGATCTTCGCCCGCGGCACCGGCGAACCGCCCGGCATCGGGCGGGTGGGCCAGGCTTTCGCCGACGCACTCGCCCCGCGGCTGGGCGGGCGGACGATGGACACCTATGCGGTGAACTACCCGGCCAGCCTGAACTTCCTCGCGGCGGCATCCGGCGCCGACGACGCGGCCGCTCGCATCGCCGACATGGGTGCCCGGTGCCCACAGACCTCGCTGGTGCTGGGCGGGTTCTCCCAGGGCGCGGCCGCGGTGTCGATGTTGGCCGGCGTGCCACCGGTCGGACAACGGATCGGCAGCATCGGGTCGGCGCCGCCGTTGCCGCCGGCGGCCGCCGGTAGGGTCGCCGCGGTCGCGGTGTTCGGCAATCCCGGCGCCCGGTTCGGCACACCGTTGTCGAGCACGGGTCAGTTCGCCGGCCGCGCCATCGACGTGTGCAGCGGTGGTGACCCGATCTGCTCGGATGGACGCGACCGCGGCGCGCACAGTGCCTACGAGCTGCCGCCGTACCCAGATCAGGCGGCGGGCTTCGTCGCGGGCCTGATCTGAGCTGCGGCTCAGCAGTTTCACGGGTTGTCCGGCTACCGTCGCCCGGGTGCTGGCCGGCTCTGACCTCGACCTCCGCGCCGGCGTATCCCGGCGGGAGGATGGCCGGCTGGACTCGCTGACCGGGCTGCGGGCGCTGGCGGCCCTGCTGGTGGTCGGCACCCACGCAGCCTTCGCGACCGGCAAGCTGACCCACGGCTACATCGGTGTCGTATGGGCGCGCCTGGAGGTTGGGGTGTCGATTTTCTTCGCGCTGTCCGGCTTTCTGCTGTTCCGCCCGTGGGTCGCCGCGGCGGCCGACGGGACGTTGGCACCGTCTGCGCGGGCCTACGCCCGGCGCCGGCTGCGCCGGATCATGCCGGCCTACGTGGTGACCGTCCTGTTGGCCTACGGCGTGTACTCGTTCTATTCGACCGGCCCCAACCCCGGCCAAAGTGTTTCGGGACTGATCCGGCACCTCACGCTGACGCAGATCTACACCGACAACTATCTGCTGACCTACCTGCACCGCGGCCTGTCACAAACCTGGAGCCTGGCCGTGGAGGTGGCGTTCTACGCGGTTCTGCCGCTGCTGGCCCATCTGCTGCTGGTGGTGCTGTGCGGTGACCGGTGGCGCCCGGCCCGGCTGCTGACCGGATTGGCCGGCCTGGCCGCGATCAGTCCGCTGTGGCTGCTCGTGCTCAACACAAGCGATTGGCTGCCGAACTCGGCCGGGATGTGGCTGCCGGCGCAGCTGGCGCCGTTCGCGGGCGGGATGGCGGTGGCCGTGCTGAGCGTGATGGGGGTGCGCTGGCGGGCCGGGCTGCTGGTGCCGGTCGCGGCGATCCTCTACCTGGTGGTGTCCACGCCGGTGGCGGGTGCGGTCACGATGGGTCCGGTACCGCTGTGGGAGCCGCTGGCCAAGGCGCTGCTGTATGCCGCGATCGCGACGCTGGTCGTGGCGGCGCCGACGCTGGGCGGGCGCGGAATGTTCGACCGGCTGATTGCCAGCAAGCCCATGGTGTGGCTCGGCGAGATCTCCTACGAGATCTTCCTGCTGCACGTGCTGGTGATGGCTGTCGTGCTGGGCGCGGTGCTGGGCTGGCCGTTGTTCACCGGCTCACTGCCCGGCCTGTACCTGCTGACGCTGGGCGTCACGATTCCGTTGGCCTGGCTGCTGAACCGGCTCACTTCGTGTAAATCGCCTCGATCTCGTCGGCGAACTTCTCCGCCACCACGTTGCGCTTGACCTTCAGCGTCGGCGTCAGCTCACCGGTCAGCACGGTGAAATCGCACGGCAGGATGCGGAACTTGCGGATCGACTCCGCATGCGACACATGCTGATTGGCGTCCTTGACGGCCATTTCGACCTCGGCGATCAGATCCGGATCATCCCGCAGATCACCGACTGACGCACCGGCCGGCTTGCCGTGGTGGGACTTCCAGACGTCGAACGCCTCGGGGTCGATGGCAATCAGCGCGCCGATGAACGGCTGTTTGTCACCGACGGCCATCGCCTGGCTGATCAGCGGATGGGCCCGCAGCGCATCCTCGAGGACGGCGGGTGCGACGTTCTTGCCGCCCGCGGTCACGATGATCTCCTTCTTGCGGCCGGTGATCGACAGGAAGCCGTCGGCATCCACGCTGGCCAGATCGCCGGTGTGGAACCAGCCGTCGACGATCGACTCGGCGGTGGCCTTCTCGTTGTGCCAGTAGCCGGTGAACACCACGCCCCCCTTGACCAGCAGTTCGCCGTCCCCGGCCACCTTCATGGCGTTGCCAGGGATCAGCTTGCCGACGGTGCCCACCTTCAGCTCGCCGATCCGGTTCGCCGTGATCGCGGCGCTGGTCTCGGTCAGCCCATAGCCTTCGTAGATGGACAGCCCGACGCCGCGGTAGAAGTGGCCCAGCCGCTTGCCGAGCGGGGCGCCACCGGAGATGGCGGCGTGGCAGTCGCCACCAAGCGCGGCACGCAGCTTGCCGTAGACCAGCCGGTCGAACACGGCGTGCGCGGCCTTGAGTAGCAGATTGGGCTCGCCCGACGCCTGCGCCTCGCTGTAGGCGATCGCGGTCTTGGCGGCCAACTCGAAGATCCGGCCCTTGCCGCTGTCGCGCGCGTTCAACTCCGCTGTGTTGTAGACCTTTTCGAACACCCGGGGCACCGAGACCACGATGGTCGGCCTGAACAACTGCAGCATCGGCACCAGGTTCTTGATATCGCTGGTGTAGCCCAGCGTCACCTTGTTGGCGAACGCGGTCATCGACAGCGCGCGGGACAGTACGTGGGCCATCGGCAGGAAGACCAGAAGACGTTCGTTCTGGCGCAGTAGCGTCGGGAAACACGTTGTGGCGCCACGGATTTCGGAGATCAGATTGGCGTGGGTCAGTGCGACGCCCTTGGGCCTGCCGGTGGTGCCCGAGGTGTAGATCAGGGTCGCCGGGTCGGCCGATCGCAGCTCGGCCAGCCGGCGGTTCAGCTCTGCGGGGTCGGCGCTGGCCGCACGTTCGGCCAGCTCGTCGAGTGCGGTGGGGCCCACGGACTCGATGCGCAGCGCGGTGCGCAGGGCCGGCAGCTCGTCGTGAAGCTCGGAGACCATCTGCGCGTGTGCGTCGGTCTCGGTGAAGACCAGCACCGCGCCGGAGTCCTCTAGCACCCAGCGGACCTGCTCGGCCGAGGAGGTCTCGTAGATGGGAACGGTGACGCCGCCGACCGACAGGATCGCGTAGTCGAGGAGGGCCCACTCGTAGCGGGTCGCCGACAGGATCGCCACGCGGTCACCGGGCTGCACACCCTCGGCGATCAATCCCAGGGCCGCCGAGCGGATCTGGGCGGCCACCTCGGCACAGGTCACGTCGGTCCAGGCGCCGTCGACGAGGCGCTGGACGATCACGTAGTCCGGATCGGTCCGCTCGTGGTCGTAGACGGAGCTGGCCACATTGTCGTGTTCGCCAATGGTGAACGACGCCGGAACACTGTATTCACGCATGTCCACCAGCGTAGTCAACGGGCGGGCGGTGGCCTCGCGGGTCTGATATGTGAAGCTAGTGCCCATGAACAGCATCCAGGTCGCCGACGAGACGTTCGTCGCGGCTGATCCGGCGGCGGTGGGGCGCGCGGTCTCGGACTGTGCGAGCTGGCGGCGATGGTGGCCGGATCTGCGACTGGAGGTCGTCGAGGACCGCGCCGACAAAGGGGTGCGGTGGACGGTCACCGGTCCGCTGACCGGCACCATGGAAATCTGGCTCGAACCGGTGCTCGACGGCGTGCTGCTGCACTACTTTCTGCACGCCGAGCCTTCCGGCGTCGCGGCCTGGCAACTGGCCAAGATGAACCTGCCGAAGCTGACCCATGAGCGTCGGGTCGCCGGGAAACGGATGGCGTTCGAGGTGAAAACGACGCTGGAGGCGGCCCGCCCGGTGGGCGTCGCACCCCGGCACTGATATCGGGTCACACCCTGGGCCGGGAGGGTACCGTTTGTGGCCGAGGGAGCGCGATCTTCTCGGGTCGCGCAGCGCAAAGCGACGGGAATTGGCAACAGTGGCTGACAAGACGGCGCAGACCATCTACATTGACGCGGATCCCCGCACCGTGATGGACGTCATCGCCGATATCGGTGCGTACCCGCAGTGGGTCTCGGAGTACAAGGAGACCGAAGTTCTCGATTCCGACGAACAGGGTTACCCGCTGACTGCCCGGCTGGTGCTGGATGCCGCGGTACTCAAGGACACCATGGTCCTGTCCTACGACTGGCCTGCCGACCGCAAGTCGGTGCGCTGGTCGCTGGTGTCGAGCTCGCTGCTGAGGGCGCTCGACGGTGCATATACGTTGGCCCCCAAGGGTTCTGGAACCGATGTCACCTACGAACTGTCAGTGGACCTGGTCATCCCGATGATCGGGCTACTCAAGCGCAAGGCCGAGCGGCGGCTCACCGACACCGCCCTCAAGGACCTGAAGAAATGGGTCGAGGGCTGAGTGACCCCCGGTGACGCCCCCGCCGATGCGGGCCTGACTGACCAGGCCCGGATCAGCTTCTTCGTCGGCAAGGGCGGTGTGGGCAAGTCGACGCTGGCCTCGGCGACGGCGGTGCGCGCGGCACTGGCCGGCGAACGGGTGCTGGCGGTGTCGACCGACCAGGCCCACTCCTTGGGTGATGTCCTCGGTGTTGCGGTTGCGCCAACCGGTGGGCGTGAGCCGGTGCGGATTCTCACCGAAGAGGGCACCGACGCCGTCGGCGGCGGCCACCTCGACGCGCTCGCCCTGGACACCCTGGCGCTGTTGGAGGGCAGATGGCGGGCCATCGCGCCGGTTCTGGCCGCCAGATTCCCTGATTCTGATCTCAAAGACGTTGCCCCGGAGGAGCTTTCCGCACTGCCAGGGATTCAGGAGGTGCTCGGCCTGGCTGAGGTCGCGGCACTGGCCGACTCGGGCCGGTGGGATTACATCGTTGTCGACTGTGCCTCGACCGCCGACGCCATGCGGATGCTGACGTTGCCCGCGGCGTTCGCGATGTACATCGAGCGGGCCTGGCCGCGGCATCGCCGGCTCAGCGCTGCCCTCGACAGCGCGCACAGCGCCGCCACCGTGGCGGTGATCGAGGGGATCAGCGGCGGGGTCGAAGGGTTGTCCGCATTGCTCACCGATGGACGGCGGGTCAGTGCGCATCTGGTGTTGACCGCCGAGCGGGTGGTCGCCGCCGAGGCTGTGCGCACCCTGGGTTCGCTGGTGCTGATGGGGCTGCGGGTGGCTGAACTTATCGTCAATCAGATTCTGGTCCAGGATGATTCGTACGAGTACCGCAACCTGCCTGAGCATCCCGCCTTCGACTGGTACTCCGAGCGGATCGTCGAGCAGCAGGCGGTGCTCGACGAGCTCGCCGGTGCGATCGGCGACGTTGCGCTGGTCCTGGCGCCGCACCTGGCGGGTGAGCCGATCGGGGCCAAGGCGCTCGGCCAGCTGCTCGACAGCGCGCGCCGGCGAGACGGCTCGCCGCCGCCAGGGCCGCTGAAGCCCGTGGTGGATCGGGAATCAGGCTCGGGGGTCGATGTGATCTACCGCATGCGGCTAGAGTTGCCGCAAATCGATCCGGAAACACTGACACTGGGCCGGGTCGACGACGACTTGATCATCGGCGCCGCAGGGATGCGACGCCGCGTGCGACTGGCGTCGGTGTTGCGGCGGTGCATCGTGGTGGACGCGGCACTGCGCGGTACCGAGCTGACCGTGCGCTTTCGACCCAACCCGGAGGTGTGGCCCGCGTGAACGGCCCACATCCCGACTTGGGGCCCGAACTGCGTGCGCTGGCCCAGGCGATCCTGGACCGGCTCGATCCAGCCGTCCGTGCCGGCGCCGCAATGACCGCGGGCAGCCCACCGGGCAAATGTCAGCAGGTGTGGTGCCCGGTGTGTGCGCTGGCCGCGCTGGTCAACGGTGAACAGCACCCGCTGCTGACTGTTGTCGCCGAGCACAGCGTGGCTCTGGTGACGATGATCCGGGCGATGGTCGCCGAGGGCGGCGAAGGCGAGCCCGGACCCGGGCCCGACGGTGTACCACCCGATGAGCCCGGGCCGGATTCGCCTGGCCCCGGGCCGACCCGTTACCAACACATCCCGGTCAGCGTCGAGGAGTAAGCCGCCGCGGGCCCTGACTATCCGGTGTGAACCGGGCCTGACCTGTGGTCGGTGTCCGCCCGCCTGGGTAGAGTTAGCCCAAAGCGCGTGACCGATCGGGAGGCCCCATGTGGTACTGGCTGTTCAAGTACATCTTCATGGGCCCCCTGCTGGCATTGCTCGGTAGGCCGAAAGTTGAAGGGCTGGAATACGTTCCGGATTCCGGGCCGGTGATCTTGGCCAGTAATCACCTGGCGGTGGCGGACAGCTTCTATCTGCCGTTGGTGGTGAGCCGGCGGATCACGTTCCTGGCCAAGTCCGAATATTTCACCGGCACCGGCATCAAGGGCTGGTTCACCCGGTGGTTCTACACGGCCGCCGGTCAGGTGCCGATCGACCGTGCCGACGCCGATGCCGCCCAGGCCGCACTGACCACCGCCGAGCGACTGCTGAAGCAGGGCAAGCTGCTCGGCATGTATCCCGAGGGCACCCGCTCACCGGACGGCCGGCTCTACAAGGGCAAGACCGGGCTGGCTCGGCTGGCACTGGAAACTCAGGTTCCGGTGATTCCGGTCGCGATGATCGGAACTGACGTCGTGAACCCGCCCGGATCGAAAATGTGGCGCTTCGGCCGGGTGACGGTGCGCTTCGGCAAGCCGATGGATTTCTCCCGATTCGACGGTCTGGCCGGCAACCGGTTCATCGAGCGCGCCGTCATCGACGAGGTCATGTACGAGCTGATGGAGCTGTCCGGCCAGGAGTACGTCGACATCTACGCCGCGACGCTGAAGAACACGGACCCTAAGCCGGGTGGACCAGGTGAGCCACCGGCGCGGATCCCGGAGACCGCCGCGGGGTAGCGCCCGCCGTGGCCACCGTCAGCCCCGCGACCACGATCACCGCGAGCGCCCACCACACGTAGGACATCCCCAGCAGCTGGCGCCACCACGACGCCGTCTCCTCGTGGTGCTTGGGCAGCAACTCCAGGGGAACCCACACCATCACCACCACCCCGACGGCGGTGACCAGACCGAGTGCGACATTGCGGCGACGGTAGGCGATGACCGTGCCGGTGACGACCGCTGGCAGTGCCCACACCCAGTGGTGCGACCACGACACCGGCGAGACCATCAGTCCGAACAGGGCCACGCACATCAGCGCCAGGGTCGTTTCATCCCCCGAATCTCCTGCTGCGGCGGAGGCTGCCATCAGCACTCGCCGGACCGCCCAGATCGTCAGCGCCAGCGCCGCGAAGCATGCCAGCGTCCACAGGACGAAGTGGGTGCTCTTGTCCAGGCCGAGCCGGGCCAGCGCGCCGGCGATGTTCTGGTTGGTGTTGAGCTCCGCGCTGCCGATGCGGTCGGTGTGCAGCACCGTCGTGGTCCAGTACTCCGCCGAATCGCGCCACGCCAGTGCGCAGCCCAGCAGGCTGGCGGCGATGAACGAGGCGACCGCGGTCAGGGCGGCGCGGCCGTCCCGGCGCAGGACGAAGTACAGCAGGAACACCGCGGGTGTCAGCTTCAGCGCGATCGCGATGCCCAGCAGCATTCCGCGCGGCCAGGGGGTGCGCCGCGGCAGACAGTCCGCGATCACCAGCGTCATCAGCACGACGTTGATCTGGCCGAAGTCGAAGTTGGCGTCGATCGGCTCGAGGTACATCACGGCCAGCGCCACGATCCCCGCGGCCAGCCAGGCGCGACGCAGCCATGCCGGCTCCCGGGTGGCCGCTGAGACCGGCCAGACGGCCAGGCGGGTCAGCACGATCCAGGTGGACAGCAGCACCAGGATCAGCGTGATGACCGTGATGGTCACGCTGGCCACCGGCAACGACATCCAGGCGAATGGGCTGAAGACGATGGCCGCCAGCGGGGGATAGGTGAACGGCAGGTTCAACCCGGCCAGCGTGTGGAACATCGCGTCGCCGGCATACAGCGGCCGGCCGTCCAGCCAGGCCTGCCCGCCCATCCGGTAGACCTCGATGTCGATGCGGTAAGGGATCTTCGCGAACAACAGCCAGCCGGCGTTGATGACCAGCGCGATGATCGCCACCTGCGTCACCCGCCACGCCGCGGTCAGCCAGGGCCCTGTCACACTGCCCACGCCGGGCAACCGCTGCATAGTCATGTCGCCACCAGACTATCTCCGGGGTGCGACGCGCCGAGAGTTATCCCGGCCGTGCCGGCCCCCATCGGGGTTATCGGGCGTATCTTCTGACCCCGTGTCCTTCCACCTGCACTTCGACGTCGTCGCCCCCGGGCGCGTGCCGCTGATGTGGTGCCTGATCGCGTTCATCCTCACGTTCTTCGTGACCAGGACGATCGTGCGCTACATCCGCCACAACGCCGGCAACGACGCTCCCCGCAAGTGGTGGCAACCGCGCAACATCTCCGGCCGCGGAGGGCTGCACATCCACCACGTCGTGATCGGCATCGTCTTGGTGATGATCTCCGGAGTCACCATGGTGACCCTGGCTGTCGACGGCGGGATCGGTGAATTCACTGCAGCGGCAATCATTTTCGGGATCGGCGCGGCCCTGGTACTGGACGAGTTCGCGCTGATCCTGCATCTGGAGGACGTGTACTGGGCCGAGGACGGCCGGGCGTCGGTGGACGCGGTGTTCGCCGCGATCGCCGTCGCGGGCCTGTTGATCATGGGATTCAACCCGTTGTCGTTCTTCGACATCGGGATCTGGCGCGCGGACGACTCGGTCGGGGCCCGCGCCGTCGTCGTCGTCTTCGCCGCACTGACCCTGGCGCTAGCAGTGGTCGTGTTGCTCAAGGGCAAGGTCTGGACCGGTCTGGTCGGCATGTTCATCACGCCACTGCTGTTTGTCGGCGCCATCCGGTTGTCCCGGCCGCACGCCCCGTGGGCGCGCTGGCACTACCAGGACAAACCCCGCAAGATGCACCGCGCCCTGGAGCGTGAACGCTATGTGCGCCGGCCCGTGGTGCAGGCCAAGCTGTGGTTGCAGCACATCATCGCCGGTGAGCCGAGCTTCCCGGCCGATACCGAGGTGGACGCCGAACTCGACCGCGAGATCCATGCGGCGCCACCACCGCCAACCGCTGGCGCTGAGCCGCAGGTCTCGACGGGATAGGGTGTGCGCCAGTGCGGTACTTCTACGACACCGAGTTCATCGACAATGGCCGGATCATCGACCTGATCTCGATCGGGGTGGTGGCCGAGGACGGGCGCGAGTTCTACGCGATCTCCACCGAATTCGACCCCGAGTCGGCCGGCAAGTGGGTGCGCACCAACGTGCTGCCGAAACTGCCGAGCCCGTCGTCGCAGCTGTGGCAATCCCGACGTCAGATCCGGGAGAGCCTGGAGGAGTTCTTCGGCATCGACGGTGACGAGCCGATCGAGCTGTGGGCCTGGGTGGCCGCCTACGATCACGTCGCCCTGTGCCAGTTGTGGGGACCGATGACCAGCCTGCCGCCCCAGATCCCGCGGTTCACCCGCGAGTTGCGCCAGTTCTGGGAAGAGCGGGGCTGCCCGCGGATGCCACCTCGGCCGCACGACACCCACGATGCGCTCGTCGACGCCCGCCACAACCTGCGCCGCTATGTGCTGATGACCACCGGCGTCGACCGCGGTGCGGCCAGTACGGAGCGGTAAAAGGGGGTGCACGCCCCGGTTACCATGGACGGGTGAATTGGACCGTTGATGTACCCATCGAACAGCTGCCGTCGCTGCCGCCGCTGCCCGCTGATCTGCGCGGACGCCTCGACGCCGCGCTGAGCAAGCCGGCCGCCCAGCAGCCCAGCTGGGATGCCGGCCAGGCACAGGCGATGCGGACGGTTCTGGAGAGTGTGCCACCGGTCACCGTGCCCTCCGAGATCGAGAAGCTGTCCGCCCAGCTGGCCGCGGTGGCCCGCGGTGAGGCATTTCTGCTGCAGGGCGGCGACTGTGCCGAGACGTTCGCCGACAACACCGAGCCGCACATCCGGGCCAACATCCGCACGCTGCTGCAGATGGCGGTCGTGCTGACCTACGGTGCCAGCCTTCCGGTGGTCAAGGTCGCCCGCATCGCCGGGCAGTACGCCAAGCCGCGCTCGTCGGACACCGACGCGCTCGGACTCAAGTCCTACCGCGGTGACATGGTCAACGGCTTTGCCCCGGATGCCGCTGTGCGCGAACATGATCCGTCCCGGCTGGTGCGGGCTTACGCCAACGCCAGCGCGGCAATGAACCTGGTGCGCGCGCTGACCTCGTCGGGATTGGCCTCACTGCACCTGGTGCACGACTGGAACCGCGAGTTCGTTCGTACCTCACCGGCGGGGGCCCGCTACGAGACGCTGGCCGGCGAGATCGACCGCGGCCTGAAGTTCATGAGTGCCTGCGGGGTGAACGACCGCAACCTGGACACGGCCGAGATCTACGCCAGCCACGAGGCGCTGGTGCTCGACTACGAGCGGGCGATGCTTCGCTTGAGCCAGGAGTTCCCGCTCGAGGCGCCCGAGTCTCGGCTCTACGACTTGTCGGCACACTATGTCTGGATCGGGGAGCGCACCCGCCAGCTCGACGGCGCACACATCGCCTTCGCCGAGACGATCGCCAACCCGATCGGGGTGAAGATCGGCCCGACCACGTCGCCGGAGCTGGCCGTGGAGTACGTCGAACGGCTCGATCCGCACAACAAGGCCGGCCGGCTGACGCTGGTCAGCCGGATGGGCAACCACAAAGTGCGCGACGTGCTGCCGCCGATCATCGAGAAGGTGCAGGCCTCGGGTCACCAGGTCATCTGGCAGTGCGACCCGATGCACGGCAACACCCACGAGTCCTCGACGGGCTACAAGACCCGCCACTTCGACCGGATCGTCGACGAGGTGCAGGGCTTCTTCGAGGTGCACCGCGCACTGGGCACCCATCCCGGCGGCATCCACGTCGAGATCACCGGAGAGAACGTCACCGAATGCCTCGGCGGCGCGCAGGACATCTCCGACACCGATCTGGCCGGCCGCTACGAGACGGCCTGCGATCCGCGGCTGAACACCCAGCAGAGTCTTGAGCTGGCGTTCCTGGTCGCGGAGATGCTGCGCGACTGAGGATTTCGCGCGAGCAGTCGGCGCGATCGCGGCTGGCAACGGGTTGGCGGCCAACCCAGTACGGAGAAGGCGTGACCATCGGTGAACGCCGTCTTCCGTGGGGGGCCTTGGTGTTTCGCGTCGCACCGCTGTTGATCGTGCCGGTGTTTCTCGGCCTCAGCATATTTCCCGGCCGATTCCAGGTCTCGTGCTCGTACGCTCTGCTGTCGATCTGCGCGGCATTCTGCTTCGGCGCAGGTTGGCGCTGGCCCGCCCTTGCGTCATTCGCCATATCGGCGCTGGCGGTTCCGCTGTTCGCCGCCGAAGCGTGGGGGCTGTCCGGCTTGGTCCCGTACCTGGGCGCGGTCGCGCTAGCCGACGTTGCCGCTCGCAGCGCACGCGCTCTGCCGGTTGTCGCCACGACCGCAGCGTGGTCTACGGCAGTTATCGTCGGGTACTCGTTGGATGACCATACGTCGTTGCGGAACGCTGCCACGTTGGTAACTGCCGCTGCGGTTGTCGCAGTGCCGGTTCTGGCCGGACTCTATCTGCGAGCTCAGCGGCGACTCGCCACAATGTACCGACAGCGCGCCGAAGACGCGGAGCTGCAAAGAGCGGCATCAGAAGCGGTGGTGCGGTCGCAGGAACGCACCGCGATGGCGCGTGAGCTACACGATGTCGTCGCACATCACATGGCGTCGATAGTTCTGCGAATCGCTGTGGCGCAGCATGCTATTCACGATATTTCCCCAGGCGTGACCGCGGTGCTCGACGATGTTCATGGCACCGCCTCGGCTGCGCTGACAGACATTCGCCGACTACACGATGCGTTACGTGACCCGGAGTTGAGCCAGGTGACGATGATCGAATCCGACACACTCTGGACCGAGATCGACGCGGCCACCGCACGGGCTGCGGCCGCGGGTTTGCGCATGAGCACGCGAATTGATCGAAGTGTGGGCGGATTGGACGTCATGTCCCGGCTCACCCTGCTGCGGGTGACGCAGGAGGCGCTGACGAATGTGATGAAGTACGCCACGCTGTCAGACCCCGTCGAGCTGACCATCGACCACCAGGACGACGGCGTCGCGATTCGGGTCAGCAACACCTGCGCATCTCCGAGCCCGCCGAGCGGCACTGGTCACGGGATCATCGGAATGACCGAGCGGCTGCACCTCGTCGGCGGGCGATTCGATGCCCGTCGCGTTGGCCGGCTGTGGGTGCTCGAAGCGTGGATTCCGCAACGGGTCGCCGGGGCGGGGGACGCGCGATGACGGCCGGGATTCGTGTGCTGCTCGTCGACGACCAGAAGCTGGTACGGGCCGGCCTGCGCATGCTGTGCGAGGCGACCGAGGACCTCGACGTGGTGGGCGAAGCCGCGGACGGTGAGCAAGCGGTCCGACTGGCCGCAGAACTCGCGCCAGACGTCATCCTGATGGACCTGCGGATGCCCGGATTGGACGGCGTCGCAGCCACCCGACTGCTGACCTCCACCAGGCCGGAGTCCAAGATACTGGTGCTCACCACGTTCGACGACGATGAGCATCTCTACCCGGCGCTGGCCGCCGGTGCGGCAGGTTTTCTGGTCAAGGACACGTCCCCGGCCCAGCTCGCCGATGCTATCCGGCGAACCGCTGACGGTGACGTCACGGTGTCACCACATCTGCTGCGGCGGTTGGTCGCCAAGGCGGTGACGGAAAGCGGCGTCGAGCGATCACCGGAGCCGGTGTCGTTGACGGCGCGCGAGCGCGACGTGCTGGCGTTGCTCAGCACGGGTTTGTCCAATCGGCAGATTGCCGAGGAACTTCATCTGGGGCTGACCACGGTGAAAACCCATGTGGCCAACCTGTTGGATAAGACAGGTTGCGCAAACCGCGTTCAGCTCGCGATCTACGGGTGTCAGTGCATGGAGTGACCGCTGCCCGCGGGCATCTGCCCCAGCATCGGGGCGGGTGTCTGGCCCGGTGCGAGCACCAGAAACTGGCCCATCATCCCGCGGTCTTCGTGCATCGCCAGATGGCAGTGGTACATGTAGGGGAAGGTCGCGTCGGTGTAGTCGGTGAAGCGTACCGCCAGCCGAATCCGCTGTCCCGGTGCGACGTACACGGTGTCCTTGTAGCCGGCAAGCGCTGGTACCGGCGGCGATCCGTCAACGTCGATGATGCGGAATTGAGTGTCGTGGACGTGGAAGTTGTGCGGCCAATTGTCGATGTTGCGAACCGTCCAGATTTCGGTCGTGTCGACGGTTGTATCGAAGTCGATGACATCCATGTCCATCCGCTCCCCGTCGATCATGAACCAGCGCAGGTCGAACGTCCGCGTCGCCGTCGCCCGCGATATGTCGGGGGTGGGGATGGCCGCGAGCACGGCTGGAACCTCGCCGCCGGATCGCAGTGTCGCGTCGGGGCGGAGCTCCAGAATCTCAAAGGTGTCGTCGAGCCCGCATCGCTTCGCCTCGGACGGGGACACCCCGGCGTTGTCGTCGAAGGCGAACGATCGAAGGGAAACGGGTGCGCCCGAACGCAGTTCGACCACGATCTCCATCCGTTCGCCGGGGCTCAGCCGGACGCGCTTGGCCTCGACCGGCGCCGACAGCAGGCCCCCGTCGCTGCCCACGATGAAGAAGGGCCGGTCGTCGCTGAAACCCAGGTTGTAGAGCCGACCTCCGGAGCCGTTGAGGATGCGAAGCCGCACCCGTTGCGACTGGACCTGAAGGTACGCGTCGGCCACCCCGTTGGTGATGATCGTGTCGCCCAGCAGCCCGACGTGTGTCGAATCTGACTCGTCCAGGGTGCCGGACGCGGTGAACCGGCGGTCCTGGATGACCAGCGGGATGTCGTCGTGGCCGTAGTCATGCGGGAGCTGGCCCGAGGACGCGTCATCCACGATGAAAAAGCCCGCCAGCCCGCGATAGATGTGCTTCTCGGTCGCGCCGTGGGGATGGGGGTGATACCACAATGTCGCCGCCGGCTGGCGGACCGTCCATGTCGGTTGCCACTGCCCCCCGGATTCGACGACCTGGTGGGGGCCGCCGTCGCACCGCGCGGGCACGTGCATTCCGTGCCAATGCACGGACGTCGGCTCCGGCAGATCGTTGTCGAAGTGCACGGCGACGGTCTCACCGTCCTTGGCCCGAAGGGTCGGACCGAGGATCGATCCGTTGTAGCCCCACGTTGGGGTGTGCTGCCCGGCACGAATCTCCGATGTTCCGGCGGCGGCCCGCAGCGAGAAGATCCGGGTCTGCTTGTCATCGAGCGTTGATTCGGCCAGTGGGGGGATCGGCAGCGGGCGTTTACCGCCGTTGTTCGTCGGTGTTGCGGGAGGGCGGCCCGAACACGCCAGCGAAAGCGCTATCGGGCTCGCCGCCAACCCGAGCAGGAATCCTCGACGGGATACCGATGGCACTGTTGCTCCGAAGGGTCGTGGCTGGATTCTGACATCCACAGTCTTCGGTGCCGTGACGGTGCGGCGGATCGGCCCGGTGGCCGGTCAATCCCGAACAAAGATCCTCCATCGGGCCCTTGATTCGGACGCTCCGTTCCGGTATGGGAACTGGCCCGATTCGCGCTACGAGGCTCGGGTAGCGAAGATCCCGGCCGCAGGATCGGCGGTGATCTGGTCGCTGTCGGTGTCGTAGTCGAACAATTCGCCGTAGCGGCCCCAGCCGATGGCCGTATCCAGTTGCTGGCGAGCGTCATCCGGCCCGAACCCACGCCGCAGCAGATCGAGGAAGAATCCTGCGCGCAGGCTTCCGTCGGACGACGTGGCCAACGCGCGGCAGATGGTGCGCACCAGCGGCGCTCGCTGGCGGGCTTGCGCGGCAAAGATTTGCTTGCTGGTCTGAATGTCAGCCGTGGTGAATTCTTGTCCAGTTGGTGACAATTCGAGATCACCTTCGCTGACGTGCAGGAATCCCAGCATCGCGGCGGCATCGACCAGTGGGAGCAGATCGTCGATGTCGAAGTTGAGTTCGGCAGCGATGTCAGGCAGATCGGCGCGGCCACCCTGGGCGTAGACGATCTCCACCAACCCGGCCAGCCCGCCGACGGTGGCATTGGGCAACGGTCTGCTGGTGGGGGTGGCCGCAGCGGGTTCGGTTGTGTCGGTGTCGGTATCGATGCCGGTGAGCAAGCCGTAGAGCTTGTCCACGATGCTCTCGAACGCCCGCGAACGCCGGTCCCTCGGTCGATCCAGCTCGACGGTCACTTCGGCGCGGATGTGCCCAGGGTTGGCCCCCAGCACGATCACCCGGTCGGCCAGCAACACCGCTTCTTCGATGTTGTGGGTCACCAGGCAGATCGCCTTGGTCGGGAACTCCTTGGCACCCCAGAGCGTCATCAGTTCGTTGCGCAGGTTCTCGGCGGTCAGTACGTCCAACGCCGAGAACGGCTCGTCCATCAGCAGCAGGTCAGGCTCGAGGACCAGCGCCCTGGCGAAACCGACGCGCTGGCGCATGCCGCCCGAAAGTTCCTTGGGATAGGCCGATTCGAAGCCGTCCAGGCCGATCACGTCGATCGCTTTCAGCGCGCGTTGTCGTCGCTCCTGCGGTCCGACCCCCCTGGCGGCCAGGCCGAGCTCCACGTTGTCCTGGACGGTCAGCCAGGGCATCAACGCGAAAGTCTGGAACACCATGGCCGTGCCGGGGTTGGCGCCGTTGAGTTCGGTGCCGCGGTAGCGTACGGCCCCGGAGCTGGGAGCGATCAGGCCTGCGACGGTGCGCAGCAGCGTGGACTTGCCGGAGCCCGAACGCCCCAGCAACGCCACGATTTCGCCCTCGATCAGGTCGAGACTGATGTCGTCGAGCACGAGCAGCGTGTCACCGGCGGCGCCGGTGAAACTCTTGGTGACGTGGTCCAGCGAAATGATCACCTGGTCACGACCGGTCATGAGGACACCTCCATCGAGCAGTTGTCAGGCCAGCGAGTAGCGACGTTCGGACAGTGCGTACAGCCGCCGCCAGAACACCCGATTCGTCAATACGACAAAGAAACTCATCACGATGACGCCGATCAGGATGCGGCCCCAGTCCCCGGCGGCGGTCGCCTCGGTGATGTAGGAACCCAAGCCGGTGGCGGTCAACGTGGAGCCGTGGTAGCTGACGACCTCGGCCACGATCGACGCGTTCCACGCGCCGCCGGCCGCCGTGATACCGCCGGTGATGTAGCTGGGGAAGATCGCCGGCAGGACGAGCTTGCGCCACTTCAGCGCCGTGGGCAGCATCAAGTTGGCTGACGCCTCCCGCAGGTCGTTGGGGATCGCGCTGGCCCCGGCGATGACGTTGAACAGGATGTACCACTGCGAGCCGAGCGCCATCAGCAGGATTCCGCCGATGTTCAGGCCGATACCGGTGGCGATAAGGCCCGCGGTCACCAGCGGGAACAAGAAGTTGGCCGGGAAGGACGCCAGCACTTGAACGACGGGCTGGGCGAGCCGGGAGACCCGTGGATTCATCCCGATCCACACTCCGACCGGCACCCACAACAGCGTCGAAACGACCACCACCACGATCACCCGCGCGAAGGTCGCCAGGCCCAACAGCAGCGCATGGCCCACCTCGCCGAAGCCCACGCCGTCGCCGATGTAGGTGACCACCCGGTACGCCCCGTACGCAACGACGGCGCCGACGGCCAGTGCGAACACCGCGTCGCCCACCCGGCGACGGATCGGCGCGCTCCGAAGCGGCCGGTCGGCAATGCCGAACAGTGACATCACCCGGTCGAGCGGCTGGATCAAGCGACCCAGCGGCCGGCCGGCGAGCTCCGGTATCCGTGAGCGGCGCAACACATCCAGGGTGATACTGCGCGGTGCTTCGGCGGCTTCAGACTCCTCGACGCGGAACCGCTCGGCCCAGGCGGTCAGAGGGCGCCAGAACAACACATTGACCGAGATGACGAGCACCACCATCAAGGCGACGGCGAGCATCACCTTCTTGAGGTCGCCCTCGTCGCTGGCTGCCGCCACGTAGGCGCCGATGCCAGGCAGAGCGAACTGGTGCCCGTTGACACTCAACGCCTCCGAGGCGGTGAGGAAGAACCAGCCGCCGCCGAAGCTCATCATGCCGTTCCAGACCAGCGGAATCATTCCGCCGGGCAGATCGACTCGCCAGAACCGTTGCCAGCGCGACAGCCGCAGGAGTCGGGATGCCTCGTCGAAGTCACGGGCCTGGGATTTCAGCGAGTAGTAGAAGGCGAACGTCATGTTCCACGCCTGGGAGGTGAAGATCGCGAAGATCGACGCGCACTCCAGACCCAGTTCAGAACCCGGGAACAGGGCGATGAAGCCGGTCACCGTGATCGACAGGAAGCCGAGGATGGGCACCGACTGCAGGATGTCGAGCACCGGGATGAGCACCTTCTCGGCCCGCCGGGATCGTGCGGCAGCTGTTGCGTACACGAAGGTGAACACCACCGACAGTGCGAGCGCGATGAACATGCGCAGCAGCGATCTCGCGGCGTAGTACGGCAGATCGGCCGGATCGGTCGACACCGATGTCGGGGCGTGTTCCACCGTCCAGGGCACATCGGCGGTCGAACCCACGCGGACGATCAGCCAGAGCAGTGCGGCAGCGCCGGCGAACACCGCGATATCGGCGGCCCGGCTGGTCGCCGGACGCGCCAGGGCGCCCCGGCTCGGAAACGTGGTGGTGGCCATGCGTGATCACCCGACCTTCGGACATTGGTGGCGGGCACGTGGCGGCCCAGGGTCTCGTGGGGTGTGTCCATGCCCTCGCAGCACCGACCTCGCCGTCGGTGTGCGTGTCCTCGGAAAGTGGGAATTCAGCCGCGCTGACGCGGCGTCCGCACGTTTCCGAGCCGGGCACGGATGCGGGAACTACTTCCCTCGTCCATGGTGGTCACCTCCGGCTGTCGACGTTGCGGACACACGCGAAACTGCGTGTGCGGAGCACAGTAGACCCCATTGCCGATGCCCGGGTCAACTTGGAGTTTCCTGGTGATCAGCTGAATCTGGCTTTGGCAGAACAGATGTCGTGAAGCGGATCGGCCACCGCTCGCGTCGGCTGGGTCGCGGCTACATTGCCGCTATTGTCCGATCAGCGCCTGTAGGTTGGTCCCGAGCGTCCAGCCGGCCGCGGCCACCCCGCCGGTGAGCAGCAGCACGACCAGCATCCAGAACACCAGTGACCGCCGGGCGCGCTGACGCTCCCAGATGAACTCGCCGATCTCGATACCGGCGAATTGGCTTGGTGATTCCGGGCTTTCGTCCTCGGTCGCAGTGGCCTGCCAGTCCTGTGGGTCGCGGATGAGCTGCCGGGTGGGATTCTTGCCTGCTTGCGGCGGCGCCAGCGGTGGTGCTGGTGCGGCCCGATAGTCGTCGGTTGGCCGGCTGTGAAACGCCGTGGCGGCCGTGTGCTGAGCGGAGTTTTTCGGCGCTGGCACACGGAATTTCGGAAGCGCCAGCTCGTCTGCGATCGCGTCGAGATCCTCGGCCATCTCCTCGGCGTCGGCGAACCGCTCGTCGGGATTGCGCGCGGTGGCCCGCGCGATGAACTCGTCGAATTGCCGGGGCACCCCGCTGATCGCCGTGCTGGGCGGCGGCACGTCGTTATCCATTCGCTGATAGGCCACGGTCAGCGGATTGTCACCGGTGAACGGCGCTGTGCCGGTGATTAATTCGTAGGCCAAGACCCCGACGGCATACACATCGCTGCGGGCGTCGGCCAAGCCGCTGCTGACCTGTTCGGGGGATAGGTAGGCCGCGGTGCCCAGGATGACGCTGGTCGAGGTGATGCCGGCTTCGGCCACTGCGCGCACCAGGCCGAAGTCGACGAGCTTGACCTCACCCTCGTCGGAGATCAGAACGTTCTCGGGTTTGACGTCGCGGTGCACCAGCCCGGCGTGATGCGCGGTGGCCAGACCCCCGAGCACCGGGCGCAGCACCGCCGCAGCGGCGTGTGGCGGCATCGGGCCGCGTTCGCGCAGTAGTTCGCGCAGCGTGCCGCCCTCGACCAGCTCCATGACGAGAAAAGGAGCCTCCCGACTCGACCCACCGCCGCCCTGGTCGTAGACCGCGACCAGGCCGGGGTCCTTCAGCCTCGCCACCGCGCGGGCTTCACGCTGGAAGCGGGTCAGGAACTGGCTGTCGTCGGCGTAGCGCGCATCCATCACCTTCAGCGCCACCGGCCGGTCCAGGCGGACGTCCAGGCCGCGATACACGGTCGACATTCCGCCGGTCGCGATCTTGGCGTCGACGCGGTACCGGCCTTCCAGCAACACGCCGTTGAGTGGGTCCGACGTCACCGCCACATGGTATGCCGTGCCGGTCGGGTCTCGGTCTTACACTAGGGGGGTGAGCAGCATTCCGGCCGGCGAGGACATTCTCGATCCCGACGAGCCCGTCTACAATCTTCCCGAAGTCGCTGAGTTGTTGCACATCCCGGTGACCAAGGTCCACCAGCAGTTACGCGAGGGCCACTTGGTGGCGGTCCGGCGTGGCGGCGTCCCGATGATTCCGAAGGCTTTCCTCAACGAGCACGGCGAGGTGGTCCGAAGTTTGCCCGGCTTGCTGGCCGTCTTGCGCGACGGCGGTTATCGCGACACGGAGATCCTGCGCTGGTTGTTCACCGCTGATCCATCCCTGACGGTGACCCGCGACGGATCACGTGAGTCGGTCAGCAACGCCCGCCCGATCGATGCGCTGCACGCGCACCAGGCCCGCGAGGTGATCCGGCGCGCTCAGGCCATGGCTTACTGAGCGAATACCAGGCGGCCAGTGCGCAGGCCGTGGCCAGCAGCACGTGGATCCACGAGTACATGCCGTGCGAGCCGTCCGGCTTGAAGATCACCATGATCCACGTGGAGAACCCGGCGATCAGTGCGATCGCCGCGCGGGACTGCGCCAGCGCCGACATCACGGCCAGCGGCCAGGTGTAGTACCAGGGGAGTGCGGCGGGCACGAAGAGCACCACCATCAGCATCGCCCACGCGATGCCCGTCAGCGCCTCGCGGTCGTCGTGACGAAACCGCCACCACAGCAGCGGAAGTGACACCGCGATGATGATGATCCCGGCGATGCGGGTGACTTCGAGGACGGCGTAGAAGTTCACCGGCATGAACAGGCTGCCGACGGCGTTGGTGAGGTTGGCGATCGCGGTCGGGATGGTCAGCCAGTTGATGATCTTCACCGAACCGGCCAGCGCTGTCAGCCAGCCCAGGCCCACCCCGGCGACCCAGGACAACACCGCGAACACCGCGATGAAGATCGCCACCGATGCTGCCGATGCCGTGGCGAAAGCCCTTATGGCAGAGAGATTCTTTGTCTGCCGCAGGTGCCGCATCCACACCCATACCATGAACGGCAGGGCCAACACCGCGGTGGCTTTCACCGCGACGGCGATGGCGATCAGCGCCGCGCCGGCGGCGTGCCGGCGGGCGAAGGTCAGCGCGATGCCGGCCATCATCAGCCCGACCATCAGCATCTCGTTGTGCACGCCGCCCATCAGGTGGATGATCACCAGCGGGTTGAGCACACAAATCCACAGGGCCACCGCGCCATTCGCGCCGATATGGCGGGCGACCCGGGTGCCGCCCAGATCAGCATCGCTAATCCGGGCAGCATGCACAGCCGCAGCAGCATCGTCCCGGCCACCACGTGATCGCCGACCAGCGTGGTAACGAATCGGGCCACCAGGATGAACGCCGGCCCGTAGGGTGCGGTGGTGGTCGTCCAGATCGGGCTGACGTTGTCCAGCAATGAGTTCTGGTTCTCCACCGGCCCGACCGCGTAGGGGTCGAGGCCGTCGCGCAACAGCGCGCCCTGCGCCAGATACGAGTAGGTGTCGCGGCTGAACAGCGGAACGCTCAGCAGTAGCGGGGCCAGCCAAAACCCTGTCGTCGCGATCATCGTGTAATCGCTGACGTCGGCATCAGGCTGCGTAACGCGCCGCCCCACCCACAGCCAGGCCACCAGCATCACCACGACGCCGCCCCACAGCAGCACCGAGGACACCACCAGGCCGTGGCCGAACCGCAGCCACGACAAGTGGATCGACTCGAGCAACGGGTCGTGCAGGCGGGTGCTTCCGGCACCCAGCCCGCCGAGCGTGATCAGTGCCGCGCCGAGGAAGCCGAGCAGCGCCGGCCGCCCCTCGTCGCCGGCGGTGAACGCCGCCAGGCGCGCGAGGCCGGCCTGGGGTTTGGGTGGGGTGGGTGTGATTGCGGACATGGGTCTAGGCCGACCGGTTGGCGGCCAATCTGGCGAGCTCGGTCAGACCGGTTTTCGCCGGCGCGTTGATCGGCGCGTTCTCCAGCAGCCCCAGTGCGCGGTGGGTGAGCAGTTCGATGCGCGCTTCCACCGCGGCCAGCGCCCCGACCGATTCGATGATGTCGCACAGCTCGCGCACCGCGGCGTCGGTGAGCTCGGTGCCGACGCCGGCCCGCAGCCGGTCGGCGGCCGCCGGGTCGGAGGCGGTGGCCCGTTCGACGGCTTCGGCCAGCAGTACGGTGCGTTTCCCGGAGCGCAGGTCGTCGCCGGACGGCTTGCCCGTCACCGCGGGATCCCCGAACACACCGAGAACGTCGTCGCGCAGCTGAAACGCGACACCCAGGTCGGTGCCCAACTCGTAGAAAATGGCCTGTACGTCGGGCCGGTCGGCGGCGGCCGCGGCGCCTAGCTGCAGCGGGCGCGAGATGGTGTACGACGCGGTCTTGAAGGTATTGACGTTCATCGCCGACTCGATCGACTCGGCGCCACTGGATTCGGCGACGATGTCGAGGTACTGGCCGCCGAGGACCTCGGTGCGGATATCGGACCACACGCGCTGGAGGCGCCGACGGCCGTCGACGGGCAGATCCACCCCGGCGACGATGTCGTCGGCCCATACCAGCGACAGGTCGCCCAGCAGGATGGCCGCCGAGCGGCCGAACTGCTCGGAGGAGCCCCGCCAACCGCGGCTGCGATGCAGTTCGGTGAAGTGGACGTGGGCCGTCGGCCAGCCGCGCCGGGTCGCCGAATCGTCGATGACGTCGTCGTGGACCAGCGCGCAGGCGTGCAGCAGCTCCAGCGCCGAGAACAGCAGCAGGATCCCGTCGTCCACTGCCGCGTCGGGCTCGGCGGTCACCGCGCGATATCCCCAGTACGCGAACGCGGGGCGCACACGTTTGCCACCGCGCAGGACGAAGTCCTCCAGAGCGGCGATGAGCCCGTCGTAGTCGGTGCCGATGTAAGCGGCGTCGGCGCGGCGCCCTGCGAGGTATCCCCGCAGTTGATCAGTGACGGCGCCGGCCAGCTGGACGACCGACGGAGCTGTTGCTTCGACGCTCAGCGCGGCGCCCCTTTCTGTGTACGCGGGTGGGTGCAACCAGACTAGAGCGTCCCCACTGCTCAGGCCCTAACCAGCCCTTCTGAGCATCAGTTGTCGGCCTGATCGGCGTTGGTGAACCGCGGTGAACGGTCCCGGCTGACCCAAGCCAGCGTCCCGATCACGCCGCAGACCACCAGTGCGCCGAGCCCGAGCCATAGCGCCGCGCCGGTGAACGAACGGGTGCTGGGGTCGGTGTAGCGGGCCTGGGCGCTCATGGTCGACACGACACCCGGCTTGAGCTTCCATTCGACGACGTCGGTGTCGAGCCGGTTGCCGTTGGTCGAGGTCACTTCGCCGGGGAAGGACACCGTCAACTCCACATCGGCGTCGGGGTCGCTGACGCTGGTCAGGTCGACCCGGCCTTCGAGGATCACCAGGCTGCCGGCCCGCCGCAGGGAGATGTCCACCCCGGCCGCCTCACGATTGAGGTTGGCCAGCTGAGGCACCTCGGCGAAGCTCAGGTTCGAGAACACGGCCTGGGAGCCGACGTAGTCGTCCGTGTCGTACTTCGACACCGAGATCTTCTGGCTGAAGGGCACATTGAGATCGAACTGCGGCCCCTGATCGCCGGCATCGCGCGGTTTCGCGGCCGCGAGAATCTGCCCGGAGACCTGGTCGTCGGGCGACACGGTGATCGAGGCGTGGACGCGCACGCAGCCGACTGCCAGTGGCGCCACAAGGAGCAACAGCAACGCCACGGCGCGTAAGCGCAGGCGGCGGGATCGGTCGCGCACGTGGGTATCGTGCCAGATTCGGGCTAAAGCGGGAGGCTGCGGCCCAGAATGGCGAACGCTCGCGGGTCGCCGGCGAAGTGGTAGCCGCGGATCACGTCGGTGAAGCCAAGCCGCCGATACAGCCGCCAGGCGCGGTTGGCCTCGCCGATGATCTCTGGGGTGGACAGCAGCACATGGGCTTCCGTGCGGCCGCTCAGCAGGCGCCGGGCGAGTGCCTCACCCAGTCCGCGGCCCTGGGCGTTCGGGTGGATGTGCAACTCGGTGAGCTCGAAGTAGTCACGCATCAGCCGGCCGACGTCGTCGGCAGGCATGCCGATCCGATGCAGCCCCGCGACGACCTGCTGCTGCCACCATTGGTCGGGCGCTCCGCAGTACCCGTAGGCGATTCCGAGCAGGGGAGCGCCAGAGAGTGCTTCGGCGCTGGGCTGTTGACCGATGGCGTCGGTCGCGTCGACTTCAATGGCCGCAACGCCCTTCCATCCCTGTCGGCGGGTGTGCTCGAGCCACATCGCGGCCCGCTGGCCCTCGGTGCCACGCGGGTAGCGCATGGCGTCGACATACACGGTCAGCGCGTCGTGGAGACGCTGCGCCATATCGTCAGGCGACAGATCGATGAGGAAAGTCGCCAACGCCTCAGTGCCCTTCCTCGTCTGCGGATCAGTCATGGGTGTGAGGCCATTATCCGGGCAGTCCCGGCCCGAGCTTCACCGGTGAGGTGATGACGTGCCTCTTACGTCGCGATGGCGGGAACAGAACAACCCCTGGACACAGCTACAATCGGGTGGACCAACTAGGTGGTACGGCGCACCTTCAGCTCGTATCATTTGGTTAGTTGCCCCGTAATCGCTGGGCAGTCAAGTTTTATCGGAATCGTGACCGGCCGCGTCGGCAAGGAGGGACGAATGCCACTCTCCGATCATGAGCAGCGCATGCTCGATCAGATCGAGAGCGCACTCTATGCCGAGGACCCCAAGTTCGCCTCGAGCGTACGGGGCGGAACGCTGCGGGCTCCCTCCACGCGTCGACGACTGCAGGGCGCCGGTCTGTTCGTGATCGGCCTGGCGATGCTGGTTGCCGGGGTCGCGTTCAAGGCGACGATGATCGGCAGCTTCCCGATCCTGTCGGTGGTCGGCTTCGTGGTGATGTTCGGTGGCGTCGTATTCGCGATCACCGGTCCGCGCGTCGCCGGCGGACGGGACAAGTCCGGCCCGTCCTCGTCGTCCGGTCCGCGTCAACGCAAGGCCAAGGGCGGCGGCGGTTCGTTCACCAGCCGCATGGAGGATCGTTTCAGGCGTCGTTTCGACGAGTGAGCGGGAACGTCTCGCGTACGGGGTAGCCATCCGGCTGCCCCGTTTTTGTTTGCGCGCGGCGAGATCGACACGAGGGCCGTGCATTCGCGCTGCGGGCAACCCTGGTGTCGATTTCGGGCACGCCCCACATCCCCCACACCGCCCCACTAGCGGTTGACCTGGTCTTTTGTCGACGTCGGTGGTGCTTTGCGGTGCCACATTGCGCGCTTGGTGGCAGAAAGTGGTGGACCGCGGCCGAAATCGGGCCGCTAAGTGGAGCGAAGTGGGGGATTGTGGGGTATCGTGGCGGCTAACGGAGCGACGGCTCCAAGGGGCTGGGGCTCCGGTAGGTGCGAAGGGATGTGCGCAGCATGTTTCTCGGCACCTACACGCCCAAGCTCGATGACAAGGGGCGGCTGACACTGCCCGCCAAGTTCCGTGACGCGTTGGCAGGAGGGTTGATGGTCACCAAAAGCCAAGATCACAGCCTTGCTGTCTACCCGCGTGCGGAGTTCGAACAGCTGGCCCGACGGGCTACGCAGACCTCGCGCAGCAATCCGGAGGCGCGTGCCTTTCTGCGTAACCTGGCGGCCGGCACCGATGAACAGCACCCCGACTCCCAAGGTCGGATCACGCTGTCCGCGGACCACCGGCGCTACGCCAATCTGTCCAAGGACTGCGTGGTGATCGGTGCTGTCGACTTCCTCGAGATCTGGGACGCCCAGGCCTGGCAGGAATACCAAGAGACCCACGAAGAGAACTTCTCCGCGGCCAGCGATGAAGCACTCAGCGACATCATTTGAGCTGGCCGCCCAGCCGGAGGTAGCCCGTGCATCGTGGCCTCTGCCCGAACCGACCCTGACGTACTTCCCCAACGCCAGGTTCGCGATCTCGGACAGGGACCTCGATTCTCGGGTGCACCGTGCCCACCTACCCGGAGGTCCCGTCGTGGTTGACGAATCCGGCCCCGAATCCGACCACGGGCACGTCCCCGTCCTGCTGGAGCGCTGCGTCGAGATCCTGGCTCCCGCGTTGGCCCGACCGGGGGCCGTCCTCGTCGACGGCACCCTGGGCGCCGGCGGTCACGCCGAACGCTTCCTGACTGCATTCCCCGAGCTGCGACTGATCGGCCTCGACCGCGACCCTGGCGCGCTGGCGATCGCCGGGGCGCGGTTGGCCCCGTTCGCCGATCGGATCGCCCTGGTCCACACCCGTTACGACGGCATCGCCGATGCGCTGGCCGAAGCTGGCTGCGCAACAACGGATTCGATTGACGGTGTGCTCCTCGACCTCGGTGTGTCGTCGATGCAACTCGACCAGATCGACCGCGGCTTCTCCTACTCCAAGGACGCACCGCTGGACATGCGGATGGACACCGACGCTCCGCTGACGGCAGCGGAGATCCTCAACACCTACGACCGCGGCGCGCTGACCGACATCCTGCGCCGCTTCGGTGAGGAGAAGTTCGCCCAGCGGATTGCAGGGCTGATCGTCGAGCAGCGTCAGAAGGCGCCGCTGACCACCACCGGCGAGCTCGTCGAGATCATCTACCGCGGCATCCCGGCACCAGCCCGGCGCACCGGAGGTCACCCCGCCAAGCGGACGTTCCAGGCGCTGCGGATCGCCGTCAATGCCGAGCTCGATTCGCTCTCCGAGGCCTTGCCCGCCGCGCTGGCCGCGCTGCGGCCCGGCGGGCGCATCGTGGTGATGTCGTACCAGTCGCTGGAAGACCGCATCGTCAAGACCACGTTCGCCGCAGCGACCGCGTCCCGGTCACCAGCGGGTCTGCCGATCGAATTGCCCGGCTACGAGCCGGAATTCAGTGCGATCACCCGAGGCGCCGAACGTGCTGACGCCGAAGAAATCGAACGTAATCCGCGCAGTGCGCCGGTCCGGCTGCGGGCGCTGCAGCGGGTGGCGCCGGGCAACCCGCGACGGGGAGGGAAGAGCTGATGAAGGTCGGGCGCAAGCCAGCGGGTCCGGGAGATCGGCCAGCGGCGAAGGCAGAAGGCAAGAAGGATAAGAAAGCGCCGGCCCCGAAGAAGGCGGCGAAGGGTAAGGCGGCGGCCGGCACGGCCACGGCTCGGCGCCGCGGCGCCGAGACGCCGGCGCGCGGCGGCCGCGCTACCGCTCGCCGGCCCCACGAACCGCGGGGCCTGCGGCAGGGCCCGCAGACCGCTCCCGTCGCCCGGCCGGCCGAACGTCCGGCGCGGGCCAAGAACGTCAGCCAGGCCAAGGCTCGCGCAAAGGCTCGTAAGGCCAAGGCTCCCAGGATTGTTCGGCCGCCATTACGCGATCGGTTGATCGCCCGGCTGGCCACCATCGATCTGCGTCCGCAGACACTGATGGCCAAGGTCCCGTTCGTGGTCCTGGTCATCGGATCGCTCGGTGTCGGGCTGGCCGTCACGCTGTGGCTGTCCACCGATGCCGCGCAGCGGTCCTACCAGCTGGGCGCCGCCCGTTCCACCAACGAGGCGCTCTCGCAGCAGAAGGAAGCCCTCGAACGCGATGTGCTCGAGGCCGAGTCGGCGCCGGCGCTGGCCGAGTCCGCGCGCAACCTGGGCATGATCCCGTCCAAGGACACCGCCCATCTGGTGCAGGACCCGACGGGCAACTGGACCGTGGTCGGTAAGCCCAAGCCCGCCGAAGGGGTGCCGCCGCCTCCGCTGAACAACAAGCTGCCCGACGCCGTGCCGCAGCCCCCGGCCGCCCCGGCGCCGCCCCCGGCCGCCGCACCGAAGCCGGGCAGTTCGCCAGAGGTTCCCGTGCGTGTCGTACCGACACCGCTTGGCGGGCTGCCGTTCAATGGTGGCGTGACCCTGCCGCCTGGTGCCCTGACACTCCCGCCCGGCACGGTTCTGCCGCCGGGAGCGCCGACGTTGCCTGGTGTGGCGCCGTTGCCCGGCGCGCTGGCGACGGCCCCGATCGCACCGCCCCCGGCAGGCGTACTGGCGGTGCCCGCCCAGGCGCCGGCTGCCCAACCCGCCCCCGCCGTCGTTCTCCCGCCCGCGCCGGCCGACGCCGCCCCGCCGGCGTTGATGCCTGACGTGGTACCCGGCGCGCCGGTCGCGCCCGTCGGGGCCGGGCAGTGAGCCGACGGGACAAGTCCGACAAAGGGACCGGACCCGTCAAGACCACGCGGCAACGCAGCCGGGTG
Organism: Mycolicibacterium helvum; assembly: GCF_010731895.1. Taxonomy (NCBI): domain Bacteria; kingdom Bacillati; phylum Actinomycetota; class Actinomycetes; order Mycobacteriales; family Mycobacteriaceae; genus Mycobacterium; species Mycolicibacterium helvum. The sequence goes on along the minus strand of NZ_AP022596.1, from coordinate 6,182,635 downwards.
GTCAAGTCGCCGCCGGAGGCCGGGCAGGGACGGTCGGCCAAGGCTCGACGCACCCGCGAGCTGGTCGAAAGTGGCGGCCGAACAGCGTCATTCGTGTTCCGCCACCGAGCGGGCAACATCGTCATCTTCCTTGCTCTCGGGATCGCCGCCGTCCAGCTGTTCAACCTCCAGGTGCCGCAGGCTGCCGGCCTTCGCGCCGAGGCCGCCGGCCAGCTCAAGGTGACCGATGTCGAAAAGGCCGTCCGCGGCAGCATCGTCGACCGCAACTTCGACAAGCTGGCGTTCACCATCGAGGCCAGGGCGCTGACCTTCCAGCCGGTCAAGATTCGCAAGCAGCTGGCCGAGGCCAAGGAGAAGTCGCCCGCCGCACCGGATCCCGACACGCGACTCACTCAGATCGCCACCGAGGTGGCCGCCAAGCTCAACAACAAGCCCGACGCGGCCACGCTGCTGAAGAAGCTGCGCAGCAACGAAACCTTCGTCTACCTCGCCCGCGCCGTCGATCCGGCGATCGCCACAGCCATCATCAAGAAGTTCCCCGAGGTGGGCGCCGAACGCCAGGACCTGCGCCAGTACCCGGGAGGTGCGTTGGCGGCCAACCTCGTCGGTGGCATCGACTGGGACGGCCACGGCTTGCTCGGCCTGGAGGACTCGATGGACGGCAAGCTGTCGGGCACCGACGGCTCCATCACCTACGACCGCGGCTCCGACGGCGTTGTCATCCCCGGCAGTTACCGCAACAAGCACGACGCCGTCAACGGCTCCACCATCCAGCTGACCATTGACGACGACATCCAGTTCTACGTCCAGCAGCAGGTTCAGCTGGCCAAGGACGCCTCCGGTGCCAAGAACGTCTCCGCGGTGGTGCTGGACGCGAAAACCGGTGAAGTGCTGGCCATGTCGAATGACAACACTTTCGATCCCAGCCAGGACATCGGGCGTCAGCAAGACAAGCAGATGGGTAACCTCCCGGTCACTTCGCCCTACGAGCCCGGGTCGGTCAACAAGATCATCACCGCCTCGTCGGTGATCGAGTACGGGTTGTCGACCCCCGACGAAGTGCTGCAGGTTCCCGGGTCGATCAATATGGGTGGCGTCACCGTCAACGACGCGTGGAACCACGGCGTGATGCCGTACACCACCACCGGCGTGTTCGGGAAGTCCTCCAACGTCGGCACCCTGATGCTGGCCCAGCGCATCGGTCCGGAGCGCTACTACGACATGCTCGGCAAGTTCGGGCTCGGTCAGCGCACCAACGTCGGACTGCCGGGTGAAAGCTCCGGTCTGGTTCCCCCGATCGACCAGTGGTCCGGCAGCACATTTTCCAACCTGCCGATCGGACAAGGTCTTTCGATGACCCTGTTGCAGATGACCGGCATCTACCAGGCCGTCGCCAATGACGGGGTGCGCATCCCGCCGCGGATCGTCAAGGCCACCGTCGCCTCGGACGGCACCCGCACCGAGGAGCCGCGCCCCGACGGCATTCGGGTGATCTCGCCCGACACCGCGCGCACGGTGCGCAACATGTTCCGGGCGATCGTCCAACGCGACCCGATGGGATACCAGCAGGGCACCGGCCCGGCCGCGGCCGTCGACGGCTACCAGATCGCCGGCAAGACCGGCACCGCGCAGCAGATCAACCCGGCCTGCGGCTGCTACTACAGCGACGTCTACTGGATCACCTTCGCCGGCATGGCGCCCGCCGACGACCCCCGCTACGTCATCGGCATCATGATGGACGCCCCGCACCGCGCTGCCGACGGCACGCCCGGCTCGTCAGCCGCGCCGCTGTTCCACAACATCGCCGCCTGGCTGCTGCAGCGGCAGAACATCCCGCTGTCGGCCGACCCCGGCGCGCCGTTGATCCTGCAGGCCACATAGCTGTCGGCCGACCCCGGCGCGCGTGTGTGCCGGCTTACCCCCGGTAGATCGGTAGGGTGACAACCCGATGATCAATGCCCTGCGGCCAAGTACCACTGTCGCGCTGACCCTGCCGATGCTGGCCGCCCGGGTCGGCGCGGTGCCGGCCGCCGGCGGTGTGGCTCCCCAGGTTCCGATCACCGGCGTGACTCTGCGCGGCCAGGAGGCACTGGCCGGGGACCTGTTCGCCGCGCTGCCCGGCTCGTCCTCGCACGGCGCCGAATACACGGCCACCGCCATCGAGGGTGGTGCGGTCGCGGTGCTCACCGATGCCGAAGGCCTGGCCGTCATTCACCGCAGACTCGGTGAGCCGGCGCCCATCCCGGTCCTGGTGCATCCACACCCGCGCGCGGTGCTCGGTGCACTCTCGGCCGCGGTCTACGGCCACCCGTCGGACCGGGTGGTGGTCCTCGGCGTTACCGGCACGTCCGGCAAGACGACCACGACCCACCTGATCGAGGCCGGTCTGCAGTCAGCCGAGCGCACGCCGGGCCTGATCGGCACCGTCGGTGTCCGGATCGCCGGGGCCGACGTCCCCAGCTCGCTGACCACCCCGGAAGCCCCGGCCCTGCAAGCACTGCTTGCCGTGATGGCCGAGCGCGGCGTCGACACCGCCGTCATGGAGGTCTCCAGCCACGCGCTCGAGCTGGGCCGCACCGACGGCATCCGGTTCGCGGCCGGCGGGTTCACCAATCTGTCCCGCGATCACCTCGACTTTCATCCCACGATGGCGGCCTACTTCGAAGCCAAGGCCCGGTTGTTCGACCCGGCCTCACCCACGCACGCCGCGATCTCGGTGATCTGTGTCGACGACGACGCGGGCCGTGACATGGCCCGCCGTGCCGACAACGCGGTCACGGTGTCTGCCGAGGGCCGCCCGGCGAACTGGCGGGCCGAAGATGTGGTGGTGCTCGACGGCGGTGCGCAGGAGTTCACCGTGGTGGACCCTGCCGGTGTGCACCACCGGCTGCGAATCCGCCTGCCAGGCCGCTACAACGTCGCCAACGCACTGCTGGCGCTGGCGATGCTGGACGCCGTCGGGGTGTCGCCGGAACAGGCGGCGCCAGGCCTGCGCGACGCCTCGGTACCGGGCCGGCTGGAAGCCATCGAGCGCGGCCAGGACTTCCTGGCCGTCGTGGATTACGCGCACAAACCCGGCGCACTGCAGGCGGTGCTGGAGACCCTCAAGCGACCGCGGGGCCGGCTGGCGGTGGTGTTCGGCGCGGGCGGCGACCGCGATCCCGGCAAACGAGAACCCATGGGCCGCATCGCCGCTGAACTCGCCGATCTGGTGATCGTCACCGATGACAACCCTCGCGACGAGGACCCCGAGAGCATCCGCGCGGCCATCCTGGCCGGAGCCGGAAACGGCGGGGCCGAGGGCGCTGAAGTCCTGGAGATCGGGGACCGCCGTGCTGCGATCCGGCACGCCGTGGCGTGGGCTCGCGGCGGGGACGTCGTGGTGATTGCCGGCAAGGGCCACGAGAAGGGGCAGACCGCGGCGGGCCAGACCCGGCCGTTCGACGATCGTGCGGAGCTCGCCGCCGCCCTCGACGAGCGGGAGACGAACCGATGATCGCGCTGACCGTCGCCCAGATCGCCGAGATCGTCGGGGGAGTGCTCACCGACATCAGTCCCGAGGAGGCCGCCCGGCGGGTGGTCACCGGCACCGTCGAGTTCGACTCGCGGGCCGTCACCCCGGGCGGACTGTTTCTGGCGTTGCCCGGTGCGCGTTCCGACGGCCACGACTTCGCCAGGGGCGCCGTCGATGCCGGCGCCGCGGCGGTGCTCGCCGCGCGCCCGGTCGGGGTGCCCGCGATCGTCGTGCCGCCGGCGTCGGCCGCCGACGCCGGCGCCGGGGTGCTCGAGCATGACGTCGACGGCTCTGGTGCGGCCGTGCTGGCCGCGCTGGCCAAACTCGCCACCGCGGTGGCCGCCGAACTCGTCGCCGGCGGGCTGACGATCGTCGGGGTCACCGGATCGTCGGGCAAGACGTCGACGAAAGATCTCATTGCCGCGGTGCTGCGCCCGTTGGGCGAGGTGGTGGCCCCGCCGGGTTCGTTCAACAACGAGTTGGGGCATCCGTGGACCGTGCTGCGCGCGACCACGGACACCGACTATCTGGTTCTCGAGATGTCCGCGCGTCATCCCGGCAACATCGCCGCGCTGGCCGCGATCGCCCCGCCGTCGATCGCGGTGGTGCTCAACGTCGGCACCGCCCACCTTGGCGAGTTCGGTTCGCGCGAGATCATCGCGGCCACGAAAGGCGAACTGGTAGAAGCGGTTCCGGACTCAGGAGTTGCGATTCTCAACGCCGACGACCCGATGGTGGCCGCCATGGCGCAGCGAACCGCCGCGCGGGTGGTCAGGGTCGGGCGGTCCGAGAGCGCCGACATCCGCGCCGTGGACGTCGAACTCGACGATCTGGCCCGGCCCCGCTTTCTGTTGGTGTGCGCGGCCGGCACCGCAGATGTGCAACTGGCCGTGCACGGTGAGCATCAGGTCGGTAATGCGCTGAGCGCGGCCGCGGTGGCGCTCGAATGCGGGGCGACACCTGAGCAGGCGGCCGCCGCGCTGGCCAGCGCCGGCCCGGCGTCGCGGCATCGTATGGAGGTGCACACCCGGGGCGACGGGGTGACCGTCGTCAACGACGCGTACAACGCCAACCCCGACTCGATGAAGGCCGGTCTGCAGGCGCTGGCGGTGATGGCGCGGCGCCAGAACAAGCGCAGTTGGGCCGTGCTCGGCGAGATGGCCGAGCTGGGGGACTCCTCGATTACCGAGCATGATCGTGTCGGCCGACTCGCGGTGCGCTTAGATATCAGTCGACTCGTCGTCGTCGGAACCGGGAGGCCCATGAACGCCATGCATCACGGCGCTGTCATGGAGGGATCCTGGGGTTCGGAATCCACCATGGTCGACGACGCCGACGCTGCCCTGGAATTGCTGCGCGCCGAGTTGGCGCCCGGTGACGTTGTCTTGGTCAAGGCGTCGAACGCCGCCGGGCTGGGGGCACTGGCAGAAGCGCTGGTGGGTGACCCGGCATGAGACTGATCCTGATCGCCGTCGGCATCGCACTGGCGGTGTCGATCCTGCTGACCCCGGCGCTCATCAGGCTGTTCACCCGCCAAGGCCTGGGCCACGAGATCCGCGAGGACGGCCCGCCGAGCCACAAGACCAAGCGCGGTACCCCGTCGATGGGCGGCGTGGCGATCCTGGCCGGCATCTGGGCCGGCTATTTCGGCACCCACCTGGTCGGCCTGGCGCTCGACGGCGACGGCCCCTCGGCCTCCGGGCTGCTGGTGCTAGGCCTGGCCACCGCCTTGGGTGCGGTCGGCTTCGTCGATGACCTGATCAAGATCCGGCGTTCGCGCAACCTCGGCCTGAACAAGACCGCCAAGACGGTCGGGCAGCTCACCGCTGCGGTGCTGTTCGGCATCCTGGTGCTGCAGTTCCGCAACGCCGACGGACTGACCCCGGGCAGTCCGGAGCTGTCCTACGTGCGCGAGATCGCCACCGTCACCTTGAGCTCGGCGGTGTTCGTCCTGTTCTGCGTGGTCATCGTCAGCGCGTGGTCCAATGCGGTGAATTTCACCGACGGCCTCGACGGGCTGGCCGGCGGAAGCATGGCGATGGTCAGCGCCGCCTACGTGCTGATCACGTTCTGGCAGTACCGCAATGCCTGCGCCACCGCCCCCGGGCTGGGCTGCTACAACGTGCGCGACCCGCTGGACCTGGCGGTGCTGGCCGCCGCGACCGCCGGCGCGTGCATCGGGTTCCTGTGGTGGAACGCCGCGCCCGCCAAGATCTTCATGGGCGACACCGGATCGCTGGCGCTGGGCGGCATGATCGCCGGGCTGTCGGTCACCAGCCGCACCGAGGTGCTGGCGGTGGTGCTGGGCGCGTTGTTCGTTGCCGAGGTCACCTCGGTGGTGGTACAGATCCTGGCCTTCCGAACTACCGGGCGCCGGGTCTTCCGAATGGCGCCGTTCCACCACCATTTCGAGCTGGTCGGCTGGGCCGAGACGACGGTGATCATCCGGTTCTGGCTGCTCACCGCAATCGCCTGCGGGCTCGGCGTGGCCTTGTTCTACGGCGAGTGGCTGTCTGCCATCGGGGCCTGACGTGCAGCCCGGTCTGGGGGAGCTGACCTCGGGGGCGCAGGTGCTGGTGACCGGCGCCCGGGTCACCGGGCGTGCGATCGTGGCGGCGCTGGCCTCTTTCGACGTGCATATCAAGGTCTGCGACGACAGCGCCGACATGCTGAAAGCATGGGCGGACAACGGTATTGGCACGATCGCACCCGTTGAGGCGGTCACCGCGATCGGCGATTTTGCCTTGGTGGTCACCAGCCCGGGTTTCCCGCCGGACTCTCCGGTGCTGGCCGCGGCTGCCGCGGCCAGAATCCCGATCTGGGGTGACGTGGAGCTGGCCTGGCGCCTGGACGCGGCGGGCCACTACGGGCCGCCCCGACGCTGGCTGGTGGTCACCGGCACGAACGGTAAGACCACCACCACCTCGATGCTGCACGCCATGCTGATCGCCGATGCCCGCCGAGCGGTGTTGTGCGGCAACATCGGTGACCCGGTGCTCGACGTGTTGAGCCAGCCGGCCGATCTGCTGGCCGTGGAACTGTCCAGCTTCCAGCTGTTCTGGGCGCCGTCACTGCGGCCGGAGGCGGGCGCGGTGCTCAACATCGCCGAAGACCATCTCGACTGGCATGGCTCGATGGAGGCGTACGCCGATGCCAAGGCCCGCGCGCTCGATGGCCGCGTTGCGGTCGTCGGGCTCGATGACCCGGTGGCGGCCGGCCTGCTTCCGAGTGCCGACGCGCCGGTCAAGGCGGGTTTCCGGCTCGGCGAGCCGGAAGCCGGGGAACTGGGGGTGCGGGACGGGATGCTGGTCGACCGGGCGTTCGCCGACGACGCAGATGGCGTCGTACTTGCACCGATCACCTCCATCCCGGTCGCCGGACCGGTCGGTGTGCTCGACGCGCTGGGTGCGGCTGCGCTGGCCCGGGCCGTCGGCGTCGCACCCGCCTCGATCGCGGCCGCGCTGGCCGGCTTCCAGGTCGGCCGGCACCGCGCTGAACGGGTGGCGGTCGTCGGCGGCGTCACCTATGTCGACGATTCCAAGGCCACCAACCCGCATGCCGCTCAGGCCTCGGTGCTGGCCTATCCACGGGTGGTGTGGGTGGCCGGCGGCCTGCTCAAGGGGGCGTCCGTCGACGATATGGTCACCCAGATCGCGGATCGGCTGGTCGGGGCGGTGCTCATCGGACGCGACCGCGCGGTGGTTGCCGAGGCGTTATCGCGACACGCGCCCAATGTCCCCGTCATCGAGGTTGTGACACGAGAGGATGCAGTGGTGCATGAGACCACTGTTACTCATGAGACTCGAGTGGTCGACGCCTCGGCGCCCGGCCTGGGTGCCCGGGTGATGACCGAGGTCGTCGCCGCTGCCGCCAGCCTGGCTCGAACCGGTGACACGGTGCTGCTGGCTCCCGCTGGCGCGTCGTTCGACCAGTTCGCCGGCTACGCCGACCGGGGCGACGCGTTCGCTGCCGCCGTGCGCGCCGCGGCTCGGTAGTCGCTGTGGCCAAGATCCTGTCCCGCCTGCGCCGTCGCGGCGCGGCCGACACCGCAGAAAACGCCGTCGACAGCGACGCGGCCGAAGGCACCGAGGCCCAGGCCGATTCGACGGCCGCCGCCGAAGCCACCACCGAAACCACCACCGAACCCGTCACCACCGCCGCGGCGCCGGCCAAAGCCCGGTTCGAGGTGAGCCGCAAGTTCGGTGCCTGGTTGGGCCGGCCGATGACGTCGTTCCACCTGATCATCTCGGTGTCGGCGCTGCTGGTCACCCTCGGCCTAACCATGGTGCTGTCCGCGTCTGGCGTGCACTCCTACGACGAAGACGGCTCACCGTGGGCGATCTTCGGTCGCCAGGTCCTATGGACCGTGGTGGGTCTGATCGGATTCTGGGTCGCGCTGCGGGTGCCGGTCAGTTTCCTGCGCAACACCGCATTCTCCGCGTTCGCCGTCACCATCGTGATGCTGGTGCTGGTGCTGATCCCCGGTATCGGCCACGAATCCAACGGCTCTCGCGGCTGGTTCGTGTTTGCCGGCCTGTCGATGCAGCCCTCGGAGCTCACCAAGATCGCGTTCGCGATCTGGGGCGCCCACCTGCTGGCGACCCGGCGCATGGAGCGGGCGTCGCTGCGGGAAATGCTGATCCCGCTGATTCCCGCCGCGGTGGTCGCGCTGGTGTTGATCGTGGCCCAGCCCGACCTCGGGCAGACGGTGTCGTTGGGCATCATCCTGCTGGCCCTGCTCTGGTACGCGGGTCTGCCGCTGAAGGTGTTCGTGAGCTCGCTGCTGGCGGCGGTTGCCGCCGCGGCCGTGCTGGCGGTCTCGGAGGGTTACCGCTCCGACCGGGTGCGGTCCTGGCTGGATCCCAGCGCGGACGCCCAGGGCTCGGGTTACCAGGCTCGTCAGGCCAAGTTCGCGCTGGCCAACGGCGGTGTCTTCGGTGACGGCTTGGGCCAGGGCACCGCGAAGTGGAACTACCTGCCCAACGCCCATAACGACTTCATCTTCGCGATCATCGGCGAGGAACTCGGCTACGTCGGCGCGTTCGGGCTGCTGGCCCTGTTCGGGTTGTTCGCCTACACCGGAATGCGAATTGCCAAGCGCTCGGCGGACCCGTTCCTGCGGCTGCTGACCGCCGCCGCCACGATGTGGGTGATCGGCCAGGTGTTCATCAACGTGGGCTACGTCATCGGCTTGCTGCCCGTCACCGGTATTCAGCTTCCGCTCATCTCGGCGGGTGGAACATCCACGGCGACAACGCTGTTCATGATCGGATTGATGACCAACGCCGCCCGCCACGAACCGGAAGCGGTGGCTGCGCTGCGCGCCGGCCGCGAGGACCGGGTGAATCGCCTGCTGCGACTGCCACTGCCCGAGGCCTACGTGCCGTCGCGGGTCGAGGCGCTGCGCGACCGGCTGCGCACCCAGCCGGGCGACAAGACCACCAAGACCACCAAGACTCCCAAACCGGCTAGGGCCGCGCGGCCGGCCGCCAAGGCTGCCAAAAAAGCGGGCCGCACATCCCAGCCCACCCGCGAACGTAGGCCTTTACCTGCCAAAACCCGGACGGCTGAGCGACCCACCCGGCGCTCAGGGCATCATGGTGACGCTCCGCGCAATAGCGCGCAGCATCCGAATGAGGGAAGCAGCCGCGCACGGCGGTCCCGCACATTGGAAGGTCAGCGTTACGGGTGAGTGTCTCGGTGTCGGTCGTCCTTGCCGGTGGAGGTACCGCAGGGCATGTCGAACCGGCCATGGCGGTTGCCGATGCACTGAAAATGCTGGACGCGGATATTCGCATCACCGCGCTAGGCACCCCGCGCGGGCTGGAGACTCGGCTGGTGCCTGACCGCGGCTACGACCTGGAACTCATCACGCCCGTGCCGCTGCCGCGCAAACTCAACGGCGACCTCGTGCGCCTGCCGATCCGGGTGCGCAGGGCAGTGCGGGAAACCCGGGCCGTGCTCGACGGCGTCGACGCCGACGTGGTGATCGGTTTCGGCGGCTACGTGGCGCTGCCCGCCTACCTGGCCGCCCGTGGCGGCCCGGTGCACCGGCGCCGGATACCTGTCGTCGTGCATGAGGCCAATGCCAGTGCCGGGCTGGCCAATCGAGTTGGTGCGCGCACCGCCCGGCGGGTGCTCTCGGCGGTGTCCGACTCGGGCCTGCGGCACGCCGAAGTGGTCGGCATGCCGGTTCGGGCCTCGATTACCTCGCTGGATCGTGCGGCACTGCGGGCGATGGCCCGCGAGCACTTCGGCTTCGCCGAGGACGCCACGGTGTTGCTGGTGTTCGGCGGCTCGCAGGGAGCCGCCTCGATCAACCGCGCGGTGTCGGCAGCCGCTGCCGACCTGGCCGCCGCCGGCGTCTCGGTGTTGCACGCCCACGGCCCCAAGAACACCCTCGACCTGCGGTCCACGCAGCCCGGTGAGCCGCCCTATCGCGCGGTGCCCTACCTGGACCGGATGGATCTGGCCTATGCCGCCGCCGACCTGGCGATCTGCCGGTCCGGGGCGATGACGGTGGCCGAAGTATCCGCGGTCGGACTGCCCGCGGTCTACGTACCGCTGCCGATCGGCAACGGCGAACAACGGCTCAACGCCCTGCCGGTGGTCAATCCCGGTGGCGGCCTGCTGGTCGAGGACGCCCAGCTCACGCGCGAGTTCGTCGCCCGCGAGGTCGCCGGTCTGCTCACCGACACTCCGCGGCTACAGGCGATGACGGCGGCCGCCGCGCGGGTCGGCCACCGTGATGCCGCGCAGCGGGTCGCCGAGGTAGCCCTTGATGTGGCACGCACCCGGAAGGGCCGCCGATGAACGCGCCGAAGGGACCCAAGGGGCTGCCCCCCGAACTGCAGCGGGTCCACATGGTCGGCATCGGCGGTGCCGGGATGTCTGGTATCGCCCGGATCCTGCTGGATCGTGGCGGCATGGTTTCGGGATCCGACGCCAAGGAGTCCCGCGGAGTGGTGGCGTTGCGGGCGCGGGGGGCGGCGATCAGCATCGGCCACGACGCGGCCAATCTCGACCTGCTGCCCGGCGGTGCCACCGCGGTGATCACCACCCACGCCGCGATCCCGAAGACCAATCCCGAACTGGTCGAGGCCCGCAGGCGCGGGATCCCGGTGATCCTGCGGCCCGTGGTGCTGGCCAAGCTGATGGCCGGCTATCGCACCCTGATGGTCACCGGCACGGCAGGCAAGACCACCACCACCTCGATGCTTATTGTGGCGTTGCAGCACACCGGGTTTGACCCCTCGTTCGCGGTCGGCGGCGACCTGGGGGAGGCCGGCACCAACGCCCACCACGGCAGCGGCACGTGTTTCGTGGCCGAGGCCGACGAGAGTGACGGTTCGTTACTCGAATACACACCGGACGTCGCGGTGGTCACCAATATCGAGGCCGATCACCTGGACTTCTTTGGCACCGCCGAGGCTTACACCGCGGTTTTCGACGCGTTCGTCGAGCGACTGGCGCCGGGGGGTGTGTTGATCGCGTGCGCTGACGACGACGGTGCCGCCGCACTGGCCGATCGTTCTGCGGAACAAGGCATCCGGGTGCTGCGCTACGGCAGCTCACAGGATGGTGCCCCGGTTCCGGGCCTGGCGGCGACACTGCTCGGTTGGGAGCAACAGGGCACCAGTGCGCTGGCGCACGTTGCACTCGCGGGCGAACCGTATCCACGGGCGATGCGTCTAGCGGTGCCGGGTAGGCATATGGCCTTGAACGCACTGGCGGCGTTGTTGGCGGCGATCGAGGCGGGCGCTTCTGTCGACGGCATCCTCGATGGGCTTGCCGGATTCGAGGGTGTGCGCAGGCGATTCGAGTTGGTGGGCACAAGCAACGGCGTGCGCGTCTTTGACGACTACGCCCACCATCCCACGAAGGTCCGTGCCGCTTTGGCGGCGTTGCGCACACTGGCCCGCCAGGGCGAGACGACCCATGCGGGGGCGGGTCGTGCCATCGTCGTCTTCCAACCGCACTTGTATTCGCGGACAAAGATTTTCGCGCGGGAGTTCGGTGCGGCTCTCAGCGATGCCGACCGGGTCTTCGTCCTCGATGTGTACGGTGCCCGTGAACAGCCGATTGCAGGTGTCAGCGGTGCGACGATCGCCGACCACGTCACCGTCGAGGTGACCTACATTCCTGACTTCTCGGCCGTCGCTGAGCAGGTGGCGGCCGCGGCCCGGCCGGGTGACGTCGTGGTCACCATGGGTGCGGGTGATGTGACGATGCTCGGCCAGGAGATCCTGACGGCGTTGCACGCCAAGGGGAATCGATGAGTGAGGATGGGGACGAGGCGGCGCCGGAGGCACCCCTCGAGGAGCCCCCCATCCTGCCCAAACCGGCAAACGGCAGCGAAAGTGCGAGTGACGACGTCCCCAACGTCGATCTCGATGACCAACAAGAAGATGAAGAAGGCCCCCGTCGGCGGGAACGCCGCGAGCGCGCCGAGCGGCGCGCCGCGCAGGCCCGCGCCACGGCAATCGAGGAGAACCGCCGCGAAGCCAAGCGCCGGGTCCGCGGCCAGACCGTCGAGGCCCCGAAACCCTTGGGTAATAGGGCTGTTCGCGGCCTGAAGCTGCTCACCTGGCTGATCGTGCTGACCATCGTCAGCGTCGCGCTGGGCTTGATCCTCTATTTCACCCCGGTGATGTCGGCCCGCTCGCTGGTGATCACCGGGATCGGCGCGGTCACCCGCGACGAGGTTGTCGACGCGGCGAAGGTCACCCTCGGCACCCCGCTGCTGCAGATCAACACCGACCAGGTGGCCGACCGGGTGGCCGGTATCCGGCGGGTGGCCAGCGCACGCGTGCAGCGGGAGTATCCGTCGACGCTGCGGATCACCATCGTCGAGCGCATCCCGATCGTGGTGAAGGACTATCCCGACGGGCCGCACCTGTTCGACCGGGACGGGGTGGATTTCGCGACTGCGCCGCCCCCGCCCGGGCTGCCGTATATCGACGTCGACCATCCGGGCCCGACGGATCAACCGACCAGGGCCGCACTCGAGGTGATGACGGCGTTGCGCCCAGAAGTGGTGGCTCAGGTCAGCCGGGTGGCCGCGCCGTCGGTCGCATCGGTGACATTGACGCTGACCGACGGCCGCACCGTGGTGTGGGGGACGACCGACCGCACCGAGGAGAAGGCCGAGAAGCTGGCCGCGCTGCTGACGCAGCCGGGCAAGGTCTACGACGTCTCCAGCCCGGACCTGCCCACCGTCAAGTGAGCGGGCGGCATCGGCGCTCGCGACAAATTCGCCGCGACACGTCGGCGCGCCTCCCCAATCCAGCACCCACCGGCCATACCGTTCTGGTTGCGCGGCACTACTTGACATAACTCTAAGCCTCTGGTTGAGGTTGAGGGTTTGCCAGGAGGGCCGCAGGACCCGATCCCCACTTGGGAGGAAGACAGACGATGACCCCCCCGCATAACTACCTCGCCGTCATCAAGGTCGTTGGCATCGGCGGCGGCGGTGTCAACGCCGTCAACCGAATGATCGAGCAGGGCCTCAAGGGCGTGGAGTTCATCGCGATCAACACCGACGCTCAGGCGCTGTTGATGAGCGACGCCGACGTCAAGCTCGACGTCGGCCGTGAATCCACCCGTGGGTTGGGCGCCGGCGCCGACCCTGAGGTCGGCCGCAAGGCGGCCGAGGACGCCAAGGACGAGATCGAGGAGCTGCTGCGCGGCGCCGACATGGTCTTCGTCACCGCAGGTGAGGGCGGCGGCACCGGCACCGGCGGCGCACCTGTGGTGGCCACCATCGCTCGCAAGCTCGGCGCGCTGACCGTAGGCGTGGTGACCCGGCCGTTCTCCTTCGAGGGCAAGCGGCGCTCCAACCAGGCCGAGAACGGCATCCAGGCGCTGCGCGAGAGCTGCGACACCCTGATCGTCATCCCGAATGACCGGTTGTTACAGATGGGCGATGCACAGGTCTCGTTGATGGACGCCTTCCGCAGCGCCGACGAGGTGCTGCTCAACGGCGTGCAGGGCATCACCGACCTGATCACCACCCCGGGCCTGATCAACGTCGACTTCGCCGACGTCAAGGGCGTCATGAGCGGCGCTGGCACAGCCCTGATGGGTATCGGCTCGGCGCGCGGCGACGGGCGTGCGCTCAAGGCTGCCGAGATCGCCATCAACTCGCCGCTGCTGGAGGCCTCGATGGAGGGCGCCCAGGGCGTGCTGCTGTCGGTGGCCGGCGGTAGCGATCTCGGCCTGTTCGAGATCAACGAGGCCGCCTCGCTGGTGCAGGATTCTGCCCACCAGGACGCCAACATCATCTTCGGCACGGTGATCGACGACTCGCTCGGCGACGAGGTCCGGGTCACAGTTATCGCCGCCGGGTTCGACTCGGCCAGCCCGAGCCGCAAGCCCGTCGTCGGGGGAGCGACCACCGGTGCTCAGCCCATCGCACCCGGTGCGGCGGGCAAGCTCAGCTCCTCGCTCTTCGATCCGATCGATGCCGCCAGCGTGCCGGTGCACACCAACGGCGCGACGGTCAGCATCGGTGGCGGCGACGACGGTATCTCCGACGACGACGTCGACGTGCCGCCGTTCATGCGGCACTGACCCCGCTTGCTGCGCCCGGATACTGGGTGTTGTGACTGTTCGCATCCGTCGCGTGACCACCACCCGCGCGGGTGGCGTCTCGGCGCCGCCGTTCGACACTTTCAATCTCGGTGACCATGTCGGTGACGATCCCAAGGCGGTCGCGGCCAACCGCCAGAGGCTGGCCGCCGCGATCAAGCTTCCCGACGACCATGTGATCTGGATGAACCAGGTACACAGCTCGAACGTCGTGGTCGTCGATGAACCCCGCACTGACGCCGTCGATGACACCGACGCCCTGGTGACCACCACACCGCAACTGGCCCTGGCCGTGGTGACCGCCGATTGTGTGCCGGTGCTGATGGCCGATGCCAGTGCCGGCGTGGTGGCCGCCGTGCATGCGGGTCGGGTCGGCGCCGCCGATGGCGTCGTGCTGCGCACCCTGGAAGCCATGCTGGCCAACGGCGCCCGCGCCGAGGACATCTCGGTGCTTCTGGGCCCGTCCGTCAGTGGCGCCAACTATGAGGTGCCCGCGCAGATGGCCGCCGATGTCGAAGCCCGGCTGCCCGGGAGCCGGACCACCACCTCGCGCGGCACACCGGGACTGGATCTGCGGGCCGGAATTGCGCGCCAATTAATAGGTGCGGGGGTGCGGGCCATCGATGCGGACCCGCGTTGCACGGTGGCCGACAAGAACTTGTTCAGCCACCGGCGGGGCGCCCCGACCGGCCGGCTGGCATGTCTGGTGTGGATGGAATGACGGGCGCAGCGACCCGGGAAACCGATTTGGCGACCGCGCTGGCCGCGTTACGGGACCGGCTGTCAGATGCCGCCCAGGCCGCCGGCCGTGACATCGACGATATCGAGCTACTGCCCATTACCAAGTTCTTCCCGGCCACCGACGTCGCGATCCTGTGGCGGCTGGGCTGCCGGGCGTTCGGTGAATCCCGCGAACAGGAAGCCTCCGCCAAGATCGTCGAGTTCGGCGAGCTCACCGGTGCGTCGGACGTGCGGTGGGACATGGTCGGTCAGATCCAGAGCAATAAGGCAAAAGCCGTTGCGGCATGGGCGGATTCGGTGCATTCGCTGAGTGCCGCCAAAGTGGCTGCCGCACTGGACCGTGGCGCCGCGCACGCCATCGAGGGGGGTATCAGGACGGCGCCCGTGCGGGTGTTCGTGCAGATCAGCCTCGATGGGGACACCTCGCGCGGTGGGGTGGACGTCGGTGATCCCGCTGCCGTCGACGCCCTGTGTGCCCAGGTCGACGACGCCGGCGCGCTGCAGTTGGCCGGACTGATGGGGATCCCGCCGCTGGGCGTCGACCCCGATACCGCATTCGCGGCATTGGCCGCCGAGCACCGCCGCGTTTTGCGCAACCACCCCGACGCGACAGAGCTGTCGGCGGGGATGTCCGGTGACCTGGAAGCTGCAGTGCGACACGGTTCGACGTGTGTGCGTGTCGGAACCGCGCTTATGGGAAAACGTCCTCTAACGTCTCCCTGAGTAGTCACTCCAGTCACATCTTCATCACAGACACCGAACTTCACGCATTCAGAAGGGTCCAGCGATGAGCACTCTCCACAAGGTCAAGGCCTACTTTGGCATGGCGCCTTCGGACGATTACGACGACGAGTACTACGACGACGATGACCGCGGCGCGCACCGCGGGTACGCCCGCCGTGAGCGCTTCGCCGACGACGAGTTCGAGCGTCCAGGCCGCTACGACGACCGCGATCCGCGGCTGGGTCGCGAGTACGACGACCCACGCGAGGCCGACTACGCGCCGACCGGCGGCTTCCGCGCCCCGTACGCCGAGGAGCCACGGTTCCGCCCGCGCGAGTTCGAGCACCCGCACGACATGCCGCGCGCTTCCCGGTTCGGCGCGCTGCGCGGCTCGACCCGCGGCGCGCTGGCGATGGACCCACGCCGGATGGCCGAGATCTTCGAGGCCGGCAGCCCGATGTCGAAAATCACCACGCTGCGGCCCAAGGACTACAGCGAGGCCCGCACCATCGGTGAG
This sequence comes from Mycolicibacterium helvum, assembly GCF_010731895.1. Taxonomy (NCBI): domain Bacteria; kingdom Bacillati; phylum Actinomycetota; class Actinomycetes; order Mycobacteriales; family Mycobacteriaceae; genus Mycobacterium; species Mycolicibacterium helvum. The sequence continues at coordinate 6,166,550 of NZ_AP022596.1, read as the reverse complement.
CGCTTCCGCGACGGTCAGCCGGTGATCATGGACCTGGTCTCCATGGACAACGCCGACGCCAAGCGCCTGGTCGATTTCGCCGCCGGGTTGGCCTTCGCCCTGCGTGGATCCTTCGACAAGGTAGCCACCAAGGTCTTCCTGCTGTCACCGGCCGACGTCGACGTCAGCGCCGAGGAACGCCGGCGGATCGCCGAAGCCGGTTTCTACAGCTATCAGTAGGCGGCCGATCGCTGGTCGTCGAGGGACGTCGAAAAACTTAGGTAGGCTGACGGCGTCTCGCTGGGGCAATCCAGCGATGTCGCCAATGTCACATCCGCTGTTTATTAAGGACCGGCTTTAGTTGTCGCTGTTCTTCGAAATTCTTGGCTTCGTGCTGTTCGTCTTCTGGCTGCTGCTGATCGCGCGGGTAGTCGTCGAGTTCATCCGCTCGTTCAGCCGGGACTGGCACCCGCGTGGTTTCACCGTTGTCGTCCTCGAGCTGATCATGACGGTCACCGATCCACCGGTGAAGCTATTACGTCGACTAATCCCGCAGCTGACGATCGGCGCTGTCCGATTCGACTTGTCGATTATGGTTCTGCTGCTGGTGGCGTTCATCGGGATGCAACTGGCGTTCGGCGCCGCAGCCTGACGTGCCGTCGAAAGACGGGAAGGTACGCTATTGCGTCGCGAATCGCGATTAGCCACGCCGGGTGCGTGGTATCGAAAGATTGAAATTAGCTCTTAATTATCGGAGTGACGGTTCTGGTGTGACAGGATGGACGCCAGTTACAGTACGGAACGAACGTTTAGCCGCGTTCTACACTTTGCAGACGGTTAACGCCCAGACCCGAGGGGGCAGATGATGCCGCTTACACCGGCCGACGTGCACAATGTGGCATTCAGCAAGCCGCCCATCGGCAAGCGAGGCTACAACGAGGATGAGGTTGACGCCTTCCTCGACCTGGTGGAGAACGAGCTGACTCGCCTCATCGAGGAGAACTCCGATCTGCGCCAGCGGGTCGCCGAGCTCGATCAGGAGCTGGGCGCCGCCCGCGCCGGGGGTGCTGTACCGCAGCCGACCCAGGCGATTCCGCTCTACCAGCCGGAGCCGCAGCCGGAACCGGAGCCCACGCCGGCTCCCGTGCCGCAGGCAGCCCCGCAGCCGGTGCCGAGCCCGGCCGCCAGCGAGGAGCAAGCACTCAAGGCCGCTCGTGTGCTGGCCCTGGCCCAGGACACCGCCGACCGGTTGACCGGCACCGCCAAGGCAGAGGCCGACAAGCTGCTGGCCGACGCCCGCGCGAATGCCGACCAGATCGTGTCGGAGGCTCGCCACACCGCGGAGACCACCGTCGCCGACGCCAAGCAGCGCGCCGACGCAATGCTCAGCGATGCGCAGACCCGCTCGGAGACCCAGCTGCGGCAGGCGCAGGAGAAGGCCGATGCCCTGCAGGCTGACGCCGAGCGCAAGCACACCGAAATCATGGGCACCATCAACCAGCAGCGCACCGTCCTCGAGGGACGGTTGGAACAGCTGCGGACGTTCGAGCGCGAATACCGCACTCGGCTCAAGACCTACCTGGAGTCCCAGCTCGAGGAGCTCGGGCAGCGCGGGTCAGCCGCACCGGTCGATTCCGGCGCGAACAGCGACGGCGGCGGCTTCAACCAGTTCAACCGGGGCAATAACTAATCGTTTGTCGACCGGAGGTTGATCGATGCTGATCGTTGCCCTGGTACTGGCGGTGATCGGTCTCGCAGCCCTGGTCACCGCGGTCGTCACCAGCAATGAGCTGGTCGCTTGGGTGTGTATCGCGGCCAGTGTTATTGGTGTGATCCTGCTGATCGTCGACGCGATCCGGGAGCGGCAGAACCGCCGCGGTGCCGAAGCGGAGTCGGCGCCGGCGGCGGTGGCCGCCGAGACCACCGAGTCGTCGGCAACAGCCGAGACCACTGCCTACGCCGAGACCGACGAGGCAGTAGACGCCACGTACTCGACGTTCGACGCCGACTATCCCGACGATGCGCCCGCTGAGGTGCCGGTCGACGACGAGCCGCTCGACGGCGAGCCAGCCGACGACGAGCCGGCCGACGACGAGCCGGCCGACGAGCCCGCGAAAGAAGCTGAGGAAGAGCCTTCGGGCGAATCCGGCTCACGCTGATCTTTTCCCGGCCCGCGCGGGTAAAGAGAACACCATGGGCATCCACTACACGAGCGTCGTCGACCATCCCATCGACAGGGTGTTCGCCTGGCACACCCGCCCGGGCGCCATGCTTCGGCTGATTCCGCCGTGGCAGCCGATGCGCGTGGTGAGCGAGACCGAGTCGCTGGCTGACGGGCGCGCGGTCCTTGGCCTGCCTGGCGGGCTGCGCTGGATCGCCAGGCACGATCCGGCCGGTTTCGATCCGCCGCACCAGTTCGTGGACGTGTTGTCCTCGGACGGGTTGATGACTCTGCCGCCACGGATCATCGGGTGGTGGCGCCACACCCACCGGTTCAGTGACGCCGGCGCCGGCACCACGGCTGTGCACGACGACGTAGACACCACGCTCCCGGGCGCCGCGCTGCGCGCGACCTTCGCCTACCGGCATCGTCAACTGGCCGACGATCTCGCCGCGCATCGGGATGCCGAGCAGGCGGGTGCGAGCGGGCTGGCTGTGGCGATCACCGGCTCGTCCGGTCTGGTCGGGACCGCGCTGACCGCCCTGCTGGCGACCGGCGGGCATCGGGTGATCCGGCTGGTCCGTCACGATCCGGTCCGGCCTGATGAACGACATTGGGCGCCAAGCGATCCCGCTCCCGACCTGTTCGAGGGTGTCGATGCCGTCATCCATCTGGCCGGTGCCTCGATCGCCGGGCGGTTCACCGATGCCCACCGCAGGGCGATCCGCGACTCACGCATCGAACCGACCCGGCGGCTGGCCGAATTGGCTGCGACATCGGGCGGGTTGCGGGCATTCGTCAGCGCTTCGGCGATCGGTATCTACGGCTACGACCGCGGAGACGCGGTGCTGTCCGAGGAAAGCGCGCGGGGGAACGGCTTTCTAGCCGACGTGGTTGCGGACTGGGAGGCGGCCACTGAACCCGCCGCCCGCGCCGGGGTCCGCACGGTCTGCGTGCGCACCGGCATCGTGCAGGCCGCCCGCGGCGGGACCCTGAGGTTGATGCGGCCGTTGTTCGCCGCCGGCCTGGGTGGCCGGCTGGGCAGCGGTCAGCAGTGGCTGTCCTGGATCGGTCTCGACGACCTGCTTGACGTCTACTACCGGGCGGCCTACGACGACAGGCTGACCGGTGCCGTCAACGCCGTCGCGCCAAATCCGTTGCGCAACAACGCATACACCAAGGCGCTGGCCGCGACGCTGCATCGCCCCGCCGTGCTGCCGGTGCCGTCGATCGGTCCGCGAATTCTGCTGGGCGCCCAGGGCGCGCGCGAACTCGCCGAGGCTGACCAGCGTGCCCTGCCCACCAAGCTGCAGGCGCTGGGACACCGATTCCGCCAACCGACGATCGAAGATGCGCTGGCCCACCAGCTGGGCCACGATGGCTAGAGTGCGTCGGCCCGCCACGAGTGCAGGCTGCGCAATAGCGGGTTCTTCTTGTACTCGTGGCCGGCCATCCGGCCGAGGATGTCGTCGAGGGCGAAGACGGCGTCGGTGATGTAAGGCCCCTTGTTGAGCATCACGCACTCGGCGCGCTCGGCCATTGCGGCATCACTGATTTCGGCGCGTGTCGGCAGCCCCGTGGTGGCTAGTTGCTCGAGTACCTGGGTCGCCCAGATCACCGGCAGATGTGCGGCCTCGCACAGCCACAGAATCTCCTCCTGGAGCTCGGCCATCCGTTCGTAGCCGGTCTCCACAGCCAGATCGCCGCGTGCAATCATGACCCCGACCCGGCGTCGGCGCATCGCCGTGAGCAGCAGCTGCGGGAGCTGCTCGAAGGCCTGTCGGGTTTCGATTTTGAGTACCACGCCGAGGTCGTGGTCGCCGAGCCGGTCCAGCTCGTCGAAGAGCCGGATCACGTCGGCGGCCTCGCGTACGAACGAGAACTGCACGAAGTCGGCGAGCTCGATCACGGCGGCCAGGTCGGCCAGGTCTTTGTCGGTGAGTGCCGAGATCGGCAGGTTGGTGTCCGGCACGTTGATTCCCTTGGCGGCGCGTAACTTTGCCGTGCCGTGCGGGGGATGGTCGATGCGGATGTCGATGCTGTCGGCGGCGACGGCGACGACTTCGCCGCCGAGCTTGCCGTCGTCGAAAAAGACCCGCTCGCCCACTTCGGCGTTGTCGAACACCTCCGGCAGCGTGCAGCCGATCCGGGGCCGCTGGTCGTCGTCGACGGGTGCCGGTGTGCAATCGCGGGTCAGTCGCACGATGTCACCGGCGGTCAGCCGAATGCTCTGCTCGACGGCGGGCAGCTCGCCGAGCTCGGTGGAGTCCTGCCCGCCGGTATTTCTCCCCGAGTCGCTCCGCTCCTGCCCGCCGGTATTTCTTCCCGAGTCGCTCCGCTCCTGCCCGCCGGTCCGCAACACAGTCCCCGTGCTCAGGTAGGTCGTCTTCTCCGTGGTGACGACGAATCCGCCGGGGCCGGCCGCGGCGAGCAGCAGCCGCCGCTTGGATCCGCGGGTGTCCCGCAACACCAGTTCGTCGCCCTCGGAGCGGTGTGCCAGCCATTTGGCGTCGACCGGCAGGGTGACCAGGCCGGGCTCGGGTGGGCGGGCCGGCCGTTTCGCTGAGGTCAGCCAGCCACGGCCGGCGGCCACCACCTGACCTTGCGCGTTGCGTGTCGGCCGCAGCCGAACCACCCGTGGCCCGGGCTCCAGGGGGCCCGTGCGGAGTTTCGGGCCACCCAAATCCATCGCCACCAGACAGCTGCGGCCGGCTGCGGCGGCCGCGGCGCGGACATTGGCGGCCATTGCTTTCCACGCCGTGGCGTCGTCGTGGGCGCAGTTGATCCGGGCTATTCGCATTCCGGCGTCGAGGAGCGTGCGCACCAAAGCGGTATCCCCGGCGGCTTCTGAGGGCAGGGTGACCATGATCCGTGCCGCACGGTCGTCGGCGGTCGGGCCGAGCAGTTCGACGGCATTGCGCTCGAGCAGCTGCGCGCCCTGGGTGATCCTCGCGCAAGCCTGCTCGTCCGGAGTCCAGCCGTGACCGCGCATCGCCGCGATCGCGGCCGACACCAGCTGCAGTGTCGCCTGCACATGGGCCTCGCTGCGGCCCAGCGAGGACAGCCCGAAGCCGGTCAGCCGTTCCTGTACATCGCGAAGGTCGACCTGCCGCAGCGCCCAGTAGTGAACCAAATTCACTGCACTGCAGTGGTTCTCGGTGGCGACCGGGGCGGTCCATGGTTGCCATCGGGATTCGGCATCGGCCAGCCGCGCCAGCAGCGCGTCGACGTCACACTGCAGTCGATCCAGCTGTTGCGCGGCGGCGGCCATGGCAACGACGCTAGTCATCTCACGTTGCGAGTGCGTGAACGGTTGGGGCCGGGCAACCGGCCCGTGGTTCTCGGTGCTGTGCTATCTTCGCCGGATGCATAAACTGTGCTGTTCAGCGGCAATTGTCATGTTGCTGGTGGCGGGTTGTTCGGAGGCGAAACACACGGCTGACGCGCCGAAAGCGTCGACCAGCGCGGCGTCATCGACGCAGCCCGCCACCGCTCCCGCGCCGGCCCCGGGCAAGCCGGTGTCCAACTGGGGATGCCGCGGGGTGGACCCGGCACCGCCGGACGTGCTCCCGACCGTGGCGCATGTAGCACCGAAGGCCAAGAACGGATCTGGTTCTGCGGGTGAGGTCTTCGGTGACCCGGAGGCCGCCAGCAGGTACTGGCAGCAGCAGAGTCAGAGCGACTGCGGCCTGATGGCGACTCGGCTCGCCATTGCCGAACTCACCGGCCAGACGCCCACCGAAGGGCAGATGATCGACCTGGCCAAAAAGACGCCGAGCGAATGCAGCCCCGGGGAACCGGTGTACGACGACAGTTTCGATCCGTCGGACGGTGGAACCGGACACGGCACGTGTACGACGGATCTGGCGCTGCTGCTGAGTCATTACGGGGTCGCTTCGGAATACACCAGCGACAGCGGCGGCGGCATCCCCACCGGCCTGAAGGCTCTCCAGAGTTACCTCGGCGAGGGGAAGCAAGCCATCGTGTGCGTCAGCTCCGCGACGATCTGGGACACCGACGGGGACCGGAGCAGGTGCGGGCATCTGGTGACGGTGGCCGCCATCGACACCGGGGAGGGCGTCGTCTATCTCGGCGACAGCGGCGGCGACGACACCCGCGGCGAGACTGTCAGCATCGACACGTTCGAAAAAGCCTGGGCGACAGGCGGTCACGAAATCCTGTTGGCCGGCTAGCGGGCGACCTTATCGAGGAAGCCCCGCACCAATAGCCGCAGCCGGCGAGCGGCGTCGTCGACGTGGGTGGTGGTGTCGGCCCGTAGATCGTCGGGGTTCAGCCCGAGCTGGACGAGATCACCGCTGCCGCGGTTGTGGTCGTCATCAATCCACAGCTCCAGCAGCTTGTGGTCGAGTTCGGGGTGGAACTGCAGACCCATCGCCCGGCCGAGGACGAAAGCCTGTGATGCGCGGTCGTTTCGGGCGATCTCGGTGGCTCCCGGCGGGGGAGTGAACCGGTCGAAGTGCCACTGGAACCATGGTCCGTCGTCGGGCACCAGATCGGGGTTGCTGCTGTGTACCTGGTGCCAGCCGACCTCGGGGGCAAGCGACCGCTGCACGGAGCCGCCAAGCGCGGTGGCTATCAGCTGGCCGCCGAAGCACACCCCGAGCACGCCGAGCCCGGCGTCGACGGCCTGCCGCACGGTATCGATCTCGGCGGCCACCCACGGCAGCTGTTCGTCGTAGACCGCCCACCGCGAACCCAGCGGCACGATCACGTCGTAGCGGGTCGGGTCGGGGAAGGTGACCTCGAGCGCAGGGTCGCCGGCTCGCGCTGCCGGAACCACCTCGAATGTGTCCACGTCGAAACCGAGTTCGGTGAACGTTTCGCCGAGTAATGCCTCGGGCGCGATCGGATCGTTGTAGATGAACAGGACCTGACGGGGCACCCGAACACGGTACGGCAGAACTGCCGCTAGACGCAGTCCGAGGCGCCATCGACGACCAGCACCGCGCCGTTGATGTAGCTGCTTTGGGTCGTGCACAGGAACGCGATGGCGGGGGCGACCTCGCCCACGGTGCCCATCCGCCCGGCCGGGATGTGGGCGATTTCGGTCGCCATGACCTCCGGGACGGCGTGCATCGGCGCGGTCATCGCGGTTTCGATGGTGCCTGGCGCCACGGCGTTGATCCGGATTCCGTGCTTGGCCCACTTGACGGCCAGGTTGCGGGTGACGTTGATGACGCCGGATTTGGCAGCCCCGTAGCCGGGGACCATAGTGACCGCACGCAGCGCAGACATCGACGCCAGGTTCACCACGCTCGCTCCGCCGGTCGCCGCGGAAGCCTTCAGCGCGTGGCGCAGGGCAACCGTGAGCCGGTATGGCCCGGTGAGGTTCAGGGCGACGGAGGCCGCGAACCCGTCGGGCGTGGACTCGTCGAGGCCGCCCGGGAAGTTGGCGCCGGCGTTGTTCACCAGAACGTCGAGCGTGGAGATGCTCTGTGCCAGGCTGTCAATGGATGCATTGTCGGTGAGCACAAGTTGGCGGTAGGTCATCTGCGAGAGGTCGGTGTCGTAATCGGTGGCGGCGGGTTTGGTGCCGGTGACGATGACGTCGGCCCCGGCATCGCGAAACAGCACGGCGACGGCGTGCCCGATGCCGCTGGTCGCCCCGGTGACCAGTGCCTGGGTGCCGGTGAAGTCGAAGCTGAGCTGGGCGGTCATGTGTACCTTTCGATCTGCTTGGTCAGCCAGGCGGTCTCCCAGAAGTTGACGCTGCTCGCCAGAAGTTCCTCGTGGGCCGCTTTGAGTACCGCCCGCGCCCCGTCGTGCTCGGGGTCGGCCTGGGTGACGAGCTCGGCGAGGTGGATGGCTTCCAGCGGGCGACCGCCCGCCAGATGGGTGCCGGCGCGCTCGGTCAGGGCATCGGCGCCGGCCAGCTCCACCACGTCGGCGCTGACGGCGTCGGGCCCGACTGCATACAGCTCGGTGGTCGAACGGTGGTGAAACCAGCCGGAGTAGTTCTCCCAGATCGCGCGGACGTCCCAGGCGAGCTTGCCGTAGCCCTGGCCGACATCGAGATGGTCGGGCAGCGTGATCTCGGCCATCAGGGTCCGAACGTCCTTGCCTGCGTTCATTCCTGCGACGGTCTCGTCGTGCAGGTACTGGATGGCGTCGCGCAGCCGGCTCAGTTCGGCGTCGATCACCCCCGCCCCGCGAATGGGGTCGAAGTGTCCGGTGAGCAGCACCTCGGGCTGCAGCGCGCGGACGCGTTCGATGGTGTCGATGACCGTCAGCGCATCCCGGTAGCGGTCGCCGCGAATAGTGACCAGGTTTGGAATGTGTCCGAACACCGGGCCGAACGTGTTGCTGCACAGGCAGACTCGTTCATCGGGTAGCCAGATCACCATGGAGTCGGTGGTTTCCCCGCCGGGGGTCGCGATCAGTTCGAAGCGCCGGTTGCCGACCGTCAGTGTCAGCCGGTCCTCGACGACGATGTCGGCGGTTGCGGTGCTCTGGGAGGGGAGCTTCTTGCCGAAGCGCTGCTGAATCTTGGCGATGCCGCCGGCGAGCCTGCCGGAGAACGCGAAGGCGCTGCGGTTAGCGCGATAGGGCAGTAGTCGCTCGTTATCGTCGCGCCACTGTTCCCAATTGGCTTGTGCCACAACCTTGGTATCCCGGTCACGCAGGGTGTCCAGGCCGCCGACGTGGTCGTAGTGGCCCTGGGTGATCAGGATGTAGCGCACCGGCGACGAGTCGACGGCGTCGAACACGGCCCGGTGCACCGGGCTTTCGAATCCCATGCCGGTGTTGACGACGACGCGGCCGTCCGAGGTGGTCAGCAGGTAGGAGTTGGTCAGTCCCGGTGAGCACCAGATCCCCGGTGCGACTTCCTCGGCCTGTTCGGCTGAGGCGGGCGCCATCGCGTCGGCGCCCGGGCGACTACGATAGATGGGTTCCACGGTGACCTCTAAATCTCGGGGTGGACGTCGAAACGGTCGAAATAGAAGGCGAACCGGGAGCGCAGCTCCTGCGGCTCGACGCCGAAGTGACGTTTCAGGTCATAGGGGATGCGCCCTTTGGCGCCGCGCCGGTTGCCGTCGATATAGGCCTGGAATCGCTTGGCCACCTTGGGCGGAACGTCGATGCCCGCGCGCTGGTAGTACTCGCCGAGCACCGGCATCTCGTTGCCGTTGAGGTGATGAAACCCGATATCGACGCTGCGCTCTGCCGGCACGAGTTCCCGGTCACGCACGCAGGCGCTCAGCAGGCGGTGGATCCGATCACTCCAGTAGTCGACCAGCCAGTCGGGGTCAATACTGGTGCGGCGCAATCGATCCGAGTAGGCCATCATGGTGATCGCCGACTGGATCACCGCGACGGGGTCGCGGTGGGTGAAGGCCACGGTGGCGTCGGGGAAGGTGGCCATCAAGGGACCGAGTTGTTCGGCGTGCTGCGGCGATTTCAGTACCCAGGTCCGCGGACCGCGCAAGAACGTCAGTGCCTGCAGGACCTTCTTGAGGTAGGCGTAGTGGCGGGTGTGGTCCAGGCCGAGATAGAAGTCGCGCCAGCCCGGAACGCGCGCATGCCATTCGAGGACGTAGCCGGCCATATCGAGGTCGAGTAGCTCGACCTCCTCCTCGATGGCCTCGGGGAAGCGGTCGTGCATCGCGGCCACATACGGGGTGCTGGCCATCAGTGCCTCGTGTTCGGCCTTGACCCGGGCGTAGCGGGGATCGACGCCGAACACATCGGGTCCCTGGCCGAGGGCCGGAATCGGATCCTCGCTCTCCCAGTAGGGCAGGGCGCGGCGGCGCGGGTCCCGCGCGATCAGGTTGACCAGGTGGGTGGTCCCCGAACGGGGCATGCCGACCACTATCAGCGGCCGCTCGATCGGGATCGCCTCGATCTCGGGGTAACGCCTGATCAGGTCGGTCAGCGAGAGCCGATTACGGAGCTTGCGAACGACCCTGGCGCGCAGGGTGCTTCGGCTCAGCTGACGCAGGCCCGTATCCGACTCGATCGCGGCAATATGCGCGGCCAGCCGGTCGCTGAATCCGTCGTCGTCGGTGAGGTCGTCGGCCCTGGCCTGCGCCACCGCTTCGGCGAGCATCGCGTCGAGGTCGAACGTCACTTCGCGTGACTCGGTGTATTCCAGGATGTGGCGTTGGGTGTCGGTCAGCACCGGGTCGGTCAGGTCGTCGAGGTTCAGGGTCTCCATTGATGACCGAGTCGCCATATCTTGTTCCTGTCGAATATTCGACGTATTGTTCGGAAATATGACGCTCAAAGTAGACCTTGCCAAGACGGCGGGTCAAGCGTCATCGCCGCCCACCGGGCGGGTGATCGCGGTGATGGAAATGCTCGGCGCCGACCCCGGCCGGCAGTTCTCGTTGGCCGAGATCTCTCGTCGCCTCGACATCAGCCGGGCCACCGGCCACGCCATCTTGGCGACCCTGGTCGCGCACGAGTGGGTGACCCGCGACCCCCGGTCCGCGAAGTACGCCTGGGGCCCGGCCATCGCCAGCCTGGCCAAACCCGCCGACCTGTTCCGCGGCGAGCTCGAGGACCTGGCGGCGGACACCGGCATGCAGGTCTACCTGGCCCGGCGTGAGGTCAACAGCCTGGTGATCATCGGCGTTGCCGGTCAGAGCTTGACCGCGCCCCGGATCGGACGGGGGACCAGGACGCCATTCGTCGCGCCGTTCGGCCGCGACTACGTGGCGTGGTCGACTCCGGAAGCGCAGCGTGCCTGGCTCGAGGCGATCGGCCAACCCAGCGATGCGCTACGCGATCGAATCTCGGCTGTGCTCAGCGAAACTCGTGACCGCGGCTTTGTCGTAGAACGGCTCACCAAAGAGTACCTGCGGGTCTACTCGGCATTGGAGGCGCTCAGCCGCGACGGCGAAGTGGACGCGATCACCGCGCAGCTCGCCCGCGCGTTCGCCGACCTCAGCGTGATCGACGTTCTGCCAAACGAATTGGGCGCCGGAGCCACCCACAGCATCGCGACGGTCTCGGCGCCGATCACCAACGCCGACGGCGTGGTGACTATGTCGGTCACCGCAGCGCCGTTCGCCATGCTGGATTCACGGGCGATCACCGGCCTCGGCGAGCGGGTTCTCCTGGCCGCCAGCGCCATTGGCGAGCGGCTGAATCGTTACGGTGACGGGGCGTGAGTCAGGCCCAACCGTCGGCCCGCCAGCAGACCCAGTCGATCTCGACCAGCGCGCCGACCGCCAGCCCGGTCGTGCCGACACAGGTCCGGCTCGGTAGCCGGTCGGGAAACCACGGCGCGTACGCCGCATTGAACGCCCCATAGTCGGTCCAGTCGGTGAGAAATGCCCGCACCGACACCACGTCTGCCAGCCCGCCGCCGCACAGTTCGGTGACCCGCAGCAGATTGGCGAGCACCTGATCGGTCTGGGTGGCCACGTCATCGCCGACCACCGACCCAGTGGTGTCGGTCGGCATCTGCCCGGTGACGTAGAGGGTTTGGCCGGCCGCGGTCGCGTGCGAGAACGGCGCCACCGCGGGCGGAACGCCGTCGGCAGGGGTGAACGTGTACGCCTGGATACCACTCATGCCGCTGGATTGTGCCAGCGTGGGAAGCACCGTTTGTCGATTCGGCCGTGTGCACCCTGACGCTGATCGACCACCTGCGTCACGGTGAAGTCCACCGCTACCGACATGAACGAGTACGCATCGGCGCCGGACAACCCGAAGTGGCTTTGCAGCAGGTGCAGCGTGCGCAGGGTCGCGCATTTCATCGCCGCGTCCAGACTGTCCCCGAATCCGTGCACCAGTAGCTCGGTCGCGGTCTCCAACACCGGCGCCGTGAACGGCAGATCGCGGCGAATCGTCAAGCGCAGCAAGCCGTTCAGCGACGATTCCAACGCGGTGCCGCTGACCTCCCCGTCGCCCTGCGAGACGTGCGGATCGCCGATCGACAGCAGTGCGCCGGCCACCTGGACGGGGTAGTACATCCGGCCACCGGCGCCGATGCGCCAGTTGTCGACGTTGCCGCCGTGATTGCCCGGCGGCACCGAGGAGACCCGCACCGGATCGGCCGGTGCCACGCCCATCGTGCCGAAGTGCGGCCGCAAGGGCACCACCACGCCGGGCAGCGCAGGCTCCCGGCGCGCGGGATCGGGTGTGACGATCGTGCCGGGCTCATTGGCCAGCGGGGTGGCGGTCCAGTCGTAGCCGAACAGCGCGCGCCCCAGCAACGCGTCGATGTCCAGCTCGTAGACGGTGACCCGCTCGATGGGAATCTCGTTGAACAGGTAGCCCCAATGGCCGGCGAGATTGGAACCGTAGGGCAGCCGTGGGGTGGCCTCCAGAATGTCGACCTGCAGCACGTCACCAGGTCGCGCCCCGGTGACCGCGATCGGTCCGGTGAGAATGTGCGGTCCCGGCCCGCGGTCGTCGACCTCGGCGAACACCCGCGAGATGTGTTCGTCCATCAGCAGATCGGGGGCGTCACCGGCGTGGTGGGTCAGCGTCTCGATCGCCACCAGATCACCGGATTCGACGGTCAGCGCGGGAGCCTGTCGTGGGTCGAAATATCCCCAATGCACCGTCTGGGCCGTCGCCGGAAGGCGGTGCACCGTCATAAGCGTCAGATCTTGCCAGCGCACGCCAGTCTTGTCGCAGCGAGATAATGGCTGTCATGAGTGTCTCGGTACTGGTGTGGGTCATCACGTGCGCGGTGATACTCGGGTTGTTCGTGTTCGACTTCTACGCGCACGTGCGGGTGCCGCACGAGCCGACGTTCCGCGAATCGGCGATCTGGTCGTCGGTGTACATCGGCCTGGCGGTGGTATTCGGGCTCGTCGTGTGGTGGCTATGGGGCGGCCAGTTCGCCGGTGAGTATTTCGCCGGTTACGTCACCGAGAAGGCGCTGTCCGTCGACAACCTGTTCGTCTTCACGGTCATCATGGGGACTTTCGCGGTGCCGCGGGAGTTCCAGCAGAAGCTGCTGCTGATCGGCATCGTGCTGGCGCTGGTGATGCGGGCCGGGTTCATCGCGGTCGGCGCGGCGGCCATCAACACCTTCAGCTGGGTGTTTTACCTCTTCGGAATCTTCTTGGTACTCACCGCCGTCAAACTGGCGAAGGAGGCCGGCCACGAGAAGGAGGTCGAGGAGAAGCGCGACAGCCGCATCATCGCCCTGGTGCGCCGGCTGGTCCCAACGACCGACGACTATGACGGCGACAAATTTCTCACCAAACTCGACGGCAAACGAGCCGTCACGCCGATGTTGTTGGCGCTCATCGCAATCGGGTTCACTGACGTGTTGTTCGCGCTGGACTCGATTCCGGCCATCTACGGCCTGACCGAGCAGCCCTACATCGTGTTCACCGCCAACGCCTTCGCGCTGATGGGGCTGCGCCAGTTGTACTTCCTGATTGGCGGGCTGCTGGACCGGTTGGTGTACCTGTCCTACGGGCTGGCGCTGATCCTGGCGTTCATCGGTGTGAAGCTGGTGCTGCACGCGCTGCACGAGAACACCCTGCCGTTCATCAACGGCGGCCAACACGTTGCGGTGCCGGTGATCTCCACAGGCATGTCGATCGGCGCGATTGGCGTGGTGCTGCTGGTGACCACGGTGGCCAGCCTGGCCAAGACCCGGGGCCGGGCCAGCGCCGGATAGTAATCGTTCGATGCTCCTGGTATCACGTCAACCCGTCGAGCCCGGTGCGCAATATGCTTTCAAGGCATATTGATGATCATGCGTGCGCAGCGCGCTCGCTGGCAGCGCACGATGACCGTCTGCGAACCCGGAGAAGGCTGTTGGGTCAGACGATGACCCCGTCTTGGCCTCCGTTCCCGACGGTTGTAATCCCGCTACCCAGGGTGTTGCCCATGCTCGGGTTTCCGCCGTACCCAGGGTAGACGTGCCCGTTGCCGCCGTTGCCGCCGTTGCCGCCGTAGGCAGGTGCTGACGAATTGGCATTCCAGATGATGGAGTCACTGGCGTCACCGCCATAGCCGCCGTTGGCCCCTCCGTTGCCGCCGTTGCCGCCATAGCCGCCGACGGCGGCACCGGTGCCGTACGCGTCGGCCTCCCCGCCGTTGCCGCCGGTTCCTGCGGTGCCTGCCGTTGGGCTGGTCGTCGCCCCGCCGTCGCCGCCGGTGCCTCCGGTGACAGTGCCGGAGGTCCAGCTGGTGCCAACTCCGCCGTTGCCGCCCAGGCCGCCCGTTAAGAGGCCGTAGCCCCCGGTTCCGCCCGTTCCGCCGGTTCCGCCGGTCGCCGATGCATCCGATCCCGGGGTGTTGTAGGCCTGGGCGCTTCCGCCGGTTCCTCCAGTGCCCCCGACGGCGCCTTGGCCGCCGGCGCCGCCTTGACCGCCGGTCGCGTTGCCGCTGATCCCGTAAGTCTCTGCGGCGCCGCCAACTCCACCGGTACCGGCGGTATGGGGCGATGCCCCAGCATCGCCACCGCGTCCGCCGACGGCATCGGCGGCCGAGGACGGGTTGGTGATGGAGGCCTGCCCCCCGTTGCCGCCGTTGCCGCCCTTCCCCGCGAGAGGGCTGATACCGCCGTCACCGCCGTTACCGCCTCTACCTCCGTAAGCATTACCGGTGCCGGGTTGGGTGGCGCTACCGCCGTCGCCACCCTTGCCGCCGTTAGCCGTGGTGGCTAAGCCCTTGCCCCCGGATCCGCCCCCACCGCCGGTGGCGTCGCCGGATCCGACGGCGGAGGCTTGTCCACCTTTTCCGCCCGCACCGCCCGCGGAGCCGTTGTTGCCGTCACCGCCGAGGCCGCCGGTGGCGTCGCCGTCCCCGTCGACGATCGCGTTACCGCCATCGCCACCCGCCCCGCCGCCGGCGTTAGGGCTGGCTCCACCGGCACCGCCGGTTCCGCCGATTGCGTTGCCATCGCCGGTGGCGTGACCGGTTCCACCTGTTCCACCGGCACCACCATTGCCCGTGCGACCAAGAAGGTAATAGCCGGCGCCGCCCTCGCCCCCAACGCCGCCGATGGCGGTCCCGGAGCCGTTTACGGTCGCAGCTCCACCGTTACCGCCTGTTCCTCCGACTCCGCTTCCAGAGACGTCACCGGAACCCACGTGGCCGGCTCCACCAGCGCCGCCGATGGCATCACCGTCCCCATGGGCCACCGCCGCGCCGCCGGTCCCGCCTGATCCGCCGGCACTGTAGACAGTGCTGAGACCGCCAACTCCGCCATGGCCACCGGTGGCCGAGCCCAGGCCGTAGTTCTCCGCCTCGCCGCCGGCGCCGCCGGTGCCGCCCTTTACGCCGCCGCCGCCGGTCCCACCGGCTCCGCCATTGCCGCCGGTGGCGGTCGTTGAGGACGTTGGGTCGGCGACGACGGCACGACCGCCCTGGCCACCGTTGGCGGTGGCCCCCTCTGACCAGCCGCCGTCACCGCCGTTGCCGCCGACCGCAGCAATAATGCCGTCGCTCGTGGAATCGCCACCGTTGCCGCCGCGGCCGCCCGTACCGCCGACCTGGTTGCCGCTGCCACCGTTACCGCCGTTGCCTCCGACCCCGTTGCTGGCAGCACCGCCATCGCCACCCGCTCCGCCATTACCGACGGTAATGCCGGAGTTGCCACCGTTGCCACCGTTGCCGCCGTAGGTGGCCACGGTTCCGGTATTGACCGTCGCACCGCCGTCACCGCCGGCGCCACCGCTGTCGTCGACGGAGTCACCGCCGTCACCGCCGTCACCGCCATTGCCGATCGCACCGCCGATGCCGCCGTCACCTCCGGCGCCGCCCTTGCCGCTGCCGGCGCCGGCGTCGTAACCGTCACCGCCCTTGCCGCCGTTACCGGCCGGGCCGGTCACCGTAGCGCCGTCCGCGCCGTTCTCACCGGAGACAAGGCCGCTACCCCCGCTACCCCCGCTGCCACCTTGACCGGCCGCACCGGGGTTACCGCCCTTGCCGCCGTTACTGCCGTCGATGGTGACGGAGTCACCGTTACCGCCGTTACCGCCGTTGCCGGGGTCGCCGGCAGCACCGCCGTTGCCGCCGGTGCCGCCGTCACCGTCGGTATCGCCGACGCCGCCCGCACCGCCGGTGCCGCCGTTGCCGCCGTTGCCGCCATTACCGGCGTCACCGCCGGCGACTCCGGTGTTGGCGGTGTTGTCGGTGCCGTTGGCTCCGGTGCCGCCGTTGCCGCCGGTGCCGCCGTGACCGCCGGCGCCGCCGATGCCCTGGGTTGCTGCGATGCCGCTGCCGGTTCCGGCTGCACCCGCGTTACCGCCGTGACCGCCCTGGCCGCCCTGGCCGCCGTCGGTTCCGTTGGTTCCGGCGGTGAGGGCGTCGGTGCCGTTAGCGCCGTCACCACCGGTGCCACCGGCGCCGCCGTTGCCGCCGTTGCCATTGGTGCCCCCGGCACCCGCTGAACCGCCGGCACCACCGTTTCCGCCCGCCCCGCCGGTGGTGCCGTCATCACCGGCGTTGAGAACAGTGCCGCCGAAACCACCGTTGCCGCCGTTGCCGCCGAGACCACCGTTACCGGCCGCGCCGTCGAGGCCGTGGACCGATCCGGTACCACCGGCACCGCCGGTGCCGGCGTTGCCGCCGTTGCCGCCATTACCGGCGTCACCGCCGGCGACTCCGGTGTTGGCGGTGTTGTCGGTGCCGTTGGCTCCGGTGCCGCCGTTGCCGCCGGTGCCGCCGTGACCGCCGGCGCCGCCGATGCCCTGGGTTGCTGCGATGCCGCTGCCGGTTCCGGCTGCACCCGCGTTACCGCCGTGACCGCCCTGGCCGCCCTGGCCGCCGTCGGTTCCGTTGGTTCCGGCGGTGAGGGCGTCGGTGCCGTTAGCGCCGTCACCACCGGTGCCACCGGCGCCGCCGTTGCCGCCGTTGCCATTGGTGCCCCCGGCACCCGCTGAACCGCCGGCACCACCGTTTCCGCCCGCCCCGCCGGTGGTGCCGTCATCACCGGCGTTGAGAACAGTGCCGCCGAAACCACCGTTGCCGCCGTTGCCGCCGAGACCACCGTTACCGGCCGCGCCGTCGAGGCCGTGGACCGATCCGGTACCACCGGCACCGCCGGTGCCGGCGTTGCCGCCGTTGCCGCCATTACCGGCGTCACCGCCGTTGGTGGCTACCGCCCCGTCGGTGCCGTTGGCTCCGGTGCCGCCGTTGCCGCCGGTGCCGCCGTGACCGCCGGCGCCGCCGATGCCCTGGGTTGCTGCGATGCCGCTGCCGGTTCCGGCTGCACCCGCGTTACCGCCGTGACCGCCCTGGCCGCCCTGGCCGCCGTCGGTTCCGTTGGTTCCGGCGGTGAGGGCGTCGGTGCCGTTAGCGCCGTCACCACCGGTGCCCCCGGCACCCGCTGAACCGCCGGCACCACCGTTTCCGCCCGCCCCGCCGGTGGTGCCGTCATCACCGGCGTTGAGAACAGTGCCGCCGAAACCACCGTTGCCGCCGTTGCCGCCGAGACCACCGTTACCGGCCGCGCCGTCGAGGCCGTGGACCGATCCGGTACCACCGGCACCGCCGGTGCCGGCGTTGCCGCCGTTGCCGCCGTCACCGGCGTCACCGCCGGCGACTCCGGTGTTGGCGGTGTTGTCGGTGCCGTTGGCTCCGGTGCCGCCGTTGCCGCCGTTGCCGCCGTGACCGCCGGCGCCGCCGATGCCCTGGGTTGCTGCGATGCCGCTGCCGGTTCCGGCTGCACCCGCGTTACCGCCGTGACCGCCCTGGCCGCCCTGGCCGCCGTCGGTTCCGTTGGTTCCGGCGGTGAGGGCGTCGGTGCCGTTAGCGCCGTCACCACCGGCACCACCGGCGCCGCCGTTGCCGCCGTTGCCATTGGTGCCCCCGGCACCCGCTGAACCGCCGGCACCACCGTTTCCGCCCGCCCCGCCGGTGGTGCCAGCGATGCTCGGATCGGCGCTCGTGGTGCCGTTGGCCCCGTTGCCACCGTTGCCGCCGAGACCACCGTTACCGCGGTTGCCGCCGGTGCCACCCGAACCGCCATTGCCGCCGTTGGCACCGGATGTTGTTGCATTCCAGCCATTTCCGCCGTCACCACCATTACCTGTGGCGGCTAGCGTCACGGCCGCGGAGCCGCCGGTAGCCGACCTTCCTGCAATGCCGGTGTTCCCGCCCTTTCCGCCATTGCCCCCATCGGGTGTGGCGGCGTCGCCGTCGGCGCCGTCACCGCCGTCACCGCCCGCACCCGCGACTCCACCTCCGCCGCCCGTGCCGGTGCTGCCGGTGCCGCCGCCACCAAGGAATCCGAGGATCAGCGACCCGCGGCCGCCCGCACCACCAGTCCCGCCAGTGCCGCCGTCACCCCCGTTGCCGCCATCACCACCATCACCACCATCGGACCCTGCGTCTTCGCCGATTCTGCCGCGAGCACCCGCACCACCCGTGCCGCCTGTGCCGCCGGTCCCGCCAGCTCCGCCAGCTCCGCCAGCTCCGCCAGCTCCGCCCAGGCTCAACAGGGACAGCCAACCGACCCCGCCACCGATCCCGCCATTGCCGCCTTTGCCGCCCCGGGCGCCGTCACCGCCGTCTGGATTCTCCGGGGTGCCGATGGCTCCGGAGGCGCCTGTCGTTCCGGTTCCGCCCGCACCGCCATTGCCGCCCACCGACAGCACCGCCAGAACGCCGCCTTGGCCGCCGGTGCCGCCGTCGCCCGCATTCCCTGCGTCGCCACTGGTGCCACCGTGGCCGCCCGCGCCGCCACGGTCGAACCACGCAACGATGCCCGCGCCGCCACCGGTGCCGCCTGAGCCGCCATGGGCTTTGGTGCCGCCCGCTCCGCCCTGCCCGCCATCGCCGCCGTGGGATAGCAGTGACAAAAAGCCCAGGTGGCCCCCGTTGCCGCCACGGCCGCCGTCAGCGTGGGCGCCTCCCGCTCCGCCCGCGCCACCTGTGCCGCCCGAACTCCAAAGCCCGAAAATCCCGGTACGGCCGCCGTTTCCGCCGTTTCCACCGTTGACACTCGCGGTTGTGGAATACGCGCCAGCCCCCCCATTACCGCCGTTGCCGTAGAGGACCCCGCCGTTGCCGCCGTTTCCGCCGTTTCCGTTGTTCACGGTAGCGATGCCGTCGCCGCCGTCACCGCCATTGCCAATTAGACCGGCCGCGCCGCCGTTACCGCCGTTATAGCCATCGCCGCCGTTGCCGATCAAGCCGCCCCGGCCGCCCTTGCAGGCCGTGCCTGTATTACAGGTTTGAGCGGTCCATGAGTAGCCGTTGCCGAGCAGTAAACCCGCATTGGGGTGGGATTCGGTGCCATTGCCGACGAAGAGGGCGATGAAATCCTGTATCGGCCGTACGGTCCCCGTGACCGACGCCGGGACGGTCGTCGCTGATCGGGTCAGGGCGGAGTGTTTACCCGACGGCGTCGCTGCTTTCGATGACGAGGTCTTCGCGCCGGAACCCGACTTCGCGGTGGACCCTGAGCTGTGACCGTTGCTCCCCGATGAACTCGCCGCCGCATGCGAGCGTCCTGAGGCTCCCGATCCCGCCGACGCCACATCCGCCGCCGCAGCTCCTGGCAGTGCGATAACCACCGCACCGATTCCCAGTGCCACGGCCAGCGCACCCACCCGGCCCACGGCTAAACGAGATGTTGCTGTGGACATACAATCCTCCGGATCAGTCATAGGTGCCGGCACGGTCTAGGCATGGAGATCATGCCAGTTCAGGGATGTTTACGCCGGATTATCGGTCGGATCAACGAGTGCGGCACCATAAGTTGCCAGGCGTGACGCTACTAGCCGTTTGGGCGTCGATCAGCGACCCTCGAACCAATGGATGCGTTGGTGTGGGGTTATTCAATGAGCACTGCTGGATCGCTGGAGATCCTCACCAATCCCGATCACGGCGGGAAGAACCGGATAGGTGGTCAGCACGATGGCGTCATCGCAATCAGTGTCGCGTTAGGTTCTGCGACGGAATGCTCTGGGGCCATTGGAGAAATGGCCCCAGAGTTGCGTTTTGGGAAAGGCCAAGGGGCCGAACGTGTCTCACATATGGGGGTGTGAGGGACGAGCTTTGCTCGCGGTGCGCTTTTCAACGCTAGGTCAGGCCTGCCTGAGCCATAACGCCTACTCTGTGTCCGAGGGGGGACTTGAACCCCCGCAGACCCCCAGCTCAGGGGCTCGAAAAGGCATTTATCTGCGGAAACACGTCACTGCAAATCACCGCAGATGCACTGGTTTTCGCGCAGTTTGTGTCCAAACGGTGTCCACGCTCGCCGGCGTCGTCATGTTCGACGGCGAACCCTGGTTCGTGCTCGCCGATCTATGCCGCGTGCTCGAAATCGTCAACCCGCGCAACGTCACTGCACGACTCGACGCCGCCGTCGTGAATACCCTACGGCTGACTGAGGGTATTCGCGGCAACCCGAACGTGACCGTCGTCAACGAAGCCGGCATGTACGAAGTGGTGATCCGGTCGGACAAACCCGAAGCCGTCGCGTTCCGGCGCTGGATCACCGGCGAAGTACTGCCGGCCATCCGTGCGGCATTTGCGCCGATCCCGACATATGCCCGAATCTGACATTTGCACTGGTGACGACATATGTACGACTTTCCGTGTAGCCCTTGGCAATTCGCTATCTGTGAGGTTAGCTTCGGTGCATGACGACCACTATCAGCACCCCGCCGGCGGACCCTGAATCCGCCGCGCTCGACCTCATCGTTCAAGCCGCGGAAGCCGTCGGCGGCACCGCGTTACGTGCCGTGCTGCAAGACCTCACCGGCGCCCTCCAAGTCGAAGGCGCGTTCGCCGGTCTTGTATGGGATGACGCTCGACTCGCCGCCGCGGCGATCGCCTACGACGCGCTCACGGACGACGATCCCGTCGGCTCGCTGCGGATCCGAGCCGGCTCGATGCGTGCCGGCTACTGGGATCGGCATTGCGCCAACCCCGAAGGCATCGCCCAGGCGCTCGACGTCGCCGCGATCGTGCTGGGCGTGATGTGAGCGGCCCAGCACGCCGGCCGTTGCCGCCGGCGTGGGCTGACCTAATCTCGGCTTACCTCAGCGCTGAGGCCGGCGCGGGCCGGTCGCCGGCCACACTCGCGACCCGCCGCGGGCATCTGGCCTACATGGCGCGCGGGCTCCGGTGTGCACCGGTGCGCGTCACGACGGCCGGAATCCTCGCGTGGTTCGGACGGAAGACGTGGAGCATCGAGACACGCCGCGGCCACCGGAACACGGCGGCTTCGTTCTTCGGGTGGGCGCACCGGACCGGCCACCTTCCGACAAACCCTGCGGCCGAGCTTCCGGTGATGCGCGCGGCTGCGCCGGCGCCTCGGCCCGCCCCCGACGCGGCGTGGTCCGCAGCCATCGCCGCCGCGGATCCGCGCGTCGGGCTCATGCTGAGGCTTGGCGCCGAAGCGGGTCTCCGTCGCGCCGAGATATCGCGCGTGCACCGCCGCGACCTCACTCGCGGGCCGGCCGGTGCTGAGCTTCTGGTCCACGGCAAGGGCGGCAAGCTGCGCACTGTGCCGATAGGCGACGACCTGGCTGCGGCGATCGCGAAGGGAGTCCGGTCGGCGAATACCCTACGGCCGACAGAGGGTATTGCCGATGGGCTATGCCAGACATACCCCATCGTCACGGACGGCGGCGATTACCTGTTTCCCGGAGACGACGACGGGCACCTGACACCGCAGCACGTCGGCAAGCTGATGGCCGGCGCGCTGCCCGATCACTGGACCGCGCACACGCTGCGCCACCGATTCGCCACCCGCGCTTACCGCGGATCCCGCAACCTGCGTGCCGTGCAAGTGCTGCTCGGACATTCGAGCGTCGCGACCACGGAGCGGTACACCGCGGTCGACTCCGACGAGATTCGCGCCGCGGCGATGGCCGCGGTTAGCGATTAGCCGGTTCCGCGGCGCCGCGAGTTCGTCGCCGGCCTGGCCGACGCCGGCGTGTCCAACCGCGCCATCGCCGACATGCTGGACGTCGGTCATCAGACCGTTGCCCGCGATCTTTCCAATTGGTCCAAGTGGACCAGTTGACGACAACCGCAAGACGCTCGGTCAGGACGGGCCGGGAGCCGCAGTAAACCGAAAGCACGAGACGCTGGTCTTCCGCCGTTTCCTGCTCGATACCACGTTGCGGCCCGACGGTCACAACCCGCCGCTACCGTAAGAACATGGCGGCGACAGGGTTAGAGGTCACCCTTCACCAGGGCCGCGAGCGGGCAGAGGTATCGCGATTCACCCGCACGCTCGACGAAATCGTGCGCTCGCTACGGGAGATCGACGAGGTCTACATCGCCAACGAGACCCGCGCGACGTGGGTGCTCGCCTCGCTACGGCATCGCCGCGGCAACCTGATCGTGTGCCTTGAGGCGAGGAACGTGCAGGCCAAGCGCGACCTGTCGGACATGCTCGTGCCGGTCCAGGCGCTCGTCGATGGTGCGCACGTTCTACAAACCGAACCCTCCGTGCCACGACTGTTCACCCCGGCCACGGTCAACCGGCTGGCCGGCCTGTCGGTCCCGCGTGACGGCGTTCAGAGCGTATCGCTGGCGACCTACAACGGTGAGCGCGGCGAGAAGGTCGACCTCGACGAGTCGGTCAAGGAGAACGCCGCCGCCGCGGTGAAGCCGTTCGAGATTTCATGGGGCACGGTGACCGGCCGTGTCTTCGGCGTGAAGGAGCTACGCGCCGGCCGAGTGAAGCTCACGATCCGCGACGAGTTGACTCGAGCGGCGATCGACGGTGAAGCGCCGGCGGCCCTCGCCGACGTGGCCGGAGACGTCTGGCGTCACCGCGTCACGCTCGGCGGGAAGATTAAGCGCAATGTTCGCGGACAGGCAATCCGCATGGACGTCGAGCGCATCGAGTCGATGCCCGAAGACGACGCTGGCCGGCCCGCGACGGACGACCTGCTCGGCGCGGCCGCCGAATTGTTCCGAAACGTCACGGTCGACGAGTTCGTAGACAGGCTCCGGGATGACTAAGCCCGAGCCGGCCCCGCTGGTCTACCTCGACACATGCATATACATCGACCTGCTCGCCAGGAATGAGGACGAGCACAAAGAGACCGGGCGGCCAAGGTGGGAAAGCGCAAAAGCCGTCCTCGATGCTGTCAACGCTGATCGGGTGATCCTTGCGGCATCGGCACTGCTAGAAGCCGAGGTGAACTGCATTTCGGTCGTCCGGGACGGCAGCGAGTCGATCAACGAGCAGGTCCGCGGGTGGTTCACCGCCGTATCGACACAGTGGACCGACATCGACAGGTTCCTCGGCCGCGACGCTGCCCGCCTGGCCCGGCAGTGGCAGCAATTCAGTGCACCGAACAAGCGGCTCGGCGGCGCGGACGCCACACACCTCGCGGCGGCCGTTCGGCTCGGATGCAGCTATCTGATGACCCACGACGAGGGATTTCCGATCGGCCAGAACGTCGACGGCGTGCAGGTAATGCGGCCCGCCGAGGTGTGGGAGCGGGATCTGCTCGACGAGCTGGCGGACGCCGATCAGGCCGAGCTCGCCGACGCGACGCCGACCGGCTCGTCGGACAGCGAGTAGCTACGCGTCGCCGCCAGCACGCGCCCGGAGGTATTTCTGGCGCGCCGGCGTCGCCGCGGTTCTGATCGTCAGCATCGTCATGTAGCCGCGCTGCCAGCACGCGGCCAGCGCGAATCGTCCGCGGTAGGGGTTCGCCGCGCCTATCTCGGCGTTCCTGCCCTCGTATAGGGCGCACGTCGCAGCCTGCCGCATATTCACCCGGCCATGATGCAGCGTGCCGGTCCGGTTTGGCGGATCCCATGCCGACGACCGGGGACCGGTGGCGAAGAATGCGGTGGCCTCCCAGAATCGGTCGGTCGCCGCTGCTGATCGTGTGAGAATGCCCGCTATGACGTCCAACCCGACAGAGGCCTCCGCCCACACGCAGAGATCTTGCTTCATCGTGTCACCTATTAGCGATGCGGGAAGTCCGGTACGCCTGCGGAGCGATCACGTCCGCAAGTACATCGTCGGGGAAGCGCTCGAACCGTTCGACTTCACGGTTCGCCGCGCCGACACAATGAATGGGTCGGGGATCATCACCGAGCAGATCGTGACCGAGCTGCTCAATGCCGACCTAGTCGTCGCCGACCTGACCGACCACAACCCCAATGTCTTCTACGAGCTGGCGTTGCGGCATGCCGTCAAGAAGCCGTTCATCCACATGATCAAGGACGGCGAGAAGATTCCATTCGACGTCGCCACGCTGCGGACCGTTTTTTACGACACCACGAACCCAGACAGCATGCATGAGGCGAAGATGTCAGTTCGCGCGGCGGCCAAGGAGATTATCGACGCCGGCGACGATTACAAGGTAATCAGTCCGGTGACAATTTCGATCGACCTCGACAAGTTGAGGAGTTCGGG
Source organism: Mycolicibacterium helvum (assembly GCF_010731895.1). Lineage (NCBI taxonomy): Bacteria > Bacillati > Actinomycetota > Actinomycetes > Mycobacteriales > Mycobacteriaceae > Mycobacterium > Mycolicibacterium helvum. Next base: position 6,142,122 of record NZ_AP022596.1, on the reverse strand, counting down.
CGACCCCAATCAAATCGCCCTCGCCGACATTCAGCAGTCCGTGGCGTCGATGGAGAACGTGGTCGAGCGGCTTGTTCTCCGGGAACGACGGCGGCAGGCTCCTCCCCAAGACGCAACGATCGCGAATCTGGCCGATCTGTTCGCACGGCAGACCTCCGAAGGTCGGTTCACATCGGCAGACATGGACACGCTGTTGGAGATGGCGTCACGCGACGAGGCTTTGCGGCCCATGTACAAGCGACTTAGAAACTTTTTGGCGCATAGCCAGGAGGCCTCGCGACTGCGGGATGACGAGCGGCCGGCAAGAGATGGCGAGGACGGCGCTGTCCGGGCCACCCATCGCGGACCGCAGGCGTCATTCTCCGGAAACGTTGACGTGCCCACCCGACGACCAAATCATGTTGCTTCTCAGGATGATTACTGATGGAAGGTGCGGTCGCGAAGTCAATTCTTCCTCGCCGAACGGCCGAAGTGGCACTCCGGGTGGCGTAGCGCGAAGTTGCCGTGCAGGTCGCCTGCGACCCTCGCCGACGACGATGACCACGGCGCCGACCGGATGGCGGGCACGGCCGGCGCTCAGATCATGGACTCGTCCCACGCCGCGTCGGGCGTCGTGGCGATCACCGACTTCGGCGGCCTGGCCGAGTTCGCTCTTGTGGCCGCGTCGATCGCTTGAATCTCGGTGGCAATATCGCGCAGCTGCTTGATCAATGCTGCCAAAGCCGGGCCCGCAGTCTTCGGGTCGTCGATGGTCTCGGCGATCCGATGCTGCAACGCGACCAGCAGCTTTCGCCGATCACCACTCCTCGCAGCATCGAAAACCGACATCGGCGCGGCTTTCCGCGCAGCCCGCTTCGCCGGCGCCTTCTCATCCGCCGCCACAGCACGCAACCTCCGCTCAGTCACGTCACAACTCCCTTCCGCTGGGTATAGAAAAAATCTGGTCGGGGGGAGCAGTGCCTATGCCATGGGGTGCGGCTGTGGGGGCGGGGTGGGGTCACCCGCCCTGGGTGCTGGCGGCCGCTGGCTGGTGCTCACGTCCTGGTCCTCGTCGTCGATTCCTGGGGCCTCGCGGCGGCGCTGCGCCTACGTCAAACGCGCGCCAGCCGCGAGGCTGTGTGTGGGCCGCGGCTACCAGCTGTTGGCGACGCGCTGTTTGAGTTGCTCCTTCTCAGCGCGGGCCTCGGTCTCGCGGTCTGCGTTGAACGTTGCGGCGCGCGACATGAAGTCGCCGAGGGTCGCAAGGTCGAGCGGGATGCCGCAGCGCGCCAGCGTCCACGCATCGACATCGGTCCTCGACTTGTCGGCCAACGCGAACGCCGGGGCGAGGTCCGAATGCCGTGCAGGGGTGTAGATCGCCACGCTGGCGTCGCCGTTGTAGCCGACGCTAGAGATGCTGGCCAGCGAGAAAAAGCCGTTGACTGCCGCTGTCCAGGCCTTCACGGCGACCTGTGCGTGGTGCAGTTTGTCCATGGTGTCGCCGCCTTTGGCGACGGCGGCGGCTGTGTCCGTCAGATCGCTGAGGTTGGCGTCTGCGGCGGCGTCGACGAGCGCGGCCGAATGCGGTCCGAGGGCGTCGGCCCAGTCTTCGAGTATCTCGTCGGCCCAGTCTGCGAGCGCGGCTCTGCGCATCTGGTCGGCGCGGGTTTGGGCGCGGTGGGCGCTGATGTTCTGCGCCGTCAGTGACCGATCCAGCGCGAGCCGCTGGACGGTTTCGTCCGCGTGGTAGTCCCTTCCGTCTGCGATCGCGTCCAGGACCGCTTCGTGCAGCTGGTCGGTCGTGACGGCAATTTGGGCGACTGCGGCTGTGAATGCGTCGACCTCCGCGATTTGTTCGACGTAGCCGGTTGGGAGCGGGATGCCGAGGGTTTCGGCGGTGCGGGTGACGGTCATCGCGTGGGTGTTCGTTGAGAGCATGTGAAGCATTGCGTTGGTTCCTTTTTGGTTGCGTGGTGGGTTGGGCGCCGACGAGTTACCGGCGGTCGAACCAGGGACCTCTGTCGACGGGTTCGGGTTCGGGGTGCCGCCAGCGGCCGACGTTCCTGCCAGGTTTGAGGCCTGGGAGGATGTCGGCGTCGGGGTCCTCAGGTGCGAAGAGGTCCGCGGCGAAGCGGTGCTGCGCGTCGAGTCCGTCGTCGACTTCTGCGCCCTGTGCCTGCCCATGGTCGGATTCGAACAGGTTGTGTAGGGCCTGAACGCCGTCATCGTCGTCGGGTGCGAAAAGTGTTCGTGCGAATGCTTTTTCGTCTTCGCTGGTGGTGCTCATGTGCCCTCCGGGAAAATCCAGCCGTTGACCTTGCGGGCGCCGGCCGCTTCGGCTTTGCGTGTCACTGTCCTTGGCGTGCAACCCCATTCGGCGGCGAGTTGCTTGCTCGTCTTCAAGGCTGACAGGTCGACCCGATCGCGATGTCCGCCCGCGGACAAACGCCTGTTGAGGGCGTCGAGCAGTCGCGGCCATCGGGGCGGGATCTGTTCGCGGCTGACGTTCAGCCGGTGGATCGCGTCGCGGATTACGTAGGCGGCTTCGCCGAGGAGTTGCCGGTCGAGATCGGTCATCTGTTCACGGTGTTCACGACTCGGCCGGCGACGACGCCGCGCGGGCGACGTGTGGGCCGCAGGCCGTCGAGCCAGGCTTCGCAGGCATCCAATGCCGGACACGTCTCACATAGGCGCAGAGCCTCGCTGCGAGCATTCTCGAGTTCGTCCCTGCTGGGTCGACCGTCGACTGGACGCACGCCGACGGTCGCCTCGAATAGATCCGCCTTGCCCTTGCAGCGCGCGCCGGGAAGGTCTGGGATGCCAGCGATCAACGCGGCCATGGACTTCCAGTTCACGGCTTACTCCTCGGGGCCGTCAGATCGTGTAGCGGCTCGGAGAACAGATCCGGTTTGTGGATGGGCTCGGTGATGTCCCGCCCCGATGCCGGCGCCGACGGTGGGCTGTTGTGGTCACACCGGACGGCCGGGTCGATGGGTGTGCCGTCGGGGAGCAGGCGCCAGCCGCAGGGATCGCAATGTCTGCACCGGCGGATCGCGGCGTACCGCGCTTTGCGCCCGGTCTGCTCGATATCGCTGCGGTGGCTCATGCGCTGACCGCGATCATGCGGAAGTTCGGGTGCTTCGGGCAGTCGCTGAGGTCGTCGAGCCGGCCGACCTGATCGCAGTCCCCGCATGCATCGATGGCGTCGCGGATCTGGTTGCGCCGTTGGGCTTCGCGTTCCTGGGCTGTCTGGGCGGATGCCTTGGACGCCTCGCGCGCCCGTCCGCATCCACCGCACGCCGGCGGATTCTCATCGTGAATGTGCTTCGGACACCGCGGGCTGTAGGTCGGTTTGCCGTTAGCTGATTGCAGCGAAGGCGGGGCGGCGCTTCTCCCTTCTTCTTCTAGTTCTTTAGTAAGAGGAAGATTGTTGTGTTTCGCGTCAGCTGCTTGTTGTGTTTCGCCGCAGCTGCTTGCTGCATTCCGCGTAATGCCTTGCTGCATTCCGCGTAATGGCAGCTCAGACCCTTGTTGCATTCCGCGTAATGGGAGGTCAGGGGCTCGATACGCGTGGGCCCGGTCGCCGTAGCGCCTGTCCGCTGGAATCGTCAGTATTTCGTCCGCGCTTTGCAGCTTGGCCAGCGCTCGACGTATCGAATCGCGATGCACGCCGCCGAGCGCTCGGCCGATGTCGTCGTGCGATGCGCACCACCACATTTCGCCGTCGACTATCTTGCGGCCGTCGGTTTCGTCTGGGAACGCGATCACGTATCGGACCAGCGCCAGGATGGCGGCACCGAGCACACCGACGCGGCCGATGTCGGCGGGCCGCACCTTCAGGAACTTGGGCGGCTCCACGGTGCCATCCGCCGATCGACGAGCGCCGTCAATCTTGTTGTCGGACATGCGGGGACTCCGGTGGCACGTAGTCGAGGCAGAACGCACAGGTGTCGCCACGGTCGACGGGTACGGTGCAGTGCTGGCATTGGCCGGTGATGGGTTCCACGCGGGCCTGGTACTCACGCTTGGCGCCGACGGCATCCGTTACGCGGATCGTGATCGCGTTGCCATCGACCTCTACGTGAGCGACCGACTCCCGCGCAGCTACCGGGCCCCCCGATGCCGACAACGGGAACCACGGCGAGCCGGCCAGATGTTGAGCTATCAACTCTGGCTCGGTCATGCCACACCGGTTTGCGTCCGGCGCTGCGATTCGAGGTAGGCCAGAACGTCGCTGCGGAGGTATCGGACGCGCTTGGTTCCAACCTTGATGAACGGCACACCACGACCGAGGTAACGATCCTGGGCTAACGATGCCTCGGTCGTCTGGAAGTACTCGGCCAACTGCTTCGGGGTGACGACCTCCGGTAGGTCCATCGTATTTCTCCATCCGTCATGTAGGTGAAGTCAGCAGAATGTGTTGATTCTGCTGGATTGCCTTGCAAGGAATAGCACACTGATGGATATTCACGCCACAACGCCGTAGCGTGTCGGAAATGACGACAAGTGATGACCAGTCCGATTGGGCAGCGACGGTCACCAAGCGAATCGGCGCCGAAGTTCGGCGGCTCCGCGGCAAACGCTCTGCGCAATGGCTCGCAGAACGGACGACCAAATACGGCTGGGGGATCTCACGGCCTACGATCAGCGAGTTGGAAACGGGTAAGCGCAAGACGGTCACGGTGCAGGAACTCCTGGTGCTCGCGCACGCACTGAATACATCCCCCGTCGCGCTGCTCTATCCCGGTCCTTACGATCGCGAGATTGAAGCGCTGCCCGGTCGTGAACTCACGGAATTTGCTGCAGCGCAATGGTTCTCGGCGCTCGGGTATTGGGCGGACATTCCGCAGGCTCGCAACGACGGCAACGTGTGGCTCAACAACACGCGGGCTCTGCGGTTGTCACGAGAGCTTGCGTCTGCGCAGAGCGCCAAAAGCATGCTGCTGATCCGCGGCGAGTTCGACCGCGACCGTGAGCTGATCACGAACTACGACGATCAGATCCGCAGGCTCGAAGCCGAGCTCGCGGCGTTGCACGACGGCGACCAGGACCACGATGGCGACGATTAAGCGCTACACGACGGCCGCGGGGGAGCGGTGGGAAGTCCGGTACCGGCAGCCGAGCGGAATTACCAGCCGCAAGCGTGGTTTCACCACTAAGCGTGATGCGTCGGCCTGGGGCTCGAAGGTTGAGACAACGAAGGCCGAGGGTGCCTTCGTGTCACCAGCGCGCGGCCGGGTGACGGTCGGCGATCTGTCGGTCGGATGGCTGGCACGGCAGGAGCAGACGCTATCGCCGTCCTACTACCGAACCATCGCTTACGCGTACCCCAAACACGTCGCGGCCAAGTGGGACAGGGTGCCGGTGAACAAGGTCGACATCTTGGACGTGAAAGCGTGGGCCGCGTCCATGACCCGCGACGGGTCCAGTGCGACCGTGGTCAATCGCGCCGTCGGCATCCTGGCGGGCATCCTCGACGACGCGGTCGAGCACCGGGCGCTCGTGTTCAATCCGGCCCGCCGGTTCAAGCGCGGCGAGAAGCCGACGAAGGCCCCGAAGCGCCACGTCTACCTCACCGAGGACGACGTGTGCCGGCTGGCCGAGGAATCCGGCCGCTACGCCGACCTGGTGCTGACCCTGGCGTTCACCGGGTTGCGTTGGGGTGAGGCGATCGCCCTGACCGTCGCCGACGTCGAGTTCCTCAAACGGCGCATTTCGGTGCATCGCAACGCTGTCCAAGTCGGTCAGCAGTTCGAGGTCGGGCAGACGAAGGGCAAGGAGAACCGGATGGTGCCGGTAGCGGCGTCGGTGCTGTCTCGGCTGGCCGTCCGGTGCGAGGACCGCACCGCCGACGACCTACTGTTCCCGGCCCGCGCCGGCGGCTATTTGAAGCGGCCGAGCTATGACTCAACGGGGTGGTTCAACCGGGCGGTCGAGCGTGCCGGAGTGCAGACGATCACTCCGCACGATCTTCGGCATACTTGCGCGAGCCTGGCTGTCAGTTCCGGCGCGAATGTTCTTGCGGTGTCGCGGATGCTCGGCCACAAGGACCCGAGCGTGACGCTTCGGATTTACGCCGATCTGTTCGACAGCGACCTCGACGCGGTGGCCGTCAATCTGGACGCGAGAATTTCGGGCAGTGTCCAAACCGTGTCCAAAGCGCCTGCCGACCGTCGCCGCTCGCGCACCAAAACCGCCGTCTAGCTGCGCTGATGCGCTCGAGAAAATTGTGTCCGAGGGGGGACTTGAACCCCCACGCCCGTTAATAGGGCACTAGCACCTCAAGCTAGCGCGTCTGCCATTCCGCCACTCGGACCTTCCCCTGAAGACCAGCCCAGGGGCGCTTAAGGCTAACGGATCAGTGACCCGAGTCCCAAATGCGCCCGCACGGCTCGCGTGGGGCACCCAAACTAGGCGCTCGGCAGCCGTCCGGCGATCTGGCCGGCGATCGCGCTGGCCGCCGCCGTCGGGCCGTCGAGGCTGCACGCCTCGACGTCCACCGCGACATTGCTGTGCACGGTCAACGCCCGCTGGCAGGCCCAGCGCTGCGGGCTCTGCTGCACCCGCGAGACCGCCAACACGTCATTGCTGGTGCTGGTCTGGCCGACCGACCACACCTGGGGAGGCCCGATCGGCTGGGCGTAGTTCAGTTCGCGGTTGGAGCAGGCTGCCCAGCCGCGCTGCGAGGCAGTGAAGAAATCCGCGGCGGCCTGGGCGCTGGGGAAGGCCACCACCGCCTGTACGGCGTAGTGCGACCACTCCGGCGCGGTCGGCGGATCCCGTAGCACCTGGCCGTGCACGGCCGTCGATCCGCTGCTCGCATAGACGCCCTGTTGGGCCGCACCGGCGATGGCCAGGCAGTTCACGTCGGCGAAGTGGGCGCTGTCGTTCCAGGCCTTGTTGACGTCGGTGGTGACGACGACGTCGTCGCTGGACAGTGCCGCACCCACGTCGGGAGCCGACAACAGCAGGGTCGGTAGAGCATCGGGGCTGGTCAGTGGCACTTTTCCGGCGGGCATCGCGGTCCCTGTCGTGACGGCTGAGCAGCCACTGACCGTGAGGCACAGCGCCGTTGCGAGCACAGGGAGGCGGGGGGTCACCCGGTAAATCAAACCCTATATCGGCGTGTTGCGCGAGTGGTTGAAGGGAAACTTGTGATAATGCCCGACCTCCGCGCCCACGGGCGTGCCGCGCCAGTGGTAGGAAGGGGGACTGTGACTCAACCCGTCGACGAGGTCGTCGATCTCGTCAGCGCCCTGATCCGGTTCGACACCTCCAACACCGGTGAGCTGGCGACCACCAAGGGCGAGGCAGAGTGTGCGCTCTGGGTTGCCGAACAGCTGTCCGCGGTCGGGTATGCCACGGAGTACGTCGAGTCCGGCGCGCCGGGTCGCGGGAACGTCTTCGCCCGCCTTCCCGGTGCTGACCGCAGCCGCGGTGCGCTGCTGATCCACGGCCACCTCGACGTCGTCCCCGCCGAACCGGCGGACTGGAGCGTGCATCCCTTCTCCGGCGCCGTCGCCGACGGCTATGTCTGGGGCCGCGGCGCGGTCGATATGAAGGACATGTGCGGCATGATGATCGCGGTCGCCAGGGGATTCAAGCGGGCGGGCATCGTGCCCCCGCGTGATCTGGTTTTCGCCTTCGTCGCCGACGAGGAGCACGGTGGCACCTACGGCGCACAGTGGCTCGTGGACAACCGGCCCGACCTGTTCGAGGGCATCACCGAGGCCATCGGCGAGGTGGGTGGCTTCTCGCTCACGGTGCCGCACAAGGACGGTGGGGAGCGCCGGCTCTACCTGATCGAGACCGCGGAAAAAGGGTTGTCCTGGATGCGGCTGACCGCCCGCGGCCGCGCCGGCCACGGCTCGATGGTGCATGACGACAACGCCGTGACCGCCGTCGCCGAGGCCGTTGCCCGATTGGGGCGTCACCAATTCCCGCTGGTGTTAAGCGAATCCGTGGAACAGTTCCTCACCGCGGTCGCCGAGGAGACCGGCTACAGCTTCGACCCGGCCTCGCCGGATCTCGAAGGCACGATCGCCAAGCTCGGCGGTATCGCCCGCATCGTCAGTGCGACTCTGCGCGACACCGCCAACCCCACCATGCTCAAGGCCGGCTACAAGGCCAATGTCATCCCGCAGACCGCCGAGGCCGTCATCGACTGCCGGGTGCTGCCGGGGCGCAAGGAAGCCTTCGAACGGGAGATCGACGAACTCATCGGTCCCGACGTCACCCGGTCCTGGGAACGTGACCTGCCGTCCTACGAGACGACGTTCGACGGCGACCTCGTCGGCGCGATGAATGAGGCACTGCTGGCCGTCGACCCGGAAGCTCGGACCGTGCCCTACATGCTGTCCGGTGGGACCGATGCGAAAGCCTTTGCCCGCCTTGGTATCCGCTGCTTCGGATTCATCCCACTGCGGCTGCCGCCGGAGCTGGACTTCGCGGCGCTGTTCCACGGCGTCGACGAGCGAGTACCCGTGGACGCACTGCATTTCGGCGTCCGCGTGCTTGAGCACTTCTTGAAGAACTGCTGACAAAACCGAAAGGAAGCCCATCACATGGCATTTCCCTACAACCCGTACGAGTTTCTGCCGCAGCTCCCCAGTTTCACGCTGACCAGCACCGACATCACCGACGGCCAACCGCTGAACAATGCTCAGGTCAGCGGGATCATGGGCGCCGGCGGCGAGGATGTCTCCCCACAGCTGAGCTGGTCGGGCTTCCCGGAACAGACCCGCAGCTTCGCGGTCACCGTCTACGACCCGGACGCCCCCACCGCGTCCGGCTTCTGGCACTGGGCGGTGGCCAACCTGCCTGCCACCGTCACCGATCTGCCGGCCGGTGTCGGTGACGGCTCGGTGCTGCCCGGCGACGCCGTGACGCTCGTCAACGACGCCGGTATCCGCCGCTTCCTGGGCGCCGCCCCGCCGGCCGGGCACGGCTACCACCGTTACTACGTCGCCGTGCACGCGGTGAAGGTGGAGAAGCTGGAGCTCTCCGAGGACGCCAGCCCGGCCTATCTCGGGTTCAACCTTTTCATGAACTCGATTGCCCGCGCGGTCATTCACGGTACCTACGAGCAGAACTGACCACCTTGGCGCGCATCGGCGGTCACCGCGTCGCACGTATCGGGGCGGCTGTTGGGGCCGTGCTGATAGCCGGCTGCAGCACATCGGTTGCGGGACTGCCGACGCCGATGGGGCCGCCGATGGGGCAGCCCGCGCCGGTGGCGTGGTCGCCGTGCCGCGTTGTGGGTGGCGGTGACGCCTCGCATATACCCGCCGGCGCACAATGCGGCGAGATCGAGGTACCCGTCGACTATTCCAAAGCCGACGGCCCGTCGGCTCACCTGGCACTCGTCCGTTTTCCGGCCACGGGGCAGAAGATCGGCTCGCTGGTCGTCAATCCCGGTGGGCCAGGTGAGTCCGGGGTGGACGCGGCGATGGATTTGGTGACGTCGCTGCCCCCGGAGATCCGTCAGCGGTTCGACTTTGTCGGTTTCGACCCCAGGGGTGTCGGGTCGTCGCTGCCGGCGCTGTGGTGTAACTCCGATGCGGACAACGATGCATACCGCGCCGACCCGCAGGTCGACTACAGCCCGGCGGGTGTCGCGCACATCGAGAACCTCGAGAAACAGATGGCCAAACGGTGCGTCGACAAGGTGGGCACGGACTTCCTGGCCAACATGGGCACGGTCAACGTCGCCAGAGACCTCGATCGGCTGCGCGCGGCGCTCGGCGACGACAAGCTGACCTACCTGGGCTACTCCTACGGCACCGAGATCGGTTCGGCGTACGCCGAGGCCTACCCGGACAAGGTTCGCGCGATGATCCTTGACGGCGCCGTCGATCCGAATGCCGATCCGATCCAGGCCGATCTCGATCAGGACGCGGCCTTTCAGAAGGCCTTCAACGATTACGCCGCCGACTGCGCCAAGGATCCCCGCTGCCCGCTGGGCACCGATCCGGCCAAGGCCGTCGACATCTACCACCACCTAGTGGATCCCTTGGTGGCCAAGCCTGTTCATACCGACGACCCGCGTGGATTGAGTTATGGCGACGCGATCACCGCCACGATCATGGCGATGTATTCGCCCAGCCTGTGGACGCAACTCACCGACGGTCTGACCGAGCTGTCCACCGGTAGTGGGGACACCCTCTTGGCAATGGCCGATGCATACTGGAATCGCGACGGACAGGGGCACTACACCAACTCCAACGATGTTCTGACCGCCGTCAATTGTGTCGATCAGCCGCCCAACACCGACCGAGCCAAGGCGATCGACGAGGACCGGCGGGCGCGGCAGCTGGCACCGTTTAACAGCTACGGGCCGTTCACCGGCAACGCACCGCTGGATTCCTGCGCGTTCTGGCCGGTTCCGCCGACCAGCGGCCCACACACGGTCAGCGCGCCCGGTTTACCGCCGGTATTGGTGGTATCCACGACTCACGACCCAGCGACGCCGTATCAGGCTGGTGTCGAGCTGGCCAAGGAGCTCGGCGGCGAGTTGCTGACGTTCAACGGCACACAACACACGGTGGTGTTTCAGGGCCAAACCTGTGTCGACAAGTTCGCCGCGGCGTATCTGATCAATCTCGCACTGCCACCGAAAGGCGCTACGTGCTGACCAGGCGATCGATCCTTGCGGCGTTGTCGACGGGGTTACTGGTGGCCGGATGTGGTTGCGCCCCAAGCGCTGTGCCAGCGTCCACCTCGCAGGCTGTAGGGACGTACAGCCCGTTCACCCAGAGCTATACGGTGCCGTGGGTCGGGTCGCCGGACTTCGCGAACTTGAGGCGCACGCTCAAAGTCGAGGCGTCGGTGAATGGGGGACCGGCGTCACCGTTCACCGTGGACACCGGGTCGGTGGGTGTGGTCGTACCGGCCTCTGAGGTGCCGAACATCCCGGCCGGCGCGCCGGCTGGGAGCCTGACCTACAGTTCCAGTGGTCTGCAGCTGACCGGGGTGTGGGTGAGGCTGCCGGTGCGGTTCCCGCAGGCCGTCAATGCCGCCGGCGCCGGTGCGCCCGCGGATGCGACCGTGCCGGTGCTTGCCGTCACCAGCTCCAAATGCCTTGGTGATGGCGTCAATTCGCGTGGCTGCACGGGTGGGATCCCGCACATGCTCGGCGTCGGATTCGGCCGTGGACCGAACCGGCCACCCACCTACAACCCCTTCCTGAACCTGACGGAGATGGCGGCAGGCACGATGCGGCGCGGATACCTCATCGGCCGTGGCGGTCTGTCCCTGGGGCTCACGGCGGCCAACGTCACGGGTGCGTGGACCATGCAGCACCTGACCAGTGCCGGCGCGCCGGCCGAGGGCGTCCACAACGACTGGCTGACTCCGGCGGGTGGGTTCCAGTTAGGTTCCGGCCCAGCTCTTTCCGGCAAGGTTCTGATCGATACCGGCCTGTTGGACATGATCGTCGAGGGTGAAGGTCTGCCGTCGAGCGGGGCGGTGCCGGACGGCACCGCGATGACCATCGACGTCGGCGAGGTGCACTACAGCTTCGCGGTAGGGGACGGCGGCGCGCAGACGCCGATCGGAGTTCATCATGCGAGAGCGGCCAACGGCACGTTCGTGAACACTGGCCTGCGGGCGCTGGGCCACTATGACCTGCTCTACGACGCCGACGGCGGATTCTTGGGACTGCGGCCGCAGTGAGCCGACCCAACCGCCTCGCTCAGTGAACTGAAGCCTCCTGCGTGCAGTCGTGCGGCGATGCCGTCATGAATCTGCTTGGCCCACAAGCCACCGCCGTAGATGAACCCGGTATAGCCCTGTAGCAGTGACGCCCCGGCGGTGATGCGCTCCCAGGCGTCGTCGGCGGTTTCGATCCCGCCGACACTGATCAACACCAGGTCGCTGCCGACGCGGCCGTACAGCCGGCGCAGGATCTCCAGTGCGCGGCGCGCCACCGGCGCGCCGGAGATCCCGCCGGGCCCGAGGTCGTCGACACCGGGTGTGCGCAGGCCGGCCCGCGAGATCGTGGTGTTGGTTGCCACGATGCCGGCTAGCCCCAGTTCCACAGCCAGGTCCGCGACGGCGTCGACGTCCTCGTCGGACAGATCGGGTGCGATCTTCACCAGCACCGGGGTGGTGGTTTCCGCCAGCACAGCCGACAGGATCGGCCGCAGCGATGCCTGCGCCTGCAGGTCACGCAGCCCGGGGGTGTTGGGGGAGCTGACGTTGACCACCAGGTAGTCGGCCAGCGGGCCGAGAAGCCGTGCGCTGGCTCGGTAATCGTCGGCTGCCAGCTCCGGTGGGGTGACCTTGGACTTGCCGATGTTCACTCCGATGGGCGCCTCGGGATGGTGGCGGGCCAGCTGCAGCGCCAGCTGCCCGGCGCCGTGATTGTTGAACCCCATCCGGTTGAGCAGTGCACGGTCCTCGGGCAGGCGGAACAGCCGCGGCGCCGGGTTGCCCGGCTGCGGCTGGGCGGTCACGGTGCCCACCTCGGCGTAGCCGAACCCGAGTGTCTCCCAGGTGTTCAGGCCCAGGCCGTCCTTGTCGAAGCCGGCGGCCAGCCCGAGCGGGCCGGGGAAGCGCACGCCGAACACCGTGCTGGCCAGCACCGGATCCTGCGGAGCGAGCCGGCGGCGCAGGGGCCTGCGGGTCAACTCGGTGGCCGTGGCGGCGCGTAACGCGCCGAACACCAGCGTGTGGACACGTTCGGCAGGCACCAGGAAGAAGGCCCGCCGCAGCGCTGCGTACATCACAGCGCTGGCTGGTCGGCGGTCTGGCCGTTGAGACGAGACTTCTTACGCCGCAGGAGAACTCGTCGACTTCCGTCGGTGTAAAGTCGCACCCTGGTCAGCTCCCAGCCGCGGTATTCGGCCTCGATCGACAGCCGCGTCGACGCGGTGACGCGGGTCACGTCCGGCGGCAGTCGCAGGGGGATCCGCTCGTAGTCGTCGGACAGCTCGACTTCCCAGCTTGCCGGCATCCGTGCCCGGTGTGCCGCGCTCACCGGGCACCGGCCGCGTTGCGGATCACCTGCACGCCGGCACCCGTTGCCGACACGACATACAACGTGTCGGAGGTGTCGTCGAAAGCCAACGAGTTCGGTTGCTGCACGGTCGGGTAACGCACCTTTTCCACGGGAATACCAGTCGTTAAATCGTAACCAACAACCATATTCGCCGCGGTCTGAGAAACCCACGCCAGATTCCGCGATCCGGCCAGTCCATACGGTGCCTGCGGAACCGGATAGGCCTGCCGCTCGATCAGCGGGTCGACACCGAACACCAGCAGCTGGCCACCGCGGGTGTCGGCCACCAGCACCCGGCCCATCGGGTCAGCCGCCAACGTGGTGGCCCCTTCGCCGGCGCGCAGCGCCTGCTGGCTGCGGCCGTCGCTGTTCAGCGATGTCACCGACGTTTGGCCGCGGTCGAGGACGACGGCGTTGTTCCCTTCGGTGACGATCGCGTCGACGCGCGCGAAGATCTTCACCTTCTCGGCCACCGCCGTCTCCGAACCCAGGGTGTAGGCGGTGCCGTCGGCGCTGCCGAGGACCAGGCGACCGTCGGCTCGCCGGGCGATCGCGGTGAAGTCGGTGTCGGTCTCTTCGTTGATCGACACCGGTGTGGCGGATCCTGCCGCCAGATCGACGGTGAAGTACCCACCCCGGGCGGACAGATAGGCCGCGCCCTGGCCGTCACCGGCCAAGGCGGTTGCCGGGCCGGGCAGGGTGAGCTCGCGGGTGCCACCCGAGACGGCGAAGATGGTCAGCGTCGACGGTGACTGCGGGTCGGCTCCGGGGGCCAGGACCGCCAGTGAGCCGGTGCGTTCGTCGAAGATCGCGGCTTCTGGGCGGCCGGCGAGCGGCAATATCTCGCCTGCCGGGTGGGTCGCCGGCGGGGGAGACAAAGCCGGTGCGGCCGGCTCGATGGTCGGCGGTGGCGCGGTCAGTGGATTCGACGAGCAGCCGGCCGTGAGGGCGGCGAACGCCAGAAGCGCCGCGGCTGACCTGCGCAAACCGGCTCTGTTTACGAGCATTGTCAACGGGTAGCCCCTGGACGTGTTCAAGATCAGGCGAGCAAGTCGCCTTCTGTCGATCAGCAAGTCTAGGCGTGCGCGGCGGAGACAAATTGATGCGATTGTCTTCTCGCCTTCCGTAACTCGCGTTATGGTGTCCTGATGACGTTGGCCGTGACTCCTGAGTCCGACAGGCGCGAGTTTGCTCTCGAGGACATTTCCACTGGCGTGTTCGCCAGTGGATTCGGTCACCTCGGCGATGGCCGCAGCTTTTCTTTCCAGGTCCACCGCGGTCAGCTCCTCGTTGAGGTCTACCACCCGCGTCTCGCGGGTCCGGTGCCGCACGAAGAGGATGTGGTAGCGACGGCAGCCCGCAGCCTCACCGACTTCGATGTCGACGACGAGCGCAGCCTGACTGCTGCCGTGCGTGATGCCGTGGCGGCCGCCCAGCCGGTGGCCCGCCCAGCGCGCTGAAGTTCCAGGTCTATCCAGTACGGTCGGCGGCGTGGAGCCGATGTCGTGGTTACAGGTCGTTGTCCTGTCGATTGTTCAGGGTCTGACGGAGTTCCTGCCGATCTCGTCGTCGAGCCACCTCGCGATCGTTTCCCGGGTCTTCTTCTCGGCAGATGCCGGCGCGTCATTCACGGCGGTGTCCCAGCTGGGTACCGAGGCCGCCGTGTTGATCTATTTCGCGCGTGACATCGGGCGGATTCTCAAGGCTTGGTTCAACGGACTGTTCGTCAAGGCTCACCGGGACAACATCGACTATCGCATGGGCTGGTACGTCATCATCGGAACCCTGCCGATTGTCGTGCTCGGTCTGGTGTTCAAGGACGCGATCCGTTCTGAGATTCGCAATCTCTGGGTGATCGCCACCGCGATGCTGGTGTTCTCGGCTGTGATCGCCGCCGCCGAGTACGTCGGCAAGCAGACCCGCCGAGTCGAGCAATTGACCTGGAAGGACGGCCTGATCGTGGGCGTTGCCCAGTGTCTTGCCCTGATTCCCGGGGTGTCCCGGTCCGGGTCGACCATCAGCGCCGGCCTGTTCTTGGGCCTCGACCGCCCGCTGGCGGCGAGATTCGGCTTCCTGCTTGGCATTCCGGCCGTTCTGGCTTCGGGGCTGTTTTCGCTACCCGACGCGTTCCATCCGGTGACCGAAGGGATGAGCGCCACCGGGCCGCAACTGCTGGTGTCGGTGATCATCACCTTTGTCGTCGGCTACGCGGCGATCGCCTGGCTGCTGCGCTTCGTCGCCAACCACGCGATGTACTGGTTTGTTGGCTACCGCGTCGTGCTGGCGCTGGTGGTGATGGCGCTGCTGGCGACGGGCGTGGTGGCCGCTGCATGACGGTGATTTTGCTGCGGCACGGCCGTTCGACGTCCAACACCGCGCACACCCTGGCCGGTCGCACCGAGGGCGTCGAACTCGACGAGAAGGGCCAAGGTCAGGCGCGGGCGCTGGTGGAGCGGGTGAAGAGCCTGCCGATCAAGGCCGTGGTTCGGTCCCCGCTGTTGCGCTGCCGGCTCACCGTGGAGCCGCTGGCCGCCGAGCTCGGTCTGGAGCCGGTCATCGATGAGCGGCTCGCGGAGGTGGACTACGGGCAGTGGACGGGTCTCGCTCTCAAGGATCTGATGAAGGAACCGCTGTGGTCGGTGGTGCAGCATCAGCCGAGTGCGGCCGTCTTCCCCGGCGGCGAGGGCCTGGCTCAGGTGCAGGCGCGGGCGGTGGCCGCAGTTCGCGAACATGACCGTCGACTCGCCGATGAGCACGGTCACGACGTGCTGTGGATCGCCTGTACGCATGGTGACGTGATCAAGGCCGTCGTCGCCGACGCACTCGGCACCCACCTGGACAGCTTCCAGCGGATCACCGCCGACCCGGCCTCGATGAGCGTGATCCGGTACACAGCGATTCGCCCATTTGTGGTGCACGTCAACCACACCGGAGCCGAACTCGCATCGGCGTTATCCGCACCGCCACCCGCTGCCGATGACACGTCCACCGACGACGCCGTCGTGGGCGGGTCGACGGACTGACTGCGCCTGCCCGCGCCGAATTACGGCTCAGCTGCATCTGCCGGTATTTTGGAAATAACATGGCCCGCGCAATTCACGTCTTCCGCACACCCGACCGATTCGTCGCCGGGACCGTCGGGCAACCCGGAAACCGGACCTTCTACCTGCAGGCTGTGCACGACAGCCGGGTGATATCGGTCATCTTGGAGAAACAGCAGGTCGCGGTGTTGGCCGAGCGGATCGGGGCGCTGCTGGTCGAGATCAACCGCCGATTCGGCACGCCGCTGCCGCCGGAGACTGATATCGACGACCTCAGCCCGCTGGTCACTCCGGTCGACGCGGAGTTCCGAGTCGGCACGATGGGGCTGGGCTGGGATTCCGAGGCGCAGACTGTCGTCGTCGAGCTGCTGGCGGTGTCCGAAACCGAATTCGATGCATCAGTGGTGCTCGATGACGCCGAGGAAGGCCCGGACGCGGTGCGGGTTTTCCTCACTCCCGAGTCGGCCCGGCAGTTCGCCTCCCGCTCGCATCGCGTGATCTCGGCTGGCCGTCCGCCCTGCCCGCTCTGTGACGAGCCGCTCGATCCCGAGGGGCACATCTGCGTGCGTACCAACGGTTATCGGCGTGGCGCACTGGGTGGGGTCCAAGACGATCTCGACTCGTGACGGGCACCGGCGAGGGGTCGGCCCACGAGGCGTTGCGCTGCGGCGAACTGACGCTCATCGGGCGTATCCGCTCGGCGAGCAACGCCACCTTCCTCTGTGAGGCGACGTCCTCAGGCGAGGTCGTGCACTGCGTGTACAAGCCGGTCGCCGGTGAGCAGCCACTGTGGGATTTCCCGGACGGCACGCTGGCCGGCCGTGAGCTTGGTTCCTATCTGGTGTCGACGGCTTTGGGCTGGAACATCGTGCCGTACACCATTATTCGCGACGGACCGGCCGGCCCGGGCATGGTGCAGCTGTGGGTCGACCAGCCCGGCGATAGTGATGAATCCCGACCTGACGGCCCTGATCTAGTCGATCTGTGTCCGCCGGATTCGATTCCGCCAGGCTATCTTTCGGTGCTGCACGCCTACGACTACGCCGGCAACGACGTCACCTTGGTGCACGCTGACGATCAGCGGCTACGGCGGATGGCGATCTTCGACGTGATCGTCAACAACGCCGACCGTAAGGGCGGTCACATCCTGACCGGCGTCGACAACCGGGTGTACGGCGTCGACCACGGGGTGTCGCTGCACGTCCAGGACAAGCTACGCACCGTGTTGTGGGGTTGGGCCGGTAAGCCGATCGACGATGAGACGCTGAAGTCGGTCGCCGCCCTCGGTGAGCAGTTGGCCGGCCCGCTGGCCGATGAGCTGCGCGAACACATCACCCCCGCCGAGGTCGCCGCGTTGCGTAAACGCATCCGCACGTTGCTGAGCGAGCCGGTGATGCCCGGCCCCGATCGGCACCGGCCGATTCCCTGGCCGGCCTTCTGAGGCCTCGTCCCGCGGGGCGACCGCCGGGACTGATCATGATTCGGCGATACTGGCGGGATGAGCATGACCGATGCGGCGCTGGCCGCCGAGCTCGCCGAGGAGGCTGGCCGGCTGCTGCTGTCGGTGCGTGAGGAGGTCGGTTTCGACTTTCCGCCCGCGCTGGGCGACGCCGGTGACATCCGCGCCAACTCGCTGATACTGCGCCGCCTGCGTGCGGAGCGGCCGGGCGACGCGGTGCTCTCCGAAGAGGCCTACGACGATCTGAAGCGGCTCAACGCCGATCGGGTATGGATCATCGACCCGCTCGACGGGACGCGTGAGTTCTCGATGCCACGCCGGAAGGATTGGGCGGTGCATATCGCGCTGTGGCAGCGGAGCGGAGCCGCTGGGCCGGCGACATCGGACCGGGGAGGGCCGGAGGGCAGCATCACCGACGCTGCCGTCGCGCTGCCGGCGATGGGCGAGGTCTATCGTTCGGACACCGTGACGGCCCCGCCGCCGCCGTCGCCCGGGCCCATCCGGATCACGGCCAGCTCCAACCGTCCGCCCGCGGTGCTGTGGCGGCTGCGCGATCGCCTCGACATCGACTTCATCCGGATCGGCTCGGCCGGTGCGAAAGCCATGGCAGTGGTGCGTGGTGACGCCGACGCCTACATCCACGCCGGCGGTCAATGGGAGTGGGACTCGGCCGCGCCGGCGGGCGTACTCCAGGCTGCGGGCCTGCACGCGACCCGCATCGACGGAGCTCCCCTGCGTTATAACCAGCCCGACCCCTACCTACCGGATCTGCTGATGTGCCGGGCCGAAGTGGCCGATCTGCTGCTCGATGCCATGTGGCTGGCCAGTTGAGGCTCTGTCCAGGGAATCAATCGGGTCTTCGCGTTGTCACTGTGTGGCGAGAAGGTCGGTCCCCTCACCACCCCGGAGTGCAGTGAACAGCGAACCCCTTAGAGTCGACGCCATGCAGTCGTGGCCGGCCGTCGATATCCCGCAGCTGCCCGGCCGTGGTCCGGCGCTGCGCCTCTACGACACCGCCGACCGGCAGGTGCGCCCGACCGCGCCGGGGGAGACCGCGACGATGTACGTCTGTGGGATCACTCCCTACGACGCGACGCACCTCGGCCACGCGGCGACGTATCTGGCCTTCGACCTCGTGCACCGGATCTGGCTGGATGGCGGGCACCGGGTGCACTACGTGCAGAACATCACCGATGTCGATGACCCGCTGTTCGAGCGGGCGAATCGGGACGGGATCGATTGGCGCGAACTCGGCGCCAGGGAAACCCAGCTCTTCCGCGAGGACATGACCGCGCTGCGGGTGTTACCGCCGCACGACTACGTCGCGGCTACCGACACCACCGGCGAGGTCGTCGAGTTGGTCGAGAAGATGCTGGCGTCCGGGGCGGCCTACGTGGTCGACGACGCCGAGTATCCAGACATCTACTATCGCGCCGACGCGACCACGCAGTTCGGCTACGAGTCGGGCTACGACCACGACACCATGATGCGGCTGTTCGCCGAGCGTGGTGGTGACCCGGACCGTGCGGGCAAGGCGGATCCCCTCGACGCGCTGCTGTGGCGGGCGGCCCGCCCCGACGAGCCCAGCTGGCCGGCCCCGTTCGGCGCGGGTAGGCCGGGCTGGCATGTCGAGTGCGCGGCGATTGCGTTGAACCGCATCGGGTTCGGGTTCGACGTCCAGGGTGGCGGTAGCGACCTGGTCTTCCCGCACCACGAGTTCTCCGCCGCGCACGCCGAATGTGTCACCGGCGAGCGCAGGTTCGCGCGCCATTACGTGCACGCGGGGATGATCGGCTGGGACGGGCACAAGATGTCCAAGAGCCGCGGGAACCTGGTGCTGGTATCCGGGCTACGTACGCAGGGAGTGGACCCGGCTGCCATTCGGCTGGGCCTGCTGGCCGGGCACTATCGCAGCGACCGGTCCTGGAGCGATGCGGTGCTCGACGAGGCCAACGCGCGGCTGCACCGTTGGCGGGCCGCCGCCGCGCTGCCCGCCGGCCCGGATCCGGCCGACGTCATCGGGCGGCTGCGCCAATATCTCGCCGACGACCTGGACACTCCCAAAGCGCTTGTCGCCATTGATGGTTGGGTCACTGACTCGCTGGAGTACGGCGGCCATGATGCCACCGCCCCGGCCGCGGTCGCGGCCGCGGTCGACGCTTTGCTGGGTGTTCCCCTGTAGCGCTTACAGGGTGACGACGCCGTAGCTGACGACCTGCGTGCTGAGGAAGCGCAACTGATCGGTGGCCGAGCCCAGGGTTTGGTCGATAGCCGTCAGCCGCGCGGCGTAGTGCGCCACCGGGTATTCCGCGGTGACGCCGATACCGCCGTGCATCTGGATGGACTCTTGGGCGATGTGGCGTCCCGAGCGTCCGATCTGCAGCTTGGACCGGGCAGCAACCACCGGGTCCAGCCGGCCGTCGGTGACGCACATCGCCGCGTAGTAGTTCATGCTGCGGGCCAGTTCCAGCGATACGTACATGTCCGCCGCTCGCTGGGTGAGCGTCTGGAACGTCTTGAGCGGGACGCCGAATTGTTTGCGCGCGTTCAGGTATTCCGTCGTCAGCCGCAGTGATTCGTCCATCGCGCCGACGGCCTCGGCGCACAGCGCCGAGGAATAGCGGATCAACGTGGCGTAGATGCGGTCGCTGACGTCGCCGTCGCCGAGCTGTTGTGCTGGGGCGTCGGCGAAATCGATCTCGGCGCCGCGCAGCCCGTCGAACGTCCGATACGGACGGCGGGTGGTCGCCGCGGCATCGACGAGGAAGGCGCCCACCCCGCCATCGGGAAGGCTGGCGGTGACGACGAGGACGTCGGCGCTGCCACCGGCCAGCACCGGGTTCTTACGTCCGGTGATGGTCCAGCCGGCGCCGCTTTTGGTTGCGCGGGTGGATAGTTCGTCCAGGCCTCGCAATCCTTTCTCGGCGTGGGCTAGCGCGAGCAGCCGCTCGCCCGCGGCGACCTCATCGAGCAGTGCGCGCTGTTCGTCGGAGCCGAGTTCGGCGATCAGGCCGCCCGGGATCAGTGCTGCGGTCGCCACCGGTTCGGGCGCCAGACGGCGACCGATCTCGGTCATCACGACCATGATCTCGATCTGGCCGGACTCCTCGGGGTCAAAGCCGAGGCCCAGGATGCCGATATCGGCCAGCTGCCGCCAGACCTCACGGCTCCAGCCGAGCTCGGAGTCGACGATCTTGTTGCGGCTCTCGGTGTCATAGGTGCGGGAGAACACCTCGCGAGCGGTATCGCGCAGGAGTTCCTGTTCGTCGGTCAGGTCAAAGTTCATGGCCGGCCCTCTCCCGCTTTCATGTCTCCGTCTTTCATGTCACAGTCCCAGGATCGTCGAGGAGATGATGGTGCGCTGGACCTCGTTGCTTCCACCGTAAATCGAGGTCTTGCGGTAGTTCAGGTACTTCGGTGCGGCGTGCTGCGCCCAGAGCGGCGATTCGATGTCCACGCCACCGTCGAACGGCAGCGCGTCCGGCCCCGCGACTTCCACCAGCAGTTCGGTGATCGCTTGCTGCAACTGGCTGCCCCGTAGTTTCAGGATCGATGATGCCGGGTTCGGCTTGCCGGTGGCTTCGTCGCCGCTGACCCGCAGCTGCGTGAGTTCCAGTGCAAGCAACTCGTTTTCGATCTCAGCAACCTTGGCGGCGAACAGTGGGTCCTCGAGCAGGCTGCCGGCGCCGACCTTGGTCTGCGCGGCGCGCTCCTTGACGTCGGCGAGCCACAGCTTGGTGGTGCCGATGCGCGCGATACCCGTGCGCTCGTTGGACAACAGGAACTTGGCGTAGGTCCAGCCCTGGTTCTCCTCGCCGACGAGCTGGTTGACCGGCACCCGGACGTCGGAGAAGAAGACCTCGTTGACCTCGTAGCTGCCGTCGATCAGCTTGATCGGCCGGATGGTGATGCCCGGGGTGTTCATCTCGACGAGGATGAACGAGATCCCAGCCTGCTTCTTCGGTGCGTCGGGATTGGTGCGGGCCAACACGAAGATCCAGTCCGCGTACTGGCCAAGTGTCGTCCAGGTCTTCTGCCCGTTGATGACGTACTCGTCGCCGTCGCGGATCGCAGTGGTCCGTAGCGAGGCGAGATCCGAGCCGGCCTCCGGCTCGGAAAAGCCTTGGCACCACCAGATATCGAGGTTCGCGGTCGGGGGCAGGAAGCGTTCCTTGATCTCCTGCGAGCCGAAGTGGGCGATCACCGGTCCGACCATGCTGGCGTTGAAGGCCAGCGGCTCGGGCACGCACGCCAGACGCATCTCGTCGGCCCAGATCTGGCGCTGCAGCGGCGTCCAGTCCTTGCCGCCCCACTCCACGGGCCAGTTCGGCACGCCGAGGCCCGCCTTGTTCAGGATCCGCTGTGTCGCGATCGCGTCGTCGGGGTAGCGCATGGTGTCGGTGCGCGCCCGCTCACGAATGTCGGCGGGGATCT
Source organism: Mycolicibacterium helvum (assembly GCF_010731895.1). Classification (NCBI taxonomy): domain Bacteria; kingdom Bacillati; phylum Actinomycetota; class Actinomycetes; order Mycobacteriales; family Mycobacteriaceae; genus Mycobacterium; species Mycolicibacterium helvum. The sequence continues at coordinate 6,120,209 of NZ_AP022596.1, read as the reverse complement.
GGGTGGTGAAGAACTCGCGCAACTCGTCGCGGAACTTCGCGTCCTCGTCGCTTAGTGCCAGTTTCACGAGCGCAACCTCAATTCGTTGTTACTCGGCGGTATCCACTGCACGTTATCGCAGCCCTACCAACTGGTCGGCAGGACCCCTGCTCGAACCCTATGGTGGCTGTGGGCACCCATATCATTCGAACATGCGTTCCCAGGGTCCGGTTGCCCTCGCCCGCCGCGTAGCCGAGGACGGCTATCTGTGGGGTCTGTTTGGTGGCGTGGCGGTGTCTAGCATTCGTCTTCTGGCCACAGGATGAAGTCGTCGCAGGTACATCGGACGGGTTCGGGACCGGCTTCACGCAGCGCCGCGCGGACCGCATAGAGGTGCTCGACGGCCATTTCCAAGGGCGGTTCGTCGGGCTGAAATGTCGTTAGTACGGGGTTGTCGACGCCCGGAGTCGTGGTCATTTCGATGTGACAGCCCAGGACGTGCGTTACGGGGTGTGATCGGCAGAATTCGATGAGGCGATCGATGCTTCGCGTGAACGCCAACCAGTCATCGATGTAGAGCCGGCCCCGGTACACCGTGTCACCGGTTAACAAGATGCCCGTCGCCGGGTCGTAGAAGGTGACGGCTGCCGAGTCATGACCTGGTGTTGCAAGGACTTTGAGGACGCGGTCGCCGAGGTCGACTGTTCTGGTCGCGTCAGGATCGTCGGCGAAGCCGAAGTAGTCCCATGCCGTCGCCTTGTCTGCCGTCACGAGGGTCGTCTCGGGGCGATCTGCGAACTGCGCGTCGCCGGCGACGTGATCGCCGTGGGAATGTGTGTGCAGGACCAGCAATTCATAGGGAGTGTCGCCGCTGCGGGGGTGGCGGTCGAGCCACTTCTCAATGAGGTCATCGACAACCGTCCGCAGCGGAAAGTATTCGGGTGAGGCGGTCGCTCCGGTGTCCAGCAGCGCCACACGCTTACGTCCAAAAATCAGGAACAAGAACGGCGCTTCGTAATCGATGGCCTTGTTCTGCCGCAGGATGACCGTGTCATCGTCGTACCAGTAGGCCTGCAGATCTGGATCAGTGTTGTGCTTTGCGGACACGGACCCGTGAATCCATTGCGCGACGATAGGTCGCGTAACGGGGACGGCGGCTTGTTCGGCAACGTCAGACATGAACCCTCCAAGGTGCGTCGTCTTAACGAGCCGGGTACGGCGCACATCTCGTCCGGGGACACGCCTGAGGCGTATCAACAAGGCCAGACGCTAGCATTGGGTTCGGCCAGGCTTCAATCCCGTTGCCATCGTCACGGATCTGCCGGGCGTCGACTTCCTGGCATCAGCTGAACCGCTGCGCCGATGTGATCCACCCAAAAGTCTTGTGGTTCAACAATTTTAGGTATTGCCGCGTCGGGTGTTGTCGCGAGCGGATCATCGGCCAACTCCCAGGCTATTGGCCCCGGAAGCCGGGACCGCGCCGGCGCAGGTACCGCTCGAACTCGGCGGCCAGCGCGTCGCCGTCGACCTTCGACAACGCCTCGTTCATGTCGACGTCGGCGTCACCGCGTTGTTCGAGGGAGGCCACGTACTCGGCAATCTCCTCGTCCTCGGTGGTCATCTCGGTGACCGCCTGCTCCCACTCCTCGGCCTGGATGGGCAGGTCGGCCAGCGGCACCTCGATGTCGAGGACGTCTTCGACGCGGCGCAGGAGCGCGACGGTGGCCTTCGGATTGGGCGGCTGCGACACGTAGTGCGGAACCGCGGCCCAGAACGTCACGGCCGGGATGCCGGCCGCGACGCAGGCGTCCTGGAACACCCCGGCGATACCTGTTGGACCCTCGTAACGGGTCTCCTCGAGGCCGAAGAACTTCGCCGACTCGGGGGAGTAGGCCGCGCCCGACACCGGCACCGGGCGGGTGTGCGGGGTGTCGGCCAGCAGGGCTCCGAGAATCACGACGGTGTCCACGTTGAGCTTGTCGGCGATCGCCAGCAGCTCCGCGCAGAACGTGCGCCACCGCATATTGGGCTCCACGCCGTGCATCAGCACGATGTCGCGGTCCGACCCCGGTGGCCGGCAGTGCGATATCCGCATCGACGGCCACACCAATTCGCGTGTCACACCGTCGACCTGTCGGATCACCGGACGGTTCACCTGGTAGTCGTAGTAGGCCTCGTCGTCGATCTCAATGAGCGTGTCGGCTTCCCAGATGGCATCCAGGTGCTCGAGCGCGTCACTGGCCGCGTCACCGGCGTCGTTCCACCCCTCGAAAGCCGCGACAATGATGGTGTTCTGCAATTCGGGCAGGTCCGGGCCTTTCGTGCCGCTGAAGTTCGACGGGGTCACGAGTTCAGCGTAAGGGGTGATCGGCTGAGATGAGCCTTCTCGGACCGACTGCTCCGGCGTGGTGACCGGTACAACGATCGCGGCCAAGGCGCCGACGTCGAAATACCTTCGGCTGCAAACTGGTTAACCTGGGTAACTATGGCGATGCCGACACGATGCGCTACCCCATGCGGATCGAGTTGAGCTGGGCGTCCCGTCGCCGGGCGACGACGTAGACTTTTCACCGTCGAGAGGCGTTGCAACGGTTCTCCGGCCCATGCCGGTGACCGCCACGCTCGGCAGAGTCAAGGACGCCTTCCGTAATGGAAGGAGCGTACGTGGACGCGACCACGGCGAGCGAAGTGACGGGAAATCGCTTCGAACCGCACATCCGCCCAGACTGCACCGACGAACTCACCGCCGCGCTGCGCCAGCGGATCATGGTGATCGACGGCGCGATGGGCACGGCGATCCAGCGGGACCGGCCGGACGAGGCCGGCTACCGCGGCGAGCGTTTCATCGAGTGGCCGACCGCTCTTCAGGGCAACAACGACCTGCTCACCCTGACGCAGCCCCAGATCATCGAAGGAATCCACCGCGAGTACCTCGAGGCGGGTGCCGACATCCTGGAGACCAACACGTTCAATGCGAACGCGATCTCACTCTCCGATTACGACATGCACGAGCTGGCCTACGAGCTCAACTACGCCGGTGCAGCCCTGGCGCGTAAGGCCGCCGACGAGTTCAGCACCCCGGACAAGCCCCGTTACGTCGCCGGCGCCATCGGGCCGACTACGCGGACCGCGTCGATCTCGCCCGACGTCAACGATCCCGGAGCCCGCAACGTCTCCTACGACCAGCTCGTCGCCGCCTACCTCGAAGCTGCCAACGGCCTGGTCGACGGTGGTGCCGACCTGCTCATCATCGAGACGATCTTCGACTCGCTGAACGCCAAGGCCGCGGTGTTCGCCGTCGAGACGCTGTTCGAGGAGCGCGGACGTCGCTGGCCGCTGATCATCTCGGGCACCATCACCGATGCCTCCGGGCGGACGCTGTCCGGTCAGGTCACCGAAGCGTTCTGGAACGCGATCCGGCACGCCAAGCCGCTCGCGGTGGGACTCAACTGCGCCCTTGGCGCGCCGGAGATGCGGCCCTACATCGCCGAGGTGGCGCGGATCGCGGACACCTACGTCTCCTGCTACCCGAACGCCGGTCTGCCCAACGCGTTCGGCGAGTACGACGAGTCTCCGGAGGCTCAGGCCGGCTACATCGCGGAGTTCGCCGAGGCGGGCCTGGTCAACTTGGTCGGCGGATGCTGCGGGACGGCGCCGCCCCATATCGCCGAGATCGCGAAGGTCGTCGAGGGTAAGCCGCCGCGCGAGTTGCCCGACATCCCGGTGGCCACCCGGCTCTCGGGCCTGGAGCCGCTCAACATCACCGAGGGCTCCCTGTTCGTGAACATCGGTGAGCGCACCAACATCACCGGCTCGGCGAGGTTCCGCAACCTGATCAAGGCCGAGGATTACGACACCGCTCTGTCGGTGGCCCTGCAGCAGGTCGAGGTCGGTGCGCAGGTCATCGACATCAATATGGACGAGGGCATGATCGACGGCGTCGCCGCGATGGACCGGTTCACCAAGCTGATCGCGGCCGAGCCGGATATCAGCCGCGTCCCGGTGATGATCGACTCCTCGAAATTCGAGGTCATCGAGGCGGGCCTGAAGAACGTGCAGGGCAAGCCGATCGTCAACTCGATCTCCATGAAGGAGGGCGAGGAGAAGTTCATCCGCGAGGCACGGCTGTGCCGCAAGTACGGCGCGGCCGTCGTCGTGATGGCCTTCGACGAGCAGGGGCAGGCTGACAACCTGGAGCGCCGCAAGGAGATCTGCGGGCGGGCCTACCGGATCCTGACCGAAGAGGTCGGCTTCCCGGCCGAGGACATCATCTTCGATCCGAACTGCTTCGCGCTGGCCACCGGAATCGAAGAGCACGCGACCTACGGGATCGACTTCATCGAGGCCTGCGCCTGGATCAAGGAGAACCTGCCCGGGGTACACATCTCGGGCGGCATCTCGAATGTGTCGTTCTCGTTCCGGGGCAACAACCCGGTCCGCGAGGCGATCCACGCGGTGTTCCTGTTCCACGCCATCAAGGCCGGCCTGGACATGGGCATCGTCAACGCCGGTGCGCTGGTGCCCTACGACTCGATCGACCCGGAACTGCGGGACCGCATCGAGGATGTCGTGCTGAACCGTCGCGAGGACGCGGCCGAGCGGCTGTTGGAGATCGCCGAGCGATTCAACAAGTCGGAGAAGACCGAAGATCCAAAAGCCGCCGAATGGCGCAGCCTGCCGGTCCGCGAGCGAATTACGCATGCCCTGGTCAAGGGCATCGATGCCCACGTCGACGCCGATACCGAGGAATTGCGGGCCGAGATCGCCGCGGCCGGTGGCCGGCCGATCGAGGTGATCGAGGGCCCGCTGATGGACGGTATGAACGTCGTCGGCGACCTCTTCGGCGCAGGCAAGATGTTCCTGCCCCAGGTCGTGAAGTCGGCCCGGGTGATGAAGAAGGCCGTTGCCTATCTGCTGCCCTACATCGAAGCGGAGAAGCAGCCCGGCGATCTGTCGTCCACCAACGGCACGATCATCATGGCGACCGTGAAGGGCGACGTCCACGACATCGGCAAGAACATCGTCGGAGTTGTCCTGCAGTGCAACAACTACACCGTGATCGACCTCGGTGTGATGGTGCCAGCGAGCAAGATCCTGGACGCGGCCAAGGAGCACAACGCCGACATCATCGGCTTGTCGGGACTGATCACCCCGTCGCTGGACGAGATGGTCAATTTCGCGGCCGAGATGGAACGCGAGGGGCTCCAGATCCCGCTGCTGATCGGTGGCGCGACCACGTCGCGCGCCCACACGGCGGTGAAGGTGGCCCCGCGCCGGTCCGGTCCCGTCGTCTGGGTCAAGGACGCGTCCCGGTCGGTGCCGGTGGCTGCCGCACTGCTCGACGACAAGCAGCGTCCAGCTCTACTGGAGGCCACCGAGAAGGATTACGCATCGCTTCGCGAACGGCACGCCCAGAAGAACGAGCGACCGATGCTGACACTGGAGAAGGCCCGCGCGAACCGGACGCCGATCGAGTGGGCCGGCTACACACCGCCAGTACCCGCGCAAGGTCTGGGGGTGCGAGAGTTTCTCGACTACGACCTCGCGGAGCTGCGCGAGTACATCGACTGGCAGCCGTTCTTCAACGCCTGGGAGATGAAGGGCCGCTTCCCCGACATCCTCAACAACCCGGTCTCGGGCGAGACCGCCCGCAAGTTGTACGACGATGCCCAGGAGATGCTCGACACCCTGATCAAGGAGAAGTGGCTGACGGCCAACGGGGTGATCGGCTTCTTCCCGGCGAACGTGGTCGGCGACGACATCGAGGTCTACACCGACGAAACTCGTACCGAGGTGCTGACCACGTTGCACAATCTGCGCCAGCAGGGCGAGCACCGCGACGGCGTCCCGAACCGGAGCCTCGGCGACTACATCGCCCCCAAAGAAACGGGTCTGGCGGACTACGTCGGCGCGTTCGCCGTCACAGCGGGGCTCGGCGGCGGAGACAAGATCGCTGAATTCAAGGCAGCCAACGACGACTACAGCGCGATCCTGCTGGAGTCGATCGCCGATCGGCTGGCAGAGGCGTTCGCCGAACGGATGCACCAGCGAGTCCGCAAGGAGTTCTGGGGATATCAGCCCGACGAGCAGCTGGATAACAATGCGCTCATCGACGAGAAATACTCAGGCATCCGTCCTGCCCCCGGTTACCCGGCCTGCCCGGAGCACACCGAGAAGGCGACGCTCTGGACGTTGATGAACGTCCAGGAACGGACCGGCATCGAGCTGACCGAGTCGATGGCGATGTGGCCCGGAGCTGCGGTCAGCGGGTGGTACTTCTCGCACCCGCAGTCGCAGTACTTCGTGGTCGGCCGGATGGCGCAGGACCAGGTGGCCGACTACGCGAGGCGCAAGGGTTGGACGCTGGCCGAAGCCGAGCGCTGGCTCGCCCCCAACCTCGGCTACAACCCGGAAGACTGAGCCCTACTCCCGCCCCGCCAGCTACCCGTGCCCGGCCCGGAAGTACAGATTCCCCCGGAACTGGAGCAGCAGGGCGACAGTCGCCGTCCAGCCGGTCTGGTGGCTGGCCCCCAGTCCCTTACCGGTGTCCCCGTCGAAGTACTCGTGGAACGGGACCAGGTCACGCCAGTGCGGGTCGGTTTGGAAATACTCGTTGTCGCCGAACACCGCTCGTCGGCCGGCCTCATCGCGAACCAAAAGACCGGTGAGTTGCCGGGCCAACCGGTCGGCCACCACCTGCAGGGACACCTGATCGGCCGACCCCGCCGGATCGGGCACGCGGTAGGCCTCTCCGAGGAACCTGGCGTAGGAGTTGAGCGCTTGGACCAGAAGGAAATTCGTCGGCAACCAGACGGGCCCGCGCCAGTTGGAGTTTCCGCCGAACATCCGGCTGCGTGATTCAGCAGGCTGATAATCGACGACGTAGTCTGCACCGCCGGCGTGGTAGGTGTACGGGTGGTCGCGATGATATCTCGACAGTGAGCGGATTCCGTTGGGGGAGAGGAACTGTTCAGGGTCCAGGAGTCGCGCCAGAATCTTCGTTAGCCGATCCTGATGAACGACGCCGATCATGAGATGTGTACCGTCACCGCCCGACATCACCAGCTGAACATCATCGTCGGTGTGTTCATAGGTCCGTGCCAACGCTTCCAGACAGTCCTGGATGGTCGTTGTCACCTCGGTCGCGCTGGAGGGAATGGCGATTGCCGCGAATAGCGGAACGATCGCCTGCATGGAAAACACTTCCAGCGATCTGCTTGTGCCGTCCGGCATCTCGATGACGTCGTGATAGAAGTTCGTGTCATCGTTCCAGAAGCTGACCCGATAGGTGCCCTTCTCCAGTGCGTTGGCGACCAGCCAGGCATCCCACACCCAACGGCTGAACATATCGGTGTAGCTGGGGTCCTGGTGCGACAGTTCGATCGCCATCTCCAGGAGATGGAATATCAATGCCGCCATCCATGCCGTACCGTCGACTTGAGCGAGTTCACCACCGGTGGGCAATGGCTCGTCGCGGTCGAACACCCCGATGTTGTCCATGCCGAGGAACCCACCGCCGAACACCCCCCGGTTGGTGTCGTCCTTCTGGTTGAGCCACCACATGGCGTTCAGGGTGGACGACCGGTAGGCGGTGGCCAAGAAATCCCAGTCTCCGACGCCGGTGCGAAGCTGGTCGAGTTGGTAGATCTGCCAGGCCGCCCAGGCGTGGACGGGTGGGTTGGTGTCGCCGAATTTCCATTCGTACGCCGGGATCTGGCCGTGCGGATGTTGTGCGGTGGAATCGTGCAGCACAAGCACCTGCGCCTTGGCGAACTCGGGATCGATCAGGGCCATGGCGAGGCAGTGGAACGCCAGGTCCCAGGCGGCGAACCAGGGGTACTCCCACGCGTCGGGCATCAGAATGACATCGTGGACGGCGAAGTGTTGCCAGCTGTTGTTGCGGCCGGCCCATCGTTGCCGTGGGGGTGTCGGTTGTTCCGGATCGCCCTTGAGCCAGCGCCGCACCGCGTAGTTGTAGAACTGTTTGCACCACAGCAGTCCGGCAAATGCCTGACGTTGCACGAGCCGTTCGTCGTCGCTCAGCTCTGCCGAAGCGACAGCGAGGTAGAACTCGTCGGCTTCGTGTTTACGTTCTGCCAGCACCGCATCGGCGCGACCGGGCCGATGACCCGTATCGGCGGCGGCAAAATGCACGGTGACGGTGAAGGTTTCGCCGGGTGGCAGGGTCGTCGAGATGTGGGCGGCGACCTTGCTGCCCTCGGCCATATCGACGGCTTCGGAGATCCCGTTGACGACGTAGTCGTTGATGCCGTCCTTGGTGGTGGTCGATGCGTTGGCCGATCCGAACAACAGGCGATTGTTGGTCTCGTTCTCGCAGAACAGTAGTCGCGGAGCATCCCCGGTCGACGTGGTGACCGTGAACGACCGTTGTCCGAGCTTGCTGTGCCACGTGCGCGCTACGCCGTCACCGCAGGCGGTGATCCGCGGCCGTTGTCGGTCTGGGTCCCATGACCAGGTGTTGCGATACCAGAGCTGGGGAAGTACGTGGATCGGTGCGGCGTCAGGCCCTCGGTTGGTTACCGTGATCCGACAGTAGAGGTCTTCTGGGCCGTCCTTGGCGTAGGCCACGTCGACATCGAAATAGCGTTGCTCCAGCCATTGTTGGCGCAACGCATCGAACAATTCATACTCGTCATCGTCGGGCCCACGTTGCTGATTGGTGCGCAGCAGATCCTCATAGGGGAACGCGGCTTGCGGGTACTTGTAGACCATGGACGCGTAGGCGTGTGAGGGCAGGTTGTCGGTATAGAACCAGTAATCCTTGACGTCCTCGCCGTGATTGCCCTCCTCGTTGGCCACCCCGTAGGGCCGCTCCTTGAGGACGCTGTCGCGACCGTTCCACAGCGCGACGCCCAGACAGATGGTCTGCTCGTCATCACACCAGCCCGCCAGGCCGTCCTCACTCCACCGGTACGCGCGGCTGTGGGCGTCGTCGAACGGAAAGTACGCCCAGGCATCGCCGTCGGCGCTGTAGTCCTCCCGGACGGTGCCCCAGGCGCGCTCGCTCAGGTAGGTTCCCCAGCGGCGCCACGGCGACGTCCCGGCGTTGGCCTCGTCGAGGCGTCTCTGTTCGGCGGTGCTCACTTCTGTGCTGGCAGCCAGGGCTCAGGCCATGCCGGGTAGCCGGCGACCAGTGCGTCGGCTCCCGACGGTCCCCACGAGCCCGGCTGGTAGACCTCGATCGGCGGCGGAGATTCCAGCAGCGGCTGCACAATTCGCCAGGTCTCTTCGACAGCGTCCTCGCGGATGAACTGGCTGGAGTCGCCACGCATGGCATCCCCGAGGAGGCGCTCATAGGGTTCGGGTGCGTCCGCCATTTCGTCGGCGAATACCAGACAGAGATTGACAGCGCGGGTGGCGTCGTCGCCGCTTTCCTTGGCCTGCAACACCAGATCGACGCCGGCATCGGGGTCGATCCGGAAGATCAGCTGGTTGGGCTCTTTGGCCGGCGGCAGAAACGGCAGTGGCGGCGGCCGCTTGAAGATCACCCGAATCTCGGTGGCGCGCACCGGAAGAGCCTTGCCTGCTCTGATGAAGAAGGGCACACCCGACCAGCGCCAGTTGTCGATGTGCAACTTCAAAGCCGCGAAGGTCTCGGTCGTAGAACCGGGCGCGACACCGTCGACGTCCAGGTAGCCGGCGTACTGGCCGCGCACGTAATGGCTGGGGTCGACAGGACGGATGCTCTTGAACAGCTCGACCCGCTTGTCCCGGAACCCGTCTGGGCCGCCGCTGGATGGTTCGGCGGCGATCAGTCCGATCAGCTGTAGCAGGTGATTCTGCACGACGTCGCGCAACGCCCCGACCGGGTCATAGAAGCGGCCACGGTCCGCCACGTCGAAGTCTTCGGCCATCGTGATCTGCACGGCCTCGATTCGATCGCGATTCCACAGCGGCTCGATGATCGAGTTGGAGAACCGGATGTAGCGGATGTCCATCGCCGGCTCTTTGCCCAGGAAGTGGTCGATGCGATAGATCTGCCACTCCTGCAGGTGAGCGCTCAACTGATCGTTGAGCGCCTTGGCTGACGAAAGATCATGCCCGAATGGCTTTTCCACCACCACGCGCGCGTTGGCGGTGAGGCCGGCGCCGGCAAGGCCCTCCACCACCCGGCCGAATAGGAACGGCGGAATCTCCAGATAGAAAACCGGATTGGTGCATCCGCTGATGGCCGTGGCCACCTTGCCGTAGGTTGCCGGATCGGCGAAATCGCCAGACACCATCGACAGCCGGGCAGCGAATCGGGCGAAGACGTCGTCGTCCACCGGCTCGCCGGTGGCTTCGACAGCACTGCGGGCGTGTTCCCGCAAGGTGTCGGCGGACCAATCGTCGATCGCCACGCCGACGATTGGGCAGTCGAGCAGTTTGCGCCGCTCCAAGCGGTACAGCGACCGAAAGGTCATCTTCCTCGCCAGATCCCCGGTGATGCCGAAGACCACCAGAACATCAGCGGGACTGGCATTGTGAGCGCTCACCGGCATCACTTCTTCTCCGCGTGGCCGCCGAATTCGCTGCGCATCGCCGAGCAGATCTGGTCGGTGAACTCACCGAGCTGACGTGACTGGAAGCGTTCGTACAGCGCGGTGGTGATGACCGGGGCGGGGATGCCCTCATCGACGGCGGCGAGCACCGTCCATCGTCCTTCGCCGGAATCGGATACCCGCCCGGAGAACTGGTCGAGCGCGGGGGAGGCGGCGAACGCGTCGGCGATCAGGTCCACCAGCCAGGAGCCCACCACCGATCCGCGGCGCCAGACCTCGGCGACCTCGCCAACATTGATGTCGTACTGATAGGCCCACGGGTCGCGCAGCGGCGTGGTTTCGGCGTCGACTTCTTTGTTGTCGCGATCCGGTTGTCCGACATTGGCGTGCTTGATGATGCTGAGCCCTTCGGCGATCGCGGCCATCATCCCGTACTCGACGCCGTTGTGGACCATCTTCACGAAGTGCCCGGCGCCGTTGGGGCCGCAGTGCAGGTAGCCCTCCGGTGCGGTACCACCAGCATCGGCCGGCCGACTCGGGGTCGGTTCGGCGGTTCCGATCCCTGGTGCGATGGTCTTGAAGATTGGATCGAGGTGGGCCACCACATCGGTTTCCCCGCCGATCATCAGGCAGTAACCGCGGTCCAGGCCCCATACACCGCCACTGGTGCCGCAATCGACGTAGTGCAGGCCACTTTCGGCGAGCTTCTGCGCCCGGGTGATGTCGTCGCGGTAGTAGGAGTTTCCGCCGTCGATCACGGTGTCCCCGGACGAAAGCAGCGGGACCAGGGCGTCGAGGGTCGAGTCCACGATCGCGGCGGGCAGCATCAGCCAGATGGCCCGCGGGCCATCGAGTTTGGCGACGAACTCCTCGAGGGTGGCGGCGCCGGTGGCGCCCTCGGCGGCCAGTTCGCTGATCGCGGCGGGATTCACGTCATAGACGACGCATCGGTGGCCGTCCCGCATCAACCGTCGAACCAGGTTGGCTCCCATCCGTCCCAAGCCGACCATACCAAGCTGCATCGGTGCCGAGCTCGTCATCCCATCTCCTTAATCTGTTGTATACCTGTGTAATTGACGGGTCCCCTTCACGCGCGGTTGGCGGTGGCGACATCGTCGCCGAACCACTTCTCCTTGAGCAGGCTGTACGTGCCGTCCTCGCGCATCTGAAATAACGCCTGGTTGATCGGTTTCCGAAGCGGGCTGTTGATGGCCAGGACAAACCCCAAGTCTTCCTCCTGGAAGACGGGGCCGGCCATCACGGCGACACCTTCTCCCCGGTGGGCGACGTAATACCGCAGAACCGGCGCGTCGTACACCACAGCCTCATAGCCCTCATTGCGCAGCAACTCGTAGCAATCCTCGATGGTCGATGTCTCGGTCGCGCGTATTCCCATGCCACGTAGGAATTCCGAGGCGGTTGTGCCCGCCACCGTGGCGACAGATTTGTCGTAGAGATCGGCCGGTCCGCTGATTTTCGCGGCGAGCTTGGTCACGGTCAGGGTGGCACTGAGATTCGCCGAGTAAAACGAGATGAACACGACGCCCGCAAAACCCCAGATTATGGCCAGAATCTTGGTGATCGCACTGGTCGGCTGCGTGGTCTGACGCCCCACCAAAGATCCGATGCCCCAACCGAACGCCTGAAAGACGCCGGGATAATAGGATCGCGACACTTTTGGCTTTTCGTCGGGGTCGGCGGGGGGTCGACGACGTTCGATCAGCCAAAAGACGTGGGCTGGAATCACACTGACGACAATTGCGGCGGTGAGCCAGATGAGCATCGTGCGCGAGAACAACAGTTCGAGGTAGCCGCCCAGTCCGGGCACTGCCGGTCGGGTGTCCTCGACCGGGACGATGATCTGCAGTCCGGCGTCCAGGGTCGGCTGCGAGAAGTCGAAGGAGCGCTCCCGCTCGTAGGTCAGCGAGATCGCGCCGATCGCGACATCGGCACGTCCGTCGCGGACTGCGGCGAGTTGTCCACGGACATCCTCGGTGTCGACGAACTCGGTGGTCAACTTGAGCCGCTTGGCAACCTCGTTCCACAGGTCGACGCTGAACCCGGTGAGCTCACCACTACTGGTCTGCATGACGAAGGGTTCCAGTGGGTGGACGGCCACTTTCACCGGAGCAGCCGCAGTGTCGGTGTCCGGGTCTGCCGAGGCCAGCGGCACCGGCGCGGTCGCCATCAACGCGAACAGGATCGCCGCTAACGCCAATACGTATCGTTGAGCCCTCGCTGCGCGCACCACTCAGATCGGCATCCGGTATCCGAAGAACTCGTGGTCCTCGTTGTAACCGCCTTGTCCCTTGCCGATCCGCTCGAAGCTGTCGACGAACTCGATCGCCCCGATCCACTTCACCTGTTTGAAGCCCAGCTCCACTTCATTGCGCAACCGCAATGGGGCGCCGTGGGTTTCGGAGAGCGGATCGCCATTCATCTCGTAGGCCAACAACGCCATCGGATGACGCATGTGTTCGATCTTGTGGCAGTCGTAGTAGCGGCCGCCCCCGGGCTCGGACCCGTCGGCGAGTGAGTAGAAGACGACCCAGCGCGCGCTCGGCAGCGGGCGGACGATGTCGAGGAGATCGGCCACGCGTACACCACCCCATTTGGCGATGCCCGACCAGCCCTGAATGCAGTAGTGCTGGGTGATCTGTTCATGCTTGGCCATAGCCAGCAGGTCGGCATAGCTGAATTCCCGCGGGTTCTCGACCAACCCGCCGACCTGGAGGCGGTAATCGCGCCAGCCACCTGCCCGCAGATTCTGGTATTCCTGCGATGCCGGCGGGGTGCCATTGGGCCAGAAATAGGGGGAGATGTCCTTCTCGCTGTAGTTGGCGTGCGGATGAAACCACTCCATGAAGCCTTTGAGCCAGCCGATGGCATATCGGCCGACCTTCTGGACGACCCGTGGATGGCGCAACGTGAACGGCGACGCCCACAGCCAGAGCGCGGCGATGACCGCCATCGCGATGAGATAGACGACCAACGCCCAGTACGAGTTGGTGTTGGTTCCGAAAACGATGTGGTTGAGGTTTCCGATCAGACCGGTGGCGAACACCATGACGGTGTGCACCAGGATGAAAAAGACCATCCAGAGCAGCACGATGAAATGCACAGACCGCGCAACTTGGCGGTTCGCCGGCCCGTGCCCGAGACCGAATCGGGCGGCGATCGCCGGTGCCTGGAGGAGCCCGGTGACGAACGCCAGCGGCGCGAAGACAAACACGGTGAGGAAGTAGGCGATCAGCTGCAGTCCGTTGTAGGCGACGAACCCGTCGTTGACGGGGAAGTCCAGCGACAGGTACTGCACGGCCGTCGAGGCGGCGTTGGGAATGACCTCCCACGACTCGGGCACGATCCGGCGCCACTGGCCGGTGCCGAACAGCAGCACATAGAACACAATTCCGTTGAGCAGCCACAGGCAGTCGAAGGTGAAATGCCACCACCGGGCCAGGCCGATGGTGTGGCGGACACCGGGTATGCCGAGCCACTTCGGCAAGGACACCGAGTCGTCCTTTGCGGTCCACACCGTTGCCGGGTTGGCGGGATCGAGGCGGTCCGCCGGGATGGGTCCGCGTAGCCGCAGCCAGGCGGTACCCGGCGTGCTGCCCGAATTCAGGTAGAGGCGCGGATGGTCGGCCAGGATCTGTAGGCCGGCCCGGATGATGAACATCATGAAGACGATGTTGAAGAGGTGTCCCCACCTCAGCCATGCCGGAATGCCGGGTTCGATGGCGCCACGTGGGGCGACCGTTCCCGGGTAGCGATCGATGAACTCCTGCATCCATTCGAACTGCCGCAGATGCTGGGCGACGGCAACGCCGATCACCAGCGCCGCAACGCCGAGCGGGACGAGCCACAGGGTGCTGATCCACCGCCGGCCGATCCGGATGGACGGGATTTGGGCGGGTTCGTCGGCGATACCGCCCGCCCATTCGCCGAGGCGGATCCGTTCGGCGGAACCATTCGACGGATTCTGGTGGTCGGTATCCACGCTCGCCACCCTAGTGTTTCGTCGGCGTGAATGCCGGGGCATTCGCGGTGGAACGTGCCGACGTTCACCAGCGGACGGCGACTTCGCGATTCGAAGTCGTCACCGGTTACGTGGCACAATCGTTCAGTGCGAGCGGTCTTGTGGGACATGGACGGCACCCTCGTCGACTCCGAAAAGCTATGGGACGTCGCGATCAATGAGCTGTACAGCCGTCGTGGTCGGGTGCTGACTCCCGAAGTCCGCGACGCCACGGTGGGCGGTTCGGCCGAAGGCGTGATCCGCATCGTGTTCGACGATCTGGGTCTGGACCCGGACCCCGACCACATGACAGAGGTCGTCGACTGGATGCATGACTACGTCGGTGAGCTGTTCACCAGCGGATTGCCCTGGTGTCCGGGTGCGCGGGAACTGCTCGACACGCTACTGGCCGCTGACGTCCCGATGGCGCTGGTGACCAATACTCGCCGGGCATTGACCGAGAATGCACTGAATAGCATTGGCAGGCAGTACTTCTCGATCACTGTTTGCGGCGACGAGGTAGCTGAGGGCAAGCCCGCCCCGGACATTTACCTGCGCGCCGCCGACCTGCTGGGGTTCAGCGCGGGCGACTGTCTGGCCGTCGAGGACTCGGTCACCGGCACCGCCGCCGCCGAGGATGCCGGATGCCCGGTGTTGGTGGTGCCCAACGAGGTCGAGGTGCCCAGCACTCCGCGCCGACGCCACGTTTCTTCGCTGACCGGGTTGGGCATTCCACAGCTACGGCAGATCTATGCGGACCTGCAGCTCGGCCTCGGCGAACGCTCGGCCTGAACGGCTGACCCGATATCGCGGTGGTGTGACTGCGACTGTGCGATCGTAGGTGCCACCAGGTTTCGCAGTGCTGCGGAAAGGACGCCTTATGGCAGGCCAAGGACCCATCGACCAAACACCATCCGCGATCACCGATGACGACTTCTCCTCGGGTGGTACGGCCATCCGAATCGCCTCGGTGGCCGCATTGGGCGGTCTGCTTTTCGGCTATGACAGCGCGGTCATCAACGGGGCCGTCGATTCGATCCAGGAAGACTTCGGCATCGGCAATGCTGAACTCGGTTTCGCCGTCGCCTCGGCTCTGCTCGGTGCCGCCGCGGGCGCGATGTCGGCCGGCCGGATCGCAGATCGGATCGGCCGCATCTCGGTGATGAAGATCGCCGCCGTGTTCTTCCTTGTCAGCGCGATCGGTACGGCGCTGGCCCCGAACGTCGTGACGGTTGTCGTCTTCCGGGTCGTCGGCGGTATCGGCGTTGGCATCGCGTCGGTGATCGCACCCGCCTACATCGCCGAGACCTCGCCGCCGCGCATCCGCGGCAGGCTGGGCTCACTCCAACAACTCGCGATCGTGTCCGGCATCTTCTTGTCGTTCGTCATCAACTGGATTCTCCAGCACATCGCCGGCGGCCCGAACAAAGAGCTGTGGCTCGGGCTTGACGCGTGGCGCTGGATGTTCCTGGCGATGGCCCTGCCGGCGGTCCTCTACGGGGCACTTGCGTTCACCATTCCGGAGTCGCCGCGGTATCTCGTTGCCAGCCACAAGATTCCCGAAGCCCGCAGGGTACTGACGATGCTACTGGGGGAGAAGAACCTCGAGATCACGATCAGCCGAATCCAGGAGACCCTGGAGCGCGAGGACAAGCCGTCGTGGCGGGATCTGCGTAAGCCGGCCGGCGGCCTCTACGGCATCGTCTGGGTCGGCCTGGGGTTGTCGATCTTCCAGCAGTTCGTCGGCATCAACGTGATCTTCTATTACTCCAATGTGCTGTGGCAGGCGGTCGGGTTCGATGCGGACCAGTCGGCCATCTACACGGTGATCACATCGGTGGTCAATGTGGCGACCACACTGATCGCCATCGCGCTGATTGACAAGATCGGGCGTAAGCCACTGCTGCTGATCGGGTCATCCGGGATGGCAGTCACATTGATCACCATGTCGGTCATCTTCGCCAACGCCACCCTGGTCGACGGCAAGCCCAACCTCCCCGGTGCCTCTGGAGTCATCGCCCTGGTCGCCGCCAACCTGTTCGTGGTGGCCTTCGGTATGTCCTGGGGCCCGGTGGTGTGGGTGCTCTTGGGTGAGATGTTCCCCAACCGGATCCGGGCCGCCGCGCTGGGGCTGGCCGCCGCAGGGCAGTGGGCGGCGAACTGGTTGATCACCGTGACCTTCCCGGGGCTACGCGAGCACCTGGGTCTCGCATACGGGTTCTACGGGTTGTGCGCGATCCTGTCGGGACTGTTCGTGTGGAAGTGGGTCATGGAGACCAAGGGGGTATCCCTGGAAGACATGCACGCCGAGCTGCTGCATCAGGACAAACCCACACCGGCCTGACCCGCTACGGAACGTCGGTGTATTGCCAGCTCACCCCGGTATTCGAGAACGTGAAACCCTTGCCGGTCTGCTCGCTCACACAGGAGATACCGATCTCCTGTTGAGTGTTGCAGCGGAATCCGGCGGCCGCGAGAATCTTGTTGAACGGCAAGGTCTTCGCCGTCCCCGACGGCTGCTTGAACTGGTCCGCCGGGACCGCCGCGAACAGCGGGTCGTCCAGCGTGTGCACCAGGATCGAGTTGGGGGCGACACTCTGCCCGGTCTCATTGGTCACCGTTTGCGGTGCGCCTGTCACACCGATGCGCCCGGTGCCGGTGCTCGACTGGCAGCCGGCCCAGGTGCGAGGCACGATCACGCACCGCCAGCTGCCGCTTGGGCTGGTGAAGTAATAGCCCGAATGGACGTCATCGGCCCTGGTGTAGTAGTCGAACGCATTGACCAGCTTGTCATTGCTGGGTCGCGCGGAAGTCGTCGCAGGAGCGGGTGGAGCGGTTTGCTGACTGGTATCGCTGGTGGTGACGATCGGGTTCGAGCAGGCGGTGAGCGCCAGGGCGGCGACAGCCGCCACCGTCGTTGCCCGGGATCCTCGCACGAGACGCCAGCTTAGCCCTGACGGTGCGCCTTCTCCTCGGACACTCCGTGCCCGCATCGGCACCGAACGGGCTCCGACCGGAAACCGCCGTGACGGCGAGTCGGCCCACATGGAACAATCGCAGGCCGTGAAGACCTTCGAGGAGTTGTTCGCTGAACTGGGGGAGCGTGCCCGCACCCGACCCGCGGGCAGCGCCACTGTCGCCGCACTGGATGCCGGTGTGCACACCCTCGGCAAAAAGATCCTCGAAGAGGCTGGCGAAGTGTGGTTGGCGGCCGAGCATGAACCCGACGAGGCCCTGGCCGAGGAGATCAGCCAGCTGCTGTATTGGACACAGGTGCTGATGGTTGCACGCGGCCTGACCCTCGACGACATCTACCGGAAGCTCTAGTGACTGCCATGTTGCGCGTTGCCGTCCCCAACAAGGGGGCACTGTCCGAATCGGCCGCCGAGATCCTGTCGGAGGCAGGCTACCGCCGGCGCACCGACCCCAAGGATCTCACCGTCATCGACCCGGTCAACGGCGTCGAGTTCTTTTTCCTGCGCCCCAAGGACATCGCGATCTACGTCGGTTCCGGCCAGCTCGACTTCGGTATCACCGGCCGGGACCTGGCCGCCGAAGCCGACGCCCCGGTGGACGAGCGGCTGGCGCTGGGCTTCGGTTCCTCCACATTCCGCTACGCCGCGCCCGCCGGCCGCGATTGGACCGTCGGGGATCTTGCCGGTAAGCGAATCGCCACTGCCTACCCGAACCTGGTCCGGAAAGACTTGGCGAGCAAGGGAATCGAGGCGACGGTCATCCGGCTTGACGGTGCTGTCGAGATCTCGATACAGCTGGGTGTCGCCGACGCGATCGCCGATGTGGTGGGGTCAGGGCGCACCCTGCGGCTGCACGATCTGGTGGCCTTCGGTGAATCATTGTGCGATTCGGAAGCGGTGCTGATCGAGCGCGCCGGCAACGGCGACGATCCCAACCGGGCCGCGCGCGACCAATTGGCCGCGCGGGTACAGGGTGTGGTTTTCGGTCAGCAGTATCTGATGCTCGACTACGACTGCCCGCGTTCGGTACTCGATCGCGCGACCGAGATCACTCCCGGCCTGGAATCGCCGACCATCGCGCCGCTGGCCGATCCGGACTGGGTGGCAGTGCGCGCATTGGTGCCGCGGCGTGCGGTCAACGCGATCATGGACGAGCTGACGGCCATCGGGGCCAAGGCGATTCTGGCGTCCGACATCAGGTTCTGCCGCTTCTGAAGTTGGCCCGGCCCGCGGCGCGACTGCGTGTTAGCGTCCCATTAGTTGCCGCCGGCCCGGAGGACCGCCATGACGCACGTTCTCGTTCTGTTATTGGCTCTGTTGATCGGCGTGATCGCCGGCCTACGCGCCATGACCGCCCCTGCGGTGGTGGCCTGGGGAGCGTTTCTGGGGTGGATCGACGTCAGCAATAAGTGGTCGGAGTGGGTGGCCCACCCCATCACCGTGACGGTGCTGACCGTGCTGTTGTTCGTGGAACTCGTCACCGATCAGCTGCCGAAGACACCCAGCCGCAAGAGCGCGCCGCAGTTCTTGGCCCGCCTCCTGACCGGTGCGTTCGCCGGCGCTGTCATCGGCAGTGCCTTCTTCCACACGTTCAGCTCGCTGGGTGCCGGCATCATCGGCGCCGTGCTGGGCACCCTCGGCGGCTACGAAGCGCGCTCGCGGCTGGTCGCCGCCACCGGTGGCCGCGACCTGCCGGTGGCGGTGAGCGAGGACATCATCGCGGTCGGCGGCGGCTTCCTGGTGGTCTACCTGACCAGTCTGCTGTGACGGCAGCCCACTACGACGCGATCGTCGTGGGCGCGGGGCAGGCTGGCCCGCCATTGGCCGGCAGGCTGACGGCCGCGGGCCAGACGGTCGCGGTGATCGAACGCAAACTCGTCGGCGGAACATGCGTCAACTCCGGCTGTATCCCCACCAAGACACTGGTCGCCAGCGCGCACACCGCGCACACCGCGCGCCGCGGCGCCGACTACGGGGTGTCCACCGGGGACGTCGCCGTCGATATGGCAAAGGTCAAGGCGCGCAAGGACGGAATCGTGACCGGCGACCGCAGCGGAGTCGAGTCATGGCTGGAAGGGATGCCCGGCGGCACGCTGATCCGCGGCCACGCCCGCTTCGAGGACCCGCACACCCTTCGGGTCGGCGACGAAGTCGTGCAGGCCGACCGGATCTTCCTCAACGTAGGAGGTCGGGCGGTAGTGCCTGATCTGCCGGGCCTGTCTGACATCGACTACCTGACCAATGTCGGCATCCTCGAACTCGACACGGTGCCCGAGCATTTGGTCATCATCGGCGGCAGCTACATCGGGCTGGAATTCGCCCAGATGTATCGCCGATTCGGCGCAGGGGTCACCGTGCTCGAGCGGGGTCCGCGGCTCACCCCCCGTGAGGACGAGGACGTCTCGGCGACTATCGAAGAGATCCTGACGACCGAAGGGATCACCGTCGTCACCGGCGCCACCGGGCTGCGATTCACCAAGCGGGCCAAGGGCTTCGAGGTCATCCCGACCGACGGCGCGCAACCCATCGCCGGCTCGCACCTGCTGGTGGCGGTGGGGCGCCGACCCAACACCGACGACCTCGGCCTGGACCTGGCTGGAGTCGAGGTCGACGGCCGTGGCTACATCGTCGTCGACGACCAGCTGCGCACCAGCGCCGAGCACATCTGGGCGATGGGGGACTGCAACGGCAAGGGCGCCTTCACCCACACCTCCTACAACGACTTCGAGATCGTGGCCGCCAACCTGCTCGACGACGACCCACGTCGGGTCAGCGACCGGGTGCCCACCTATGCCCTCTACATCGATCCGCCACTGGGCCGCGCCGGAATGACCGTCGAGCAGGTCCGCGCCTCCGGGCGGCGCGCACTGGTCGGCAAGCGGCCGATGACCAGGGTCGGCCGGGCGGTGGAAAAGGGTGAGACACAAGGCTTCATGCAGATCGTTGTCGACGCCGACACCGAGGAGATCCTTGGTGCGGCCATCCTCGGCGTCGGCGGTGACGAGGTCATCCATTCGATCCTCGACATCATGTCCGCTAGGTTGCCCTACACCGCGATATCGCGCACCATGCACATCCATCCGACCGTCAGTGAGCTGGTACCGACCATGCTGCAGGAGATGATTCCCCTCACCTAGCGGTGCTCGCCGACGCCCGGTCGATGGGATGTGGCAACCGGCGCTCGAAAGTCAGCACCGCCCGTTCGTTATCGATACCGATCTGGCCCTCGCGGGTCGTCCTGAGTCCTCCTGGGCGGTGTCGTTCAGGTGCTGTTCGAGTGCGTCGAGGTGGTTGGTCCAGAACTGGCGGTAGTGCTCGATCCAGCTGTCGATGGCCACCAAGCCGTCGGCGCGCAGCGCATAGATGCGGCGCTGGGCGTCGGGGCGGACCTCGACGAGCCCGGCCTCGCGCAGGACGCGCAGGTGTCGCGACACCGAAGGTTGGGTCAGGTCCGGCAGTGCGGCAACGAGTTGACCGGCCGTGCGGTCCCCGGTGGCCAACGTGTCCAGCAGCACCCGGCGACTCGGTTCGGCGATCGCCTCAAAAACGTGCATCTCGCCAGCATTACGCTAGGTGTATATAGGCACAAGCAAATACTAACGCGGTTGCACCAGCAGGGTCTGGGCTGAGGTGCCGATGAATCCGTCGCGGTCGAAGAGTTCGGCCGTCGTTACTCCGATGCCATCCGGTCCGATCGAACCGCGGGCCCGCACACCGAAATCGCTTCCCCGAGGCACCCGGTGTAGATGCACAGCGGTATCGGTGTTCATGAACATGTAGCTGGTCGGATCGAGCGCCGCGCCGACCCCGTTGGCGGAGTCGACCACCATGGCCAGTCGCTGGACGTCGGTGAGGGGATCGTCGTCGACCAGCGAGAACAGTGGACGCATCCATGCGACGGCCGCGCCGTCATCGGTGTCGGATTGTCCACGCCAGCTGATTGACTCGAGGTATCCGGGTGCGCCCTGCCAGCCGTGCGCCTCGGCTCTGGGCGGGCCCTCGACGATAGGCGCGTACCGATCCGAGGCGATGGCGGCGGTATCGCTGGACGTGAGCAGCCAAGCCGACAGCGCCGCGACGGCTCGCCAGGTACCGTCTGGTCGTTGTGCTGTCATCTCGGCCTGATGCAGCGAGATCCGGGCGCCCGGTCGTTGGATCCAGGACCGGACCCGCACAGGTGCCACCGGAATCGCGCCGAGGATATCGAGAACCACCCGGCCGATTCGCTGACCAGAACCGGCGGCGTGTTCCTCGATCAGTTTGGTCATCAGCGCCAGGGGTGGCGACCCATGCTGGATCGACGAATCCCAGTTGCTAGCAGTGAATTTGGTGCTTTCGAAACTGTGGATGTCGCCGTCGGTGCCGAGTCGGCGGTAATAACAGTCGGTCATGCGGCCGGCTCGCCCAGCTGCTGCGGCCAGCCCGGGTAGGGCGGCGGGGTGCCGCCATAGGCCGGGCACAGCGCCTGGTGGCTGCACCAGCTGCAGAGCTTCGACGGGTTGGGCCGGAAATCTCCTGTGGCGCCGGCGGATTGGATCGCCCGCCAGATTGCCATCAGGGTCTTCTCGAAGCGCAGCAGCTCCTCGAGCTCGGGGGTGTAGTCCAGCACCTGGCCGTCGGCGAGGTAGATCAACCGCAATCGGGTCGCCAGCACATTGCGCGAGCGCAGCAACGCGACGGCATAGAACTTCATCTGGAACAGCGCCTTGAACTCGGCCGCCGCCCAGGCCGCGGACGGCGCCTTGCCGGTCTTGTAGTCGACGACTCGGAGCTCACCGGTGCCGGCGACGTCGATCCGGTCGACGAAGCCGCGCAGCAGTGTTCCGTCGGCGAGCTCGACCTCGATGCGCTGCTCGCAGCTTTGCGGGTCGAACCGGGTCGGGTCTTCGAGCCGGTAGTAGCCAGTCAGCAGTGCGCGCGCCGCGGTCAGCAGCTCGCTGCGCTGCTCGGCGGTGAAGCCGTCGGCGAGGTCGGGATGCTCAGCCAGCACTCGGTCGGCGGCCGAGTCGACAAGTGACAACGCCGTCTGCGGCCCGCGGTCCGCCGCCGGCATGCCGTAGAGCTGCTCGAGCGCAGCATGCACAACTGAACCGCGTAGCTGGGCCGTCGACGGCGGCTCAGGCAGGCGGTCGACAGCGCGGAAGCGATACAGCAGCGGACATTGCTTGAAGTCGGCGGCCCGCGACGGCGATAGCGCGGGACGCGGTCGTTCCGCGGTCCCGGCGTCCGTCCTTCCCGTCGCTTCGCTCGACCCCGGTGACATAAGCGAAGCCTAGGACGGCGCCCCGACAACCAGACGGCACGTCATGCGGCGAGTCCGCTATGGCAGGCTGGACGGCTGTGACTGACGACGCTGCCACTCCGCGACCGACCGGTCCCTTCGTCGTCGGGGACCGCGTGCAGCTCACCGACCCCAAGGGTCGTCACTACACGATGGTCCTGAACCCGGGCAGCGAGTTCCACACCCACCGCGGCGCGATCGAGCACGACGCCGTGATCGGCCTGCCCGAGGGCAGTGTGATCAAGTCGACCAACGGCGACGCGTTCCTGGTGCTGAGGCCGCTGCTCATCGACTACGTGCTCTCGATGCCGCGCGGCGCTCAGGTCATCTACCCCAAGGATGCGGCCCAGATCGTCCATGAGGGCGATATCTTCCCCGGCGCCCGGGTCCTAGAGGCTGGAGCCGGTTCGGGGGCGCTCACGTGCTCCCTGCTGCGTGCCGTCGGCCCCGGCGGCCAGGTGATCTCCTACGAGGTGCGCGACGACCACGCCGTGCACGCCCAGCGGAATGTGGCGACCTTCTTCGGGCAGGATCCGGACAACTGGAAGTTGATCATCGGCGACCTCGTCGACTCCGACCTGGCCGAGGCTTCCGTCGATCGGATCGTGCTGGACATGCTGGCGCCCTGGGATGTGCTCGACACCGTCGCCCGGTTGTTGATCCCAGGCGGCGTTCTCATGGTGTACGTGGCGACCGTAACTCAGCTGTCCAAGACGGTTGAGGCGTTGCGCGAACAGCAGTGCTGGACCGAACCGCGGGCCTGGGAGTCGCTACAGCGCGGCTGGAACGTCGTGGGGCTCGCGGTGCGTCCGCAGCACAACATGCGTGGCCACACGGCATTCCTGATCTCGGCCCGCCGGCTTGCTCCTGGCACCGTCACGCCGACCCCGTTGCGCCGCAAGCGCCAGATCCCGGCCTGATTGTCACGCAGGACAACCTTCGCGCCGAGATCCACTCTCAGGGTGTCGGGGTCGGGCTCGCAGGACTGGCTGGGCTGGCGGTGTTGGCGCCGCCTCGGGCATTGCCGAATGCCAGCAGCATGTTCGCCGTCTCCCTGGACAGCTGCCAGGCGCCCTTGTCCTGGCGGAACTCCATCGGGAAGGTGAAGTTGCCCGGGTTGGCCGGATTCGACGTGGTGACGTTGATCGACGCCAGCGCATCACCGGGCTGGCGATCAGACCACCGAATCTCGGTGGCGCTGAAGGTGAGCGGGGTGAAGCCACCGTCGCGCAGCGCGGCAGCGAACTTGTCGATCGTCGCGGCATCATCAGGCGTGGTCGACTCGACGAGTTGGAGCTTGTCGGTGCCCTTGACCGTCGGATCGGCCAATCGGTAGAGCACGTCGGTCAGCGCATCGGGGCTCGGCAGCGCCGCCGCGGTGGGCTCTGGCGGAGCCAGCGCTGTGGACGACCGCTCGAACGGGCCCTGCGTCGACTTCGACTCGACGTGCTCCGAACACCCCGAGAGGCTGAGCGCCGCCACGATTGTGGCGGCGCTCAGAACTCCGAACAAGGGATGGTGCATCCAGTGGCGACTTAACCGGCGCCTTGCATCAGCGCCAGCGCCGACTGCTTGGTCAGCTGCCATCCGGTGGGGCTGGGCCCCTGGATGAACTGGATGCTCTGGGTGGCGGTCTGACCGTTGGGTGCCGTCGCGGTGACGTTGGCCGTCGCGGTCGGGCCTTCCTCGTCGATGTCAGCGACATTGAAGTTCAGCGGGAACAGGCCCTTGGCCGAGGCGTTGCTGAACGCCCGATCGGCGGCGATGCCCTCGAATCGGCCCAGCCCGAACTGGATGTAGGAGGCCTTGTTGCCGGAGAACGATCCGCCGCCCTGAAGGCCGTCGAGGGTGGCGACCAGCTGGCCTTGGAGGTCGGGAGCCGGCGTCTGCGGCAATGGTGCGCCGAAGGCGACGGGCTGCACCGTCGGCGCCACCGGCGAGCTAAATGCAACCGATGTCACACCGGCGGCGACACCGCCGACGATCGCGGCGGCGGCAACGCCCGTGGCTAGCAGTTTCAGGGTCACGGCTGTCCTCTCGTTCGGCCCGACTCATTAGAAAGATTAACAGTGTTGCCAGTGTGTCGAAATTCCCCGAACGCACATGATCGGGGTTCGGCCGGTAGCGTTGAGGTATCCGCCGCACCAACTCTCGGTGTGGGAGAGGAGCGCAACATGAGCGAGGCTCAGGACCCCCAACTGTCAAGCGAGGATGCTGCCGAACTGGAGGAGCTGCGCCGGGAGGCGTCGGTTCTTCGTGAGCAGCTTGAGAACGCGTTAGGACAAGGTAGCGCCCGCAGCGCTCGGGACGTACATCAGCTCGAGGCCCGCATCGACTCTCTGGCGGCGCGCAACGCCAAGCTGATGGACACTCTCAAGGAGGCCCGCCAACAGCTGCTCGCACTCCGGGAGGAAGTTGACCGGCTGGGGCAGCCGCCGAGTGGATACGGCGTTCTGTTGACTTCCCACGACGATGACACCGTCGACGTGTTCACCTCGGGTCGCAAGATGCGGCTGACCTGCTCTCCCAATATCGACGTCAAGTCGCTCAAACAAGGTCAGACGGTCCGCCTCAACGAAGCACTCACGGTGGTCGAGGCCGGCAACTACGAATCCGTCGGCGAAATCAGCACTCTGCGCGAAATCCTCGCCGACGGCCACCGTGCGCTGGTCGTGGGGCACGCCGACGAGGAACGCATTGTGTGGCTGGCAGAGCCGCTGGTGACCCAGGAAGATCTGCCGCCGGAACTCGCTGCCGGCCTGTCCGAGGCGGAGCTGAACCAGCGGCCCCGCAGACTTCGGCCGGGCGACTCGCTGCTGGTCGACACCAAGGCCGGGTATGCGTTCGAGCGCATCCCGAAGGCCGAGGTCGAGGACCTGGTGCTGGAAGAGGTGCCTGATGTCGCCTACAACGACATCGGCGGCCTAACCCGGCAGATCGAGCAGATCCGCGACGCCGTCGAACTGCCGTTCCTGCACAAGGAGCTCTACCGCGAGTACGCACTGCGGCCACCAAAAGGTGTGCTGCTCTACGGTCCTCCCGGCTGCGGTAAGACGTTGATCGCCAAGGCGGTTGCGAATTCACTGGCCAAGAAGATGGCCGAGGTGCGTGGCGAGGACGCGCGCGAGGCGAAGTCGTACTTCCTCAACATCAAAGGCCCGGAGCTGCTGAACAAGTTCGTCGGCGAGACCGAACGCCACATTCGGCTGATCTTCCAGCGGGCCCGCGAAAAGGCTTCTGAGGGAACACCGGTGATCGTGTTCTTCGACGAGATGGACTCCATCTTCCGTACCCGCGGCACCGGCGTGAGCTCCGACGTGGAGACGACGGTCGTTCCCCAGTTGCTCTCCGAGATCGACGGTGTGGAGGGGCTGGAGAACGTCATCGTGATCGGCGCCTCCAACCGCGAGGACATGATCGACCCGGCGATCCTGCGGCCCGGCCGCCTGGACGTCAAGATCAAGATCGAGCGGCCCGATGCCGAAGCGGCACTGGACATCTTCAGCAAGTACCTCACCGAAGAATTGCCGGTGAACGCCGATGATCTGGCCGAATTCGGTGGCGATCGAGGGCAATGCATCAGGGCGATGATTGAGAAGGTCGTCGACCGGATGTACGCCGAGATCGACGACAACCGGTTCCTGGAAGTCACCTACGCCAATGGTGACAAGGAAGTCATGTACTTCAAGGACTTCAATTCGGGAGCGATGATTCAAAACGTCGTCGACCGAGCCAAGAAATACGCGATCAAATCGGTCCTGGAGACCGGGCAGAGAGGTCTGCGGATCCAGCACCTACTCGACTCGATCGTTGACGAGTTCGCCGAGAACGAGGACCTGCCCAACACCACGAATCCGGATGACTGGGCCCGGATCTCGGGCAAGAAGGGCGAGCGGATCGTTTACATCCGCACGCTGGTCACCGGCAAGAGCAGCAGTGCGAGCCGAGCCATCGACACCGAGAGCAACCTGGGCCAGTACCTCTAGGGCGTACCGGCCCAGGTCGCCTCGAGGTCAGTGTCCGCAGAGATTCGTGGCTGCGGCGCTGTAGAAGAACGCGGCGTCCTTCGGCTCCACACCATCAGAGGTGTTGTCCGAGATCGTCTGCAGCGTGGTCGCCTGTGGCACGCCGGCGGCGATATCGCTGCAAATGTGCTGGCCAACGGCCACCGCGGTGGCGACCGGTCCAGTCCAGCCGTCATTGGCGAGTACCTTGATGAAGCTGTCCTGGTCCGCGTAGGCCGGAGCCGCGAGTGCGACGCCAAGTCCCAGCGCGGCGATGCCGGTGATCACAAATTTCTTCATGTTGTTTCCTTTACCCCGAGTTGCGCGCTTCATCCGATTTGTTGCCGCGCAATATGGCCGCAGCATAGGGGAAGAAACGCCTTACGGGAGCGATATCGTCGTCCACGTAAGTTCGTTACAGGGCACTTTATGAATTCAAAATTCCAGCGAATAGCTGTTCGCGAAGTTGTCCTGGGTGACGTGCGCATCGCGGGTCGTGGTGTCCACCCTCAACCGCTCTTTCAGCGTGCGGGTTTCATACCGCCAGCCGTCTGGCAGGGTCAGGCGTCCAGCCAAGTCCGGCAGACCGGCCAGGCTCAGGCTGGCGTCCACGCCCTGGCTATAGGTCTGCATGACCCAGCGCCGCCCCTGCGGGTCGACGAGTTCGAAGACCGGCCGCCCAGCGTCGAAGTTGAACACCGCCTTGCGATCGACCTGATTGACGCTGTACGGAGCGGGACTCATCGACGACAGCTTGACCGTGGCCTGCCGCATCATCTCGATACCGCCGAATGTCTTGGTATCCGGCTGGCCCTGGGCGTCCTTCTCGATGCTGCTCATCAGCCAGTGCCGTGGGCCGTTCAACAGTGCCGCGATCGCGTCGTGTTCCTTGGCGATCGCCTCGGCGTCGAGCTTGTCCCACAATTCGGCCGGGCAGTCGTTGAGCGGAAAGCTGTTGTAGACAGTAGCTTCCGGCCCGCCCTCGCTAGCGGTCACCAGCAGCACCTCGCCGTAACGCCGATCGAACACATCATTGCGCTCTGTCATCGTGTGTCTCCATCTTCATCTCGTGATACGCGTCGCGGCGGTCATCATCTGCCCATGCGTGACGAGCGGTACCGATCCCGCGCCACCAATGTGAGACGCAAATCGTCCAGCAATGGGTCGAGGAATTGGGAGCGGTATTCCTTGTCGGTCACCGCCTTTGCCGCCAAATACATGAAGGTGATCGCCGTCAGCATCATGGTCGTTTGGATCAGCGGGTCGGGGATGGGCAGTGTCATGCCGAGGATATGGCCGTCATTGCTGCCCGCACCTCGTGTCCAGGAGTCCAGCAGTGGTGGGCTGAGCACGATCAGACCGAGCACCAGGAAGATCGCGCCGGTGGCCAGCGCGACGGTCAGCACCTGACCCACTTGCGAGGCGGCGACGACGAACACCACGTTGGCGCGTTCGGGCCGGGACAACGGATCGGCACCGGGCTCGTCGGCGATGCCCTCGAACGGTGTGCCGGCCAGGCGATCCTGGTCTTCGAGCGCGGGTTCGGGCGACTCGAGGATCGGGCGGACCCGTTCCAGAGTGCTCGAGATCAAGAAGGCCGAGGCGATCAAGAACAGGAAGCCGATGGCCAGCCACAGCCGCCCACGGCTCACGAGCGCGGCCATCAACCAGACATAGGTGTTGAAGAACACCAGGAAGGTGAGCAGCACGACCGGCAGTGCCCGGACGAACATGCCGCTGGCCAGCGCGAGGTTCGACATCGTGTCACGCGCCGCCCAGCCCAGAATCGAGCCGATACCCGAGGCCGTGGCCGCCAGGATGATGCCGATGGCGATCGCCGACATGACCAGATTCACGAACTCCCGCGGGCTGGGACCGCCGAAAATGCAGCCCAGGACGATGACCACCAGGCATACGTTGGCGGCGACAACACGCTTCAGGGGCGTGGCGATCCGCGACACCAGCCAGCCGGCCAGCCCGGCCACCGGCAGCACCAGCACCACGAGGGCAAGCAGGAATCCTTCGGTCACCGTCGGATGGCCGTCGATGTCGATGGTGTGCTTGCCCGACAAGGCCACCACCAGAATGGAGTTCGCGGCCACCACCGCCAGGCCGGCCAGCGCAGGAGCCGAGCGACCCCACACCCGCCGTATCAGGGCGCCGCGGCGCACCACGGCCGGAAGCCCTCGAACCAGAAACCACCGCTCTTCGGCATGGCGGTCGGGTGATGTCATCGTTGCGTGGCTCCGATGTGGAGGCGTCTGGGTGAGGTCACCCTAGCGGGAAGTCAGCCTGTCCACGCGCGAGGCGCGCGACACCGCTTACCGCAGGCCCCGTAGGCTGGCGGCCATGCAACGGATCATTGGGACCGAGGTCGAATACGGCATCTCTTCGCCGTCCGATCCGACCGCCAATCCGATCCTGACCTCGACACAGGCGGTGCTGGCATACGCCGCGGCCGCAGGTATTCAGCGAGCCAAGCGCACCCGCTGGGACTACGAGGTGGAGTCGCCGCTGCGCGACGCCAGGGGATTCGACCTCAGCAGGGCCTCGGGACCGCCGCCGGTGGTCGACGCCGACGAGGTTGGCGCCGCCAACATGATCCTGACCAACGGCGCTCGGCTCTATGTGGACCACGCGCACCCGGAGTATTCGGCCCCCGAGGTCACCGATCCGATGGACGCGGTGATCTGGGACAAGGCCGGCGAGCGGGTGATGGAGGCCGCGGCCCGGCACGTCGCCAGCGTGCCCGGTGCGGCCAAGCTGCAGCTGTACAAAAACAACGTCGACGGCAAGGGTGCCTCCTACGGCACGCACGAGAACTACCTGATGAGCCGCCAGACGCCATTCTCAGCGATCATCGCGGGCTTCACGCCGTTCCTGGTATCCCGCCAGGTCGTCACGGGTTCGGGCCGGGTGGGTATCGGACCTTCCGGTGACGAGCCCGGTTTCCAGCTGTCCCAGCGTGCCGACTACATCGAGGTCGAGGTCGGCCTGGAGACCACCCTCAAGCGCGGCATCATCAACACCCGCGACGAACCCCATGCCGACGCCGACAAGTACCGGCGGCTACACGTCATCATCGGCGATGCCAACCTCGCCGAGACGTCGACGTATCTGAAGGTGGGCACCGCGTCGCTGGTACTCGATCTGATCGAGGAAGGCCCCCAATTCGGCCTGGATCTCTCGGATCTGGCGCTGGCCCGGCCGGTGCATGCGGTTCATGTGATCAGCCGGGACCCGTCGCTGCGGGCCACGGTGGCGCTGGCCGACGGCCGCGAGCTGACCGCGCTGGCCATGCAGCGCATCTACCTGGACCGGGTGGCCAAGCTGGTGGACGCCCGGGATCCCGATCCGGCCGCCTCCCTCGTCGTCGAAACCTGGGCGCATGTGCTGGACCTGCTGGAGCGTGATCCGATGGAGTGTGCGGAGCTGCTGGACTGGCCGGCCAAGCTGCGCCTTCTGGAGGGCTTCCGGCAGCGGGAAAACCTCGGCTGGTCGGCACCGCGACTGCATCTGGTCGACCTGCAGTACTCCGACGTTCGGCTCGACAAGGGCCTTTACAACCGGCTCGTGGCGCGTGGATCGATGAAGCGCCTCGTGACCGAGCAGCAGGTGATCGACGCCATCGACAACCCGCCGACGGACACCAGGGCGTACTTCCGCGGCGAGTGCCTGCGCCGGTTCGGTGCGGATATCGCGGCGGCGAGCTGGGACTCGGTGATCTTCGACCTGGGCGGCGATTCGCTGGTGCGGATTCCTACCCTCGAGCCACTGCGGGGTAGCAAAGCCCACGTCGGCGCCTTGCTCGATTCGGTCGACAGCGCAGTGCAACTCGTGGAACAACTCACGACCTGACATTCGTTAGAGGGAGCAATACCGGTCTCGACCGGTAGTGTGAAGGAACCGGCGGCCCGGCCGAATGGCACGACACAGTCGCCGATAATGAGCAGGAGGCAGCGATGGCTCAAGAGCAGACCAAGCGTGGTGGTGGTGGCGGTGAGGACGACGACCTCTCTGGCAACGCCGCCGGCGGCCAGGAGCGTCGCGACAAGCTCGC
Organism: Mycolicibacterium helvum; assembly: GCF_010731895.1. Taxonomy (NCBI): domain Bacteria; kingdom Bacillati; phylum Actinomycetota; class Actinomycetes; order Mycobacteriales; family Mycobacteriaceae; genus Mycobacterium; species Mycolicibacterium helvum. The sequence continues at coordinate 6,089,390 of NZ_AP022596.1, read as the reverse complement.
CGAGGAGACCGACGACCTGCTGGACGAGATCGATGACGTCCTCGAGGAGAACGCTGAGGACTTCGTGCGCGCATATGTCCAAAAGGGCGGACAGTGACCTGGCCTTTCTCCGATCGCCTGACCACTAGTTCACCCTTGACGGATCTGTCTTCTTTTTCCGATTTCCTGCGGCGGGAAGCTCCGCAGCTGCTGCCGACCAGCACCGGCGCCACCGGTTTGCTGCCGGGTGACGCGCTGCCGCATGGCACCACGATCGTCGCGCTGAAATATCCGGGCGGGGTCCTGATCGCCGGCGATCGCCGTTCGACGCAGGGCAACATGATCGCCGGGCGCGATGTGCAGAAGGTGTACATCACCGACGACTACACGGCCACCGGCATTGCCGGCACCGCGGCCATCGCCGTCGAGTTCGCCCGGCTGTATGCGGTCGAGTTGGAGCACTACGAGAAGGTCGAGGGCGTCCCGCTGACGTTCCCCGGCAAGGTGAACCGGCTCTCGACCATGGTGCGCGGCAATCTCGGTGCGGCGCTCCAGGGATTCGTCGCACTGCCGCTGCTGGTGGGTTATGACCTCGACGATTCGAATCCGGATACGGCGGGACGGATCGTGTCGTTCGACGCCGCCGGCGGCTGGAACATCGAAGAAGAGGGCTACCAGTCGGTCGGTTCCGGTTCGATCTTCGCCAAGTCATCGATCAAGAAACTGTATTCCGCTGTTACCGACGCTGATTCGGCGCTACGGGCCGCGGTGGAAGCTCTCTATGACGCCGCCGATGACGACTCTGCGACTGGTGGCCCCGATCTGGTGCGCGGCATCTTCCCGACTGCTGTCACCATCGAGGCCGAAGGTGCGGCCGATGTGCCTGAGCAGCGGATATCGGCGCTGGCTCGTGAGGTGATCGAAAAGCGTTCCAGGACCAACTCATTCGGGCCCGGCGGCGGCCCCAGCAACGAAGCACCGCGGGTGGACTAAGTGAGCTTTCCATATTTCATCTCGCCTGAGCAGGCGATGCGTGAGCGTTCCGAGCTCGCGCGCAAGGGGATTGCGCGAGGCCGCAGTGTGGTCGTGCTCGCCTATGATTCCGGCGTGGTGTTCGTCGGGGAGAACCCGTCGCGGTCGCTGCAGAAGATCAGTGAGCTCTACGACCGGGTTGGCTTCGCTGCGGTCGGGCGGTTCAACGAGTTCGACAACTTGCGCCGGGGCGGTATTCAGTTCGCCGATACCCGCGGCTACGCCTACGACCGTCGCGACGTGACGGGTCGTCAGCTCGCCAACGTCTACGCGCAGACGCTCGGGACGATCTTTACCGAGCAGGCCAAGCCGTACGAGGTTGAGCTGTGTGTGGCCGAAGTGGCCCATTACGGCGAGACGAAAGCCCCTGAGCTGTACCGCATCACCTATGACGGCTCGATCGCCGACGAACCCCATTTCGTGGTGATGGGCGGTACCACCGAACCGATCATCACCGCGCTCAAGGAGACCTACTCCGAGAATGCCGCACTCGGCGATGCGGTCCGGATCGCCGTCGAGGCGTTGCGGGCAGGTATCAACGGCACCGGCGGCAGCGGGAGCAGCGGTACACCGCCGGCCGAACCGCGCGTGCTCGGCCCCGCCACGCTCGAGGTCGCCATCCTGGACGCCAGCCGGCCGCGGCGGGCGTTCCGGCGGATCACCGGGTCGGCGCTGGAAGCGCTTCTGCCCAAAGCGGACATCGCCCGAGTCGATGAGCCCGCGGCAGGAGACGACTCCTGACTCGACTGGTCATCGGGGCCGGCGGCACAGGGCTCGCTCATCGTGCAGGTTGCGGCACGGTTCTTCGTCGAGGATGAGGTCTGAGATGACGGGTAGACGCTGGCAGGTGCTTGCGGTGCTGACGGTGGCCGCCGTCGCGTTGGTCGGCTGTGCCAGTGAATCCGATGGGCCGGCCGCTGAGTCGCAGGCTTCAGCCACCGTCTCGGTCGCTGAGGCTGAGGCGCCGGCTGAGGATTCGCCGGCCGAGGAGCCCGACGCTACCCCGGACCCGGCTGACGCGCCAGTGCCGGCTATCGACGAGTCGGCTTATGTCAGCGGCGGATTCGCTGCCGAGGGAGCCGGTGGACTGGGCACCATCGGCTACGGGTGGGCCGACGATTCGGGTTCGGTCATGGGCCACCTGACCGTCGACCATCTGGTCCGCGACACCAGCACCCCGGATGCGGTGGAAAGCGACCACGTGGACGTCAAAGCGACGGACAACTTCCCGATGCCCCCCAACCCACAGGTTCCGGTGCTGAAAACGACCGGCAACGCCGATGTCGCCGTCATCGGCCCTGTTGACGACAGGTTGGCACCGGTGGTGCAGCTGTCGGACGGCACCCGCCTGATCGCGACCGATTACGCTGACGCCGGCGAAATCAAGGTGGGGCAACGTGTTTGCCACAGTGGGCAGAACGAGGTCACGGCGACTATGCACGAAGTCTGCGGTCAGGTGATCGTGGTCGGCGCGACCTCACATTGCACACCGAACAACGGGTCGAGTACGTGTGTGGTGTCCGTGCGCGCCGATCGAAGTGACGGATATCCCGGCGACCATGGTGATTCGGGCGCCGCGGCCTACACGTACAACCCGAACGGAACGATCACGATCGTCGGAACGTTCAAGAGCGCTAACGACAACACCGGCATCGGATCATTCGAGCCGACGTATGCCGCGATGGAAGCCTTCGGAGGCCATCCGTTCACGACCCGGGATCTGCCTGGCTAGCAAGTCATTTCACCCGAATGTGTTCGCGATCGCCGGTGATCACCGCCAGGATGTTGTGCCAGGCATCGGACGGTTCGTTGATGACGTCGCTGTGTGCAGACGGTCCCGCCATCGGCACACCCGTGAGGCGGCGCCCGGTGTCGAGTCGGATGACACCGGGCATCCGGTCCGGGTCGGCGCCGTGCGGCCCCAACGGGATGCCCTGCACCAGGGCGATCGGGTCGCCGGGCGCCGTCATGGAGAATCGCGACACACCGGGGTTACGATCGTGCCAATCAGACGGATCATGCACGCCCACACCGGCTCCCGCCGCCTCGACATAGACCACCCGATCGGCGGTCAGGCCGAATCGTTCCGCAGTGCCCAGGATCGACCCGCCGTAGGAGTGGCCCAGGTAGGTCACCGGAATCGCCCCGGCTCGCCGTTCGACATCCTCGCTGAACGCTGCCAGCCGCGGCGCCATCTGCAGGGCGTAGCGGGGATCGGCCGCGTCGACCACGCCGGCGAGCAGCGGACCGGTCGGGAAGTGCCCGCCGAGATAGCTGATCATGGCCACGTCGCCGCCGGAGCCGGCGACGAATCGTCGCGCGGTCGCGACGTCGTCGGCTGAACCGTCGAATGTGGTGTTCAGTCCGGGCACCAGCACCGCCAGCGCGCGTGCGCGGCCGAGATCACCGGATAACTCGATGAGGGATTCTCGCTCGGGGTCGAACGCCAGGATCTGGCGCGGTACCCGGCGGTCGTGGTCCAACGGATCGGGGACGTCGGCGAGCAGCGTCTCGTAGTACTCGATGCGCGCCCGGGCGTGGCGGTCATAGGCGGTGATGGTCGCGGCCCGTAGCGCCGGATCGACGTGCAGTGTCGCCCATAGCCGTTCGGCGTCGGCCGGATCACGCATGGCCGCGACGGTGGCCCGTAACTTCACCTCTTCGGGAATGTCGATGGTGCGGTGTTCGTCGAGGATCGCGTTGGCGATGTTGATCCGGTTGGCCGCCATACGCAGCTCCCACGGAACACCATCTGTGTTGCCCGCCGCATGAGGATTGTGTTCGATCAGACGCTGTTGCTCGGACTCTGTCATCGCTGCGATCTGGCCGGCGATGGTGTCCTGACTCATCCGTGGCCAGTCGGCGACCGGATCGCCGGCCGCCGCGGCCGGCCGGACCGCTGCCGAGCCGGCCGCTGCGGCATCGAACGCCGCATCGATCGCCGCTGCGGCGTCGGAGTCGGCCGCGCCGAGCGCGCTCAATGCACCCTGCAGCACGCGCGTCAGCGTGGCTGCGCGCTTATCGAGCATCGCCTGGGCCACCGTGACGGATCCGCCACTGCAGACCGCCAGCAGCGCTGACGGTTCGGCCGGCGGCCACACGGTCCCGTCGTCGGCGACCGGGCAGCCCTCGGCCCGCGCATCAGCCAGTAACCCCAGCACCCGATCCCGGCCGCGACCGATGATGTCGGCGGCGTCTCGCGCTTCGACGGCGGCCAGAACCAGCGCCTGGCACATCCGGCGCAATCCTGCTGCAGTCGGGCCGATCGCGTGGCGGGCCGCGCCTGCCGCCGATCCGATGAACACGCCCGTGGTGCCGGCGATCGCGTCGTCGACTGCGTCAGCCCGGGCCTGCAGCCGGCCCGCGGCACTGTCCCAGGCGTCGGCCAGTTCGGTCAGTGCCTCCGGTCGCCAGGTGAGCACCTGGGAGACGTTCGGGTGGGTCACCGTGGTCGGAGGCGCTCGGCGCCGGCGTCGTCGGCCGCGGCCAGTTCGTCGACCGACCGGCGTGTCGAGCAAACCCAATCCTGTACGGCCGTAGCGAGTCGGCGCACTTCAGCGGTGACACGCAGCGGCGTGTTCAAACTGCTCAGCGCAGAACCGGGTAGCGCCTCGAGGCCGGGAATCGGGATGTCGGCAAGTTCGTCAGCGGTGCGGGTCAGACGGTCCGTGAGTACCCACAGCGTGGCGGTATCGACGGCGACCGGCTTGGGCACGGCTCATGGTGGCATGTCAGTTGGTCGGGTTTTCTCGGCAATCCACAGGCATTTCGAACGCGTTTCGCGTACCGCTTGGCCACCGTGAGTGCAAACGAACCAGTAGGCTCGGTGTCGTGCAGCGGAGAATCATGGGCATCGAAACCGAATTCGGTGTCACCTGCACGTTCCACGGCCATCGCCGGCTCAGTCCGGACGAGGTCGCCCGGTATCTGTTCCGCCGGGTGGTGTCGTGGGGCCGCAGCTCGAACGTGTTCCTGCGCAACGGTGCGCGGTTGTACCTCGACGTGGGTAGCCACCCGGAGTACGCCACCGCCGAGTGCGACAACCTGGTGCAGCTGGTCACTCACGACCGCGCCGGTGAACGGGTGCTGGAAGACCTGCTCATCGATGCCGAACAGCGTCTGGCCGATGAGGGCATCGGCGGTGACATCTACCTGTTCAAGAACAACACCGATTCGGCCGGAAACTCCTACGGCTGCCACGAGAACTACCTGATCGTGCGTGCGGGGGAGTTCTCCCGGATTTCCGATGTGCTGTTGCCGTTCCTGGTCACCCGCCAGCTGATCTGCGGTGCCGGGAAGGTGCTGCAGACGCCCAAGGCCGCGACGTTCTGCCTCTCTCAGCGCGCTGAGCACATCTGGGAAGGAGTGTCCAGCGCGACCACTCGATCCCGGCCCATCATCAACACCCGCGACGAACCGCATGCCGATGCCGAGAAGTACCGCCGGCTGCACGTGATCGTCGGGGACTCCAATATGTGCGAGTCCACGACCATGCTCAAGGTCGGCACCGCCTCGCTGGTGCTGGAAATGATCGAGGCCGGCGTGGCGTTCCGCGATTTCTCGCTGGACAACCCGATCCGCGCCATCCGGGAGGTCAGCCACGACCTGACCGGGCGCCGGCCGGTCCGGCTGGCAGGCGGGCGGCAGGCCAGCGCCCTGGACATTCAGCGCGAGTATTACGCCCGCGCGGTGGAATACCTGCAGACCCGCGAGCCCAATACCCAGATCGACCAGGTCGTTGACCTATGGGGCCGCCAACTCGACGCTGTCGAGAGCCAGGACTTCGCGAAGGTGGACACCGAGATCGACTGGGTGATCAAGCGCAAGCTGTTCCAGCGCTACCAGGACCGCTACAGCATGGAGCTGTCCGACCCCAAGATCAGCCAACTCGACTTGGCCTATCACGACATCAAGCGCGGTCGCGGGGTCTTCGACCTGCTGCAGCGCAAGGGTTTGGCGACGCGGATCACCACCGACGAAGAGATCGAGGCGGCCGTCGACACGCCGCCGCAGACCACTCGGGCCAAGCTCCGCGGCGAATTCATCAGCGCCGCCCAGGAAGCCGGCCGCGATTTCACGGTGGACTGGGTGCATCTCAAGCTCAACGACCAGGCGCAGCGCACGGTGCTGTGCAAGGACCCATTCCGTTCGGTGGACGAGCGGGTCAAACGGCTCATCGCCAGCATGTGACGAGCGCGCCGCACGAGCGACGCGTCGATCCCGGCTAAGGTTTTCCGAGTGGCGACATCCAAGGTAGAGCGGTTGATGAATCTCGTCATCGCGCTGCTGTCCACCCATGGCTACATCACTGCAGAGCGCATCCGCTCTCATGTGGCCGGTTACGCCGACAGCCCCAGCGACGAAGCGTTCTCCCGGATGTTCGAACGCGACAAGAACGAACTGCGTGATCTGGGCATCCCGCTGGAGACCGGACGGGTCTCGGCGTTCGACCCCACCGAGGGCTACCGCATCAACCGGGATGCGTATGCGCTGCCCGACATCGAGCTGACCGACGAAGAGGCCGGGGCCGTGGCGATCGCCACCCAACTATGGGAGTCTCCCGAGCTGATCACCGCGACCCAGGGTGCGCTGCTGAAATTGCGCGCGGCCGGCGTCGACGTCGACCCTGACGCCGCCGTGGCGATCACCACCGCCGCCGGCCCGCCCGGGCTGCGTGGGTCGGAGGATGTGCTGGGGAACCTGTTGTCGGCCATCGATGCCGGTCATGCAGTGCAATTCCGGCACCGCTCCCTGCCCACCGATCCCTACACTGTGCGCACGGTGGAGCCGTGGGGCGTGGTCACTGACAAGGGCCGCTGGTATCTGGTCGGCCATGACCGGGACCGCAACGCCACCAGGACGTTTCGGCTGTCCCGCATCGGTGCCGACATCAAAACCGTTGGGGCGTCTGGATCGGTGACCCGGCCGGATGGTGTCGACCTGCGGGCGATCGTCGACCAGGTCATCGGCGAGACGCCCAGCGGCGTCCAAGCCTCGGTGTGGGTGGCCGATGGCCGGGCAATGTCGTTGCGCCGCAACGGAAGATCCGCGGGTGCGCGTACCATCGGCGGGCGCGCCGGTGAAGTCATCGAACTCGACATCGGCACCCGCGACCGGCTTGCCCGCGAGGTTGCGGGCTATGGGGCCGATGCCCTGGTGTTGGAACCGGCGACGTTGCGCGACGACGTGCTGGCGCGGCTGCGGGCGCAGGCGGATCGCGCATGACCCCCGTTTCGACGCGGCTGGTGCGGCTGCTGAACATGGTGCCGTACCTGAAGGCCAACCCCAGCATCACCTATGGCGAGGCCGCTGCCGATCTCGGCGTGAGCCGCAAGCAACTCCAGCAGGACCTCGACCAGCTTTGGATGTGCGGACTGCCGGGTTACGGACCGGGTGACCTGATCGACTTCGAGTTCTCCGGGGACACCATCAAGGTGACGTTCTCGGCGGGGATGGACGAGCCGCTGCGGCTGACTTCGCCGGAGGCCACCGGCCTGCTGGTGGCGCTGCGCGCCTTGATCGACATCCCCGGCGTGGTGGATCCGCAGGCTGCCCTGTCCGCCATCGCCAAGATCGAGTCGGCGGCGGGCACTGTCAGCCATGACCACACCCACGCCGTCGCCGCCGTGGAGGAGCGGGCGCCCATCGAAAGCGATACCGCCGCGGCTGTACGCGCGGCGGTCCGTGACGGTCGCGCGCTGTGCATCGAGTACTACTCGGCCTCCCGCGACACCCTGTCGAGCCGTGTCGTCGACCCCATCCGGGTGGTGATCGTCGGCGACCACAGCTACTTGAACGCCTGGTCACGCGACGCGGACGGGGTGCGGCTGTTCCGGTTCGACCGCATCGTTGAGGCGACCGTGCTCGACCAGGCCGCGGTCCCGCCGGAACCGGCCGTGCAGGCGCCGCCGGACACGTCGTTGTTCGACGCCGACCCCGCCCTCCCTGCGGCGACCCTGCTGCTGGCCCCGGCGGCGTCCTGGATGCTCGAGTACTACCCGATGCGGATTCTCGAGGAGCTGCCCGACGGCTACCACAAGGCCGTGATGACCTATGCCTCCGAGGAGTGGATGGGCAGGGTGTTACTGGGATTCGGCGCCGATGTTCGGGTGCTGGAGCCCGAATCGCTGGTGAACCGGGTGCGTGCACGCGCGGAGGCGGCGCTGGCCGCGTACGCCGATCTCACCGGCTGACCTGCATCCCGGCTCGTCAGGGGCCGGTGGGGTAGCATCAAACCAACGTCTGGAGGTGACCAAATTGGGTGCTCTACAACCGTGGCACTGGCTGATTCTCATCGCCGTGGTCGTGCTGCTCTTTGGGTCGAAGAGGTTGCCTGACGCTGCCCGTTCGCTGGGCAAGTCGATGCGCATCTTCAAGTCGGAGGTCAAGGAGCTGCAGAACGAGAGCAAGACGGACACTCCCGTCACGCCTGCGCAGCCGCCGACCCAGGTTCAGTCCGAGCGCGTCGAGGCCCCGGTGACACCGCCGGCCCAGAGCCACACCGACGCCAAACCAGCCTGAACCCGACGACGATCAGGCGCTCATGCGCCGTAGTTAGACGCTGCCGTGCGCTCCCCTAAGATCCTGTCGCGGCTCGACCCACGACAACGCCGCAGCCGCACCAATCCCGACGGGACGATGTCCCTCGTCGACCACATCCGGGAACTGCGGACCCGGCTGCTGATCTCGATCGGTGCCGTCGCGCTGACCACCATCATCGGCTTCCTCTGGTACAGCCACGGCTTCTTCGGGGTGGAGAGCCTGGGTGAATGGCTGCGCGAGCCCTACTGTTCGCTGCCGCAATCGGCCCGGGCGGATATCAGCGCCGACGGCGGCTGCCGGTTGCTGGCAACCGCGCCGTTCGACCAATTCATGCTGCGGCTCAAGGTCGGCCTGACCGCGGGCATCGTGCTGGCCTGCCCGGTGTGGCTGCACCAGCTGTGGGCGTTCATCACCCCCGGTCTGTACCGCAACGAACGCCGGTTCGCGTCGGTGTTCGTCTTCTTCGCGGCTCTGTTGTTCATGTCCGGCACCGTGCTGGCCTACTTCGTGCTGTCCAAGGCATTGCACTTCCTGCTGACGGTCGGCAGCGACGTTCAGGTCACCGCGCTGTCCGGCGACCAATACTTCGGCTTCCTGATCAACCTGCTGCTGATCTTCGGCGTCAGCTTTGAATTCCCGCTGCTGATCATCATGCTCAACATGATCGGCATGTTGCCGTACGCCAAGCTCAAGTTGTGGCGTCGCGGCTTGATCTTCGGGGTGTTCGTCTTCGCCGCCTTCGCCACGCCGGGCTCGGATCCGTTCTCGATGCTGGCTCTCGGTCTGGCGCTGACGGTGCTGCTGGAGTTCGCGATCCAGATCGCCCGTCTGCACGACCGGCGAAAGGCCAAGCGGGAAGGGCAAGCCGAGATTCCCGACGACCAGGCCGCACCGATCGAGGCGCCCACTCCGGTAGCCGCCCCGACGACGTTTGCGGCACAGCATGACGACATCACCTGAGTCCCAGCTTGGGGAGTTCACCGAGCTGCTGACGTTTCGGCTAGACCCGTTCCAGGTGCAGGCGTGTGAGGCCCTGGAACGCGGCCACGGCGTGCTGGTGTGCGCCCCGACCGGCGCGGGCAAGACGGTCGTCGGCGAGTTCGCGGTGCACCTGGCGTTGGCGGCGGGCCGAAAGTGCTTCTACACCACGCCGATCAAAGCGCTGAGCAACCAGAAGCACAACGATCTGGTGCGCCGCTACGGCGCCGAGAACATCGGTCTGCTGACCGGCGATCAGTCGATCAACGGCGACGCGCCGGTGGTGGTGATGACCACCGAGGTGCTGCGCAACATGCTGTACGCCGGTTCAGAAACATTGCGTGCGCTGTCCCACGTGGTGATGGATGAGGTGCACTTCCTCGCCGATCGGATGCGCGGCGCGGTGTGGGAAGAGGTGATCCTGCACCTGCCCGAGGATGTGCGGCTGGTCAGCCTGTCGGCCACGGTCAGTAATGCCGAGGAGTTCGGTGGCTGGATCCAGACCGTGCGCGGCGATACCACCGTCGTGGTCGACGAGCACCGGCCGGTGCCGCTGTGGCAGCACGTTCTGGTCGGCAAGCGGCTGTTCGACCTATTCGACTACGACCGTGAGGGGAAGCAGCACCTCGTTGACCCGGAGCTGATCCGGCATATCGCGCATCGGCGTGAGGCCGAACGCCTGACCGACTGGGAACCACGCCGGCGCGGTCCGGGGCGCCAAGGAGGCCGATCGAGTCTGTACCGTCCGCCGGCCCGCCCCGACGTGATCGCCTCGCTGGACCGGGAGGGGCTGTTGCCGGCCATCACATTCATCTTCTCCCGCGCTGGCTGCGATGCCGCGGTCAAGCAGTGCCTGCGCAGCCCATTGCGGCTGACCAATGACGAGGACCGTAAGCGGATCGCCGAGGTGATCGACCGCCGCTGCGGCGATCTCGCCGATCCCGACCTGGCGGTGCTGGGCTATTACGAATGGCGTGAGGGCCTGCTGCGTGGGCTCGCCGCTCACCATGCCGGCATGCTGCCGGTGTTCCGCCACACCGTTGAGGAATTGTTCACAGCAGGCTTGGTGAAGGCCGTCTTCGCAACCGAGACGCTGGCGCTGGGCATCAACATGCCGGCCCGCACCGTCGTGCTGGAGAAGCTGGTCAAGTTCAACGGCGAACAGCACATGCCGCTGACGCCGGGGGAGTACACCCAGTTGACCGGGCGCGCTGGGCGGCGCGGGATCGACGTCGAGGGCCACGCCGTCGTGCTGTGGCATCCCGGCGAAGATACAGCGGATCCTTCCGAAATCGCCGGGCTGGCGTCGACGCGAACGTTCCCGCTGAAGAGCTCCTTCGCGCCGTCGTACAACATGACGATCAACCTGGTGAATCAGATGGGCCCCCAGCAGGCCCATCAGCTGTTGGAGCGGTCGTTCGCGCAGTATCAAGCCGACCGGTCGGTGGTGGGTTTGGTCCGCGGTGTCGAACGGGGCGAGAAGATGCTGGGCGACATCGCCGCCGAGCTGGGCTGGGACCGCCGGGCAAATCCCGACCGCGAGCCGGCGATCCTCGACTACGTGCGGCTGCGCGCCAAGATCAGCGAGCGGGAACGTGCGCAATCCCGGGCGTCGCGGCTGCAGCGCAGGCGGGCCACCGCCGACGCGCTGGCGGCGTTGCGAAAAGGCGACATCATCAACATCAACCAGGGGCGTCGCGGCGGACTGGCCGTTGTCCTGGAAGCGGCCAACGACCCGTCCGACCCGCGACCGCTGGTATTGACCGAAAACCGTTGGGCCGGAAGGGTTTCCTCGGCCGATTTCGCTGGGTTGACGGCACCGCTGGGGTCGATGTCACTGCCCAAGCGGATCGAGCATCGTCAGCCGAGGGTGCGCAGGGACCTGGCGTCAGCGTTGCTGTCGGCGTCAGCCGGGCTGATGGTGCCCTCGGCCCGTCGACGCCGTGGCGAGAGCGACGAGCCCGCCGATATCGACCCGGAGCTGGCGTCGCTGCGCGAAGCGATGCGCAAGCACTCGGTGCATGGGCTCGCCGACCGGGAAGCCAAGGTGCGTATCGGCGAGCGCTATCTGCGGGTGGAACGCGACAACGAGCAGATCCGCAACAAGGTCAGTGCCGCGACCAACTCATTGGCCCGCACCTTCGACCGGATTGTGGGACTGCTGACCGAGCGCGGGTTCATTGAAGGAACCGGCGGGCAGGAGCGAAGCGACTCGGGGATAGGAACCGGCGGGGGCGACCCGCGGGTGACGGCCGACGGCCGGCTGCTGGCGCGGATTTACAGCGAGAGCGACCTGCTGGTCGCCGAGTGCCTGCGCACCGGAGTCTGGAAGGGGCTGGCGCCGGCCGAGTTGGCCGCGGTGCTCTCGGCGATGGTGTTCGAAACCCGCGGCAGCGACGGACCAACACCCGCGCACGCGATCGATATGCCCACCCCGAAGGTGCGCCGCGCACTGGTCGAGACGCGACGGCTGTCCGGGCAGCTGCGCGCCGACGAGAATCGGCACCGGATCGCCCCGACCCGCGAGCCCGACGAGGGATTCGTCCCCGCCGTCTACCGCTGGGCGACGACCGGCGACCTGGCTGCCGCCCTGGCGGCCTCCGATGTGGCTGGTGGGGGCACGCCACTGCCTGCGGGCGATTTCGTGCGGTGGTGTCGTCAGGTGCTCGACCTGCTCGACCAGGTGCGCAACGCCGGGCCGGAAGCCGGCCTGCGGAGCACCGCGAAACGTGCCATTGACGACATTCGGCGCGGCGTCGTCGCTGTTGATGGCGGGTAGGGTTGTGCAAACGCTACGGTGGGAGCGGCGAATCGCTACCAGATCAAGGAGAGACGATGAGCGGACCGCAGGGATCTGACCCCAATCCCTGGCAGGGCCAGCCCGCGCAGGGTCAGGATCAGCCCGCCCCCGGCTCCGAGCAGCCCGCACCCGCTGCGCCGGCCTGGCCGCAGCCGGAGACGCCGGGCGGTGAGACGCCGGCCTGGCAGCAGCCGACCAGCGAGCCCCCGGCGTGGCAACCGCCCGCCTATACCCAGCAGCAGTACCCGCAGTACGGTCAGCAGCCGACGCAGGGGTACCCGCAACAGCCGTACCAGGCTCCGACCGAATACAACCCGGGTGCCTACGGCCAGCCGGGCCAGTACGGTCAGCCTGCCCAGCCAGGCCAGTACGGTCAGCCGCAGTACGGCCAGTACCCGCAGCAACCGGGCGATCCCGGTCAGTACGCTCCCTACCCGCCCGTCGGGGAGGAAGGCGCCAAGAAGTCCTCGACTGTGATTTTCGCCGTGGTCGGTGTGCTGGCCGCGATCGTCGTCGCCGTCGTGCTGGTGATGGGCTTCTGGAAGCCCGGCTTCTTCGTCACAACCAAGCTGGATATCGGCAAGGCTCAGGTCGGCGTGCAGCAGATCCTCACCGACGAGACCAACGGCTACGGCGCCAAGAACGTCAAGGACGTGAAGTGCAACAACGGTGCGAACCCCACGGTCAAGAAGGGTGACACCTTCACCTGCGAGGTGAGCATCGACGGCACCAAGCGCCAGGTGACGGTGACGTTCCAGGACGACAAGGGCACATACGAGGTCGGCCGGCCGAAGTAGGCTTTGCCGCGCTATTTGTGCCGAGATTGTACTCAGCCAGTGTTCTGCTCAAGCTTTCGCTGCGCCGAGGTCGACGCTGGCGAGGGTCAGTTCGAGAAGCGTCCGCGCTAGCGTCAATCTCGGTATGAATCCGGCTTAGTCGGGCAGCGCGTCGAGCGCTTTCTGCAGGCGCGCGATCGACGAGCTGACGCCATACGCGTGGGCCAGGTCTGCGACGCGGGCGGGGTCGGCGGCCGCCAGCGGCAGCCGATCGTCGGCAGTGGAGAACTCGATGGGCGCATCGCGGGCCACCAGCACCACCGGGCCGGCTGCCTCGATGTAATCGGTGGCGGCCAGCAGCTTGGCGCGAATAGCTTTGGATAGCTTGGATTTCGGGTCGTGGGCGGCCGCCAGGATGTCGGCCAGCGAGCCGTACTGGGCGAGCAGCGTGGCCGCGGTCTTCTCCCCGACGCCCGGCACCCCGGGTAGCCCGTCGGACGGATCACCGCGCAGCAGAGCCAGTTCGGCGTAGGCCGACCCCGCCCGATGCAGCGGCACTCCGTAGCGCTCGGCGACCTCGGCCGGCCCGAACTTCGTCGCGTTCGACAGTCCCCGGCCCAGATAGAGCACCCGCACCGCCACCGGGTCGTCGCCCACCAGCTGCAGCAGATCGCGGTCACCGCTGACAACCACGACCGGATCGCGCTTTTCGGCAGTGGCCAGCGTGCCCAGCACGTCGTCGGCCTCGAAACCCGCTGCGCCCGCGGTGGCGATCCCGAATGCGCCGAGCAGCTCCATGATCATCTCGACCTGCGGGCTCAGCTCGTCCGGAACCTCCTCCAAATCTGTTTCACCGGTTGCCTTTTCAGGGTCTTTCTCGATGGCGACCCGGTGCGCCTTGTACGACGGGATCGCGTCGACCCGGAATTGCGGGCGCCAGTCCAGATCGAGGCACACCACCAGCCGGTTGGGGCGTTCCCGGGTGATCAGTGTCGCCACACTGTCGAGGAACCCCCGCACAGCGTTGACCGGCCTGCCGTCGGGCGCGGTGATGGACGAAGGCACGCCGAAGAACGAACGAAACCACATGCTGGCGCCGTCGAGGAGTAACACCGGTGCAGACATGCCAGCCATCCTGCCTGGTCCGCTTAGAAGACCGACCACCGGGCGAGGCGGGCGAATTCTTCGATGGCGGCAATCGCGCCTGCGGAGTTGCCGTCGCGGTCCAGGGGTGGGCTCCACACGCAGATGGTGCCGCGGCCGGGCATGATGGCCACGATCCCGCCGCCGATGCCGCTCTTGGCGGGTAGTCCGATCCGGTAGGCAATGTCGCCGGCGGCGCCATACATGCCTGAGGTGAGCAGGACGGCGTTCACCCGTCGAACCGAGGCTTCGTCAAGTGGGTTGTTGTTGCCGGTCCGGTCCGCCAGAAAAAGTGCTGCCCGGGCGATGGTCTGGACGTTGGCTGTGATCGCGCACTGGCCGAAGTACTGCTGCAGGACGTGGTCGATCGGATTCTGCAGCACTCCGTGCTCGGCCAGAACATGCGCGATGGCCGAATTGCGGTGCCCGGTCAGTGTCTCTGACAGCGCCACCCTGGCGTCGGAGGTGACGGCGGCGTGCGGATCGACACTGCGGAGCAAGCCGATGGTTGCGCCAACCGGGTCACCGCGGTGCGTGATCAAGCGATCGGTGACGACGATCGCGCCGGAGTTGACGAAGGGGTTGGCGGGCCTGCCGTTGTTACGTTCCAGGTCGGCAACGGATCCGTAGCCGGCGTTGGTGGGGCCCCAGCCGATCTCGAGCCATGCGTCGGGGCATTGCTGCAGCAGCACGCACAAAGCGAAGAGCTTCGACAGGCTCTGGATCGAGAACGGTTCTGCGCTGTCGCCGGTGTGCAGCAGCGCTCCGTCGACAGTGGCGACGGCCATCGCAAACTTGGTGGCGGGCACTGCGGCCAAGGCGGGGATCTGGCTGCTCACGGTCCCGGTGATGGAGGCGCGTTGCCCGCATTTCGCAGCGGTATTGAGATGAGCCGTCAGCCTTTCGGCCTCAGTTGATGGTTCCGCGCAGGTTGCCATCGTTTTCATCCCGTCGGACATAGACATCGGTTTTGCTCCAAAGGCTGGGGTTTAAGACCTTTACTGTCTTCAACGCCGTTAACAGCATGTCACGACTATCAACATATGGTCTATAGGTCTTGTTTTTAGTTCTTTAAGGATCTACGCTCGCCGTCAGCGGTGATGTAGGTCACCCCCGATACGAAAGGCGGGCTCTATGGCCGTCAAACCAGCACAGGCGGTCGACGCCACCGGTGGCGCCGAAGGTGGACACACTCTCAAGCGAGGCGCGATCGGCTTGGCCGGTGTGGTGTTCATGGTGGTGGCGTTCTCGGCGCCGATCACGGCGATGTCAGGCAATCTGCCTGTCGCGGTTGGTTTCGGCAACGGCCTAGGGGCGCCTGGTGGTTTCATCATCGCCACCGTTGTGCTTTTGGTGTTCAGTATCGGCTTCGTCGCATTGGCCAGGCACATCACGGCTGCGGGCGCGTTTTACACGTTCGTGTCGCGAGGGTGGTCAAAGATCCCCGGGCTGCCCGCCGGGGTGATGTCGATGTTCACCTACATGATCATGGAAGCCGGTCTGATCGGTATCTTCTCCGCTTTTGCTGACCAGGCCTTCACGGCTCAGTTCGGGATCGACTTGCCGTGGATCTTCTACGCCGTCATCTGCCTTGTCGTCATCGCGGTGCTGTCGCATTGGGACATCTCGGTAGCCGCCAAGGTGCTAGGGGTGGTCCTGGTGGCCGAACTGGCCGTGCTCGGCATCAGCGCGGTGGCCTCGCTGGCGCATCATCCCGACGGGATGAGCTTCACCTCGTTGAATCCGCTGACGGCGTTGAGCACCAATGGCGTATCTGGGGGAGTGGTCGGGCTCGGCTTGCTGATGGCGTTCTGGTCCTGGGTCGGGTTCGAGTCGACGGCCATCTACGGTGAGGAGTCCAAGGACCCGAAGACGATCGTCCCGCGCGCCACCATTATCGCGGTGATCAGCATCGGAGTGTTCTACACGTTCATCGCCTGGGGGGTCATCGTGGGCAACGGGCCCGCGAAAGCTGTCGAATTAGCTTCCGGCCCAACGCCGTTCGATATGCTCTACGCGCCGGCCGAGCTGTACTTGGGGCATTGGGCAGTCACCGTTTTCGAGTGGTTGGTGCTGGGCGGGTCGTTCGCCTGCGCGCTGGCGATTCACAACTCCGCGGCCCGCTATCTCTTCGCTTTCGGTCGGGACGGTCTGCTGCCGCGCCGGCTCGGCGAAGCTCACCCCAGGCATGCGTCGCCGTGGATTGCATCGCTGACTCAAAGCGTGTTCGCCGGCATCGTGCTGATCATCTGTGCCGTCAGTGGCGCTGACCCATACGCTGTGCTCTTTGTGCTGGTCGGCATCCTGGCGACGATCTGCCTGCTGATCGTGCAAACCATGTCCTCGGTGGCCACCGTTGTGTACTTCCATGTCAAGAAGCAACATCCCGAGACCGCCAGCTGGTGGCGGACGTTGTTGGCGCCCATCCTGGGTGGAGCCGGCATGGTGTACGTCATCTACCTGATGGCCTCCAACATCACCGCGGCAGCAGGTTCGGCGTCGGGAACGCTGTTCTTCAAGCTGATCCCCTACATCGTGGTCGGGTTGTTCGCGTTCTCGTTGGGGCTGGCACTGTACTGGCGCAAAGCGCGTCCGGATCTGTATGAGCGCATCGGGTCGACCGTCTTCGACGACCACCAGATCGAACACCCCGTCAAGTAGTCCGCAGCAGGGCGTGGTGTGACGGTATCCACGAAAGGGATTGTTGAAGTGACCGACTGGTCGACGATGAAAGTGCTGGTGACCGGCGGAAGCCAGGGCATCGGTGTCGGTATCGCCAGAGGCTTCGCCGAGGCCGGGGCGGCCGTGGTCATCAGCGGACGATCGGCAGACAAGCTCGATGCCGCGGTACGGCGCTTGAGTGTCCACGGCGCGCGGGTGTATTCGATCGTCGCGGATGTGTCTGACCGGCAGTCATGTCACCGGATGGCCGCCGACGCCGTCGGAATCCTCGGCGGTATGGATGTGTTGTGCGCCAACGCTGGGATTTACCCCGAGTGCGACCTGGATGCACTCGACGATGACGGGCTGAGGTCGATCTTCGCCACCAATGTCGCCGGCACCATCTTCAGCGTGCAGGCATGTCGGGACGCGCTGCGGGCCAGCGGTCGGGGCCGGGTGGTGGTGACGTCTTCGATCACCGGACCGGTAACGGGCTACGCCGGGCTGGGGCATTACGGGGCGAGCAAGGCTGCCCAACTGGGATTTGTGCGTTCGGCTGCCCTGGAATTGGCTCCGGACGGTGTCACGATCAACGCGGTCCTCCCCGGCAGTATCGCCACAGAAGGGCTCGACGGGCTGGGGGAGGAGGCCATCGCCGGCATGGTGGCAGCCATCCCCCAGCGCCGGTTGGGGGCACCGGCCGACGTCGCAGCGGCCGCGATGTTCTTTGCCAGTGAGCAGGCTGGATTCGTGACCGGACAGTCGTTGATCGTCGATGGCGGCCAGACGTTGCCTGAGATTCCCGAAACCCGTTGACTAACCAGGATTCTCAGCGCTTGAGCCAGGCTTCGATGGTGCACCGGGTGTCATTGATATGAGCCTCCATCTGCGCGGCGGCCAGTTCGGGTTCCTTCTTTTCGACGGCTTCCAGTATCGCGGAGTGGTAATCGTTGGCGTTCGTCTCCAGCCGGCCGAAAATCGCGCCAACCGGCACCCACATGCGCCGTCGCGCGTCGGCCACTGCATCGAGCAGTCGATCGTTTTCGGCGGCCTGGGCGATGCCCATGTGAAACGCCGAGTCCAGGGTCTGGAATTCGATGGTGTGCTGGGCGGACTGATCGCTGAGCGCCACTTCCAAGGCCGCATCCATGCCGGCGAGCAATTTGTGCAGGGCGCTCAGGTGCGCGGCGCGCCGCCGCGAGGCCGCCAGCCGGGTGGCGCCGGTCTCGACGATGATGCGGTAGTCGAATGCGTCGCGGATCGCGCGCTTGTTGTTGCGCAGCTCCCGGCGCATTTCTGCGGTGTCGATCTGCGGCGACAGCACGGTGAAGCCGCCGCCGCGGCCACGGCGCACTCCGATGAGACCTTCGCGTTCGAGCACGGCCACCGCCGTGCGCACCGTGGTGCGCGAAACATCAAGCATCTCGGACAACTCGCGCTCAGTGGGCAACCGGTCTCCGGGGCGGAATTGCCCGAGCTCCAAAGCGCGGCGCATCTGATCGACCACCAGCTCGTGAGCCGGTATCTGCCGAACGGGACTGAGGACCGCCCCGCTGTCTGCCGCCATGTCGGCCCCTTCCCGTGTTATCGACAGGTTAGCGCAGCGCGCCGCCAGGAATGGTCATTGCCTCGCCCTATAGACCAAAGATCTGACCCGCGGAACGCCACGAGCAACGCGCTTATTTAAAGACCTAAAAACTTGACCAATAGGTCTTTATCGATGAGACTGGTCAAACACGTGATGGACGACACGCTTTCGGGAAGGAAGAGACGTTGAGCAACAAAGTCATCGTGACGGGAGGAGCCGGCGTCATCGGGCAGGCCATCTGTCGCCGGCTTCTGCAAAGCGGATATGTGCCAGTCGCTGCCGACCTCAAGCCGTCCATTGACGCATTCAATGTCGAGCAGGAGGGGTTGACCGGAACGCTCGCAGTCGCGATGGATATCAGCAACCGTGAAAGCGTCAACTCGGCAGTGTCTTCAGTGGTCGAGGATGGCGAGTCGCTGTTTGGTCTGGTCAATTGTGCTGGGATTCTCCGAGATTCGTTCCTGGGGGAGTTGGATGAGGCGAAGCTGGAGCTGATGTTCCAGGTGAACATCGCCGGGATGGCGCGTGTCACCGATGCAGTCGCGCCGCTGCTCACAGCGGGCAGCGCCATCGTCAACATCGGTAGCCTCACCGGGCACTTCGGCCGCTTCCGTGGCGCCTCGGTATACGGCGCGACGAAGGCTGGCATCGCCGCCTACACCCGCTACCTGGCTGAGGAACTGGCTCCGCGGGGAATCCGGGTCAACAATGTCGCACCCGGTGTCATTCGCGCACCGATGAGCCCCTCGATGGCTCGGGTGTCCGGTGGCGAAGAGGTCAGCGCCAGTTACGCGATGCTCAAGCGAATCGGTGAGCCTGAAGAGGTCGCCGAGGCCGTCGAGTTCCTGCTGTCACCTCGCGCCTCGTTCATCACCGCTCAAACGTTGCTCGTCGACGGAGGCGTCGTCGCATGGTGAGTACCGAACGTGGCGCTGCGCCGGGTTTCCGCTCCATCGAAGAGGCGAACGTCGAGTCGTTCACCCGGCTCAACGACGCCGATCCCTGGGTCGTGGATGTCAAGCCTGCAGGCGAGGTGCTGCCGGGGTATCGAGACAACCTGGTGCTGACCTCGGGTGCCCCGATGCCATGGTCGCAATATGTGGGCGGCCAGCGTGATGCACTGATCGGTGGCGCGCTGTTCGAAGGTCTGGCCGCGGATCGAGATGAGGCCATCGAACGGTTCGAGACCGGAGCGATCGAAGTAGGTGCGTGCCAGGACCACTCCGCGGTCGGCTCGCTCGCCGGCATCTACACCGCGTCCATGCCCGTGTTTGTCGTGGAGAACCGCACCCACGGCAACCGAGCCTTCTGCAACTTCTACGAAGGTAAGGAGCCGCGCCGGCTGAACTACGGTTGCTACGACGACGGTGTGCACCAGCGGCTTCTGCAAGTCAACAATGAACTTGCTCCCGTCGTCGGCGAGGCGATCCGCCGCCAAGGCGGGGTCGCCCTCAAACCCCTGATCGCTCGTGCCTTGCGCATGGGCGACGAAGTGCACAGCCGTAACGCCGCCGCATCGATTCTGTTCAACCGCGAGATCTTGCCGGCGATCCTGGACATGGTCGACGACAGGGTTCCCGGGGTTCGGGAAGCCATGCTGCATCTGGCCGAAAACGACTACTTCTTTCTGCGATTGTCGATGGCGGCAGCCAAAGCTTCGGCCGACGCCATGGTCGTACCCGGCGCCACGCTGGTCTCGGCAATGGCGTTCTCCTGCCGCGGCTTCGCTATCAAGCTGGCCGGTACCGGGAACACCTGGTTTGAAGGGCCACCGCCGATTCACCAGGGCAAGCTGTTTGCCGGTCACACCGAAGACGAGATCACCTGGATGGGCGGGGAGTCCCCGATCACCGAGACCATCGGGCTGGGCGGATTCGCGCAAGCCTGCGCATTGTCGCTGCAGGAGTACCAGGGCGGTTCACCGGAAGTGATGATCGACCGTAACCTCGAGATGTATGCCATTACCTATGGCGAAAACAACACCTACCGGATCCCGCAGTTCAGTTTCCGAGGCACCCCAACCGGGATCGATGCCCGCAAGGTGCTCGACACGGGCATATTGCCGGTGATGGATGTCGGGTTGGCCGGCCGCGACGGTGGCCAGATCGGAGCCGGAGTAATCCGCGCACCGCAGGAGTGCTTCGCCGATGCTATGACCGAGCACCGCCGACGATTCAGGCAGTCCCTATGACGGGAGTACCGACCAAGTCGTTGCCGCTGACCTTCAGCGGCGGGGACGCGATCGTCACCGGCGCGGCTTCGGGCATCGGCGCTGCCGTCGCAGATCTCTTGCTGGATGCGGGGATCCGCACCATCGCTCTGGATGTACGACCTCCTGCGCCGCGGCCGCGCCACCGTGCCGAGCTGCAACTCGCTCTGGCTGCCGACGTCCGCGACCCCGACCTGACGCAGCGGCTGAGCGAGGCGGGGGTCGCTGTCGACGACATCTCCTATGTGGTCAACTGCGCCGGTGTTCTCGACAACACCGGGTTCGTGGGCGTTGATCGCGCGATGTGGTTGCGAGCCTTGGAGATCAACCTCATCGGCGCCTACAACGTGATTGACTCCCTGGCGCCGGCGTTGCGCAATGCAGTCGGCGCCGCGGTCGTCAATATCACCTCTATCGAAGCCGACCGGGTCGTCGCACTGACCGATCCCGACCCCACGCCGCAGTACGCGGCCTCCAAAGCAGGGTTGGCGCAACTGACCCGTACCGCGGCCCGGGCCCTGGCCGCCGATGGTGTGCGCGTCAACAGCATCTCGCCGGGATTTGTCGCGACCCCGATGGCGGCCGCTCACGGTGAGACCGGGGTGCTGCCGGCATCGCTGGCCGCCAGGGTCCCGGCCGGACGGTTCGCCACCGCTGCCGACATCGCCCATGCCGTCGCCTTCCTGCTCTCCGATCAAGCCAGTTACATCACCGGCACCGACTTGCGGGTCGACGGTGGGTTCGAACTGACATGACGATCGACACCTCCCCGCTGCACCCCGTCGGCTACCAACCGGCATTGGGGCGAGATGCCCGCCTCGGGTCTTGGGCAGAGCTGGCCAAAGGCACGTTCCGTAGCGCCGCCGAGCACTTTGCCGCCGGTGACACCGAAGCCGCGGCCGCCCTTGTGGAAGTCGCGGTCCTGGAAGCCGACGAACTACGCGACATCTACCAGCGCTGGCCGGAAGCGACAGCGGCTTGGCTGCGTGACGGCGGTGTGCCCGGCGCCGACCTCGAGGCTGCCATCGTCGACCTCGGTGCGCTGATCGGCGAGCGCGCCATGACCGGGATCCAGGCCGAATGGCCACAGTTCACCGCCCTGGTGGCCGACGCCGCTGACGCGTGCCGCGCGGGCTCCCCACAGGCCCTCGATGCGATCGAATCTGCCCGCACCGTCTGGCTGGGCATCCACGACCGCGCCGTGGACCGGGTGTCCGGACTCGTCGACATCGCCGTACGCCTGGGCGGTGAGGAGAACCTCGGGCGGCTGTGGGACTTCCTGATGGCCGACTGGTACGACATTCATGCCCGCCGTTACAGCCAATCCCACCAGCCGTGGTCCGAGTCCGCCCATCAGCTCATGGTTGCGATCGTTGACGGCTTCCACGCCCATCTCAGCGGTACTGGTCGTCAGGGCGACATCGAGATCATCGACGAGCCCGACCGCATCGGGTTTCGTTTCGCGCCATGCGGTTCCGGCGGTCGATCACTGGATGGCCGGATCACCGACGGGAACCCGAGGGCCGGCGCACCGTTCAGCTTCGCGGTAACCACGCAGCCGCATGACTGGGCCTGGAATACCGTCGGCATCTGTTCGTACTGTGTGCATTGCTGTCAGCTCAACGAGGTCATGCCCATCGATCGTCTGGGCTATCCGACTCGCGTCATCGATGCGCCACAATGGAACCCGGATGCTCCGGTGAGTTCGTGCACGTGGTGGGTATACCGCAATCCCGCCGATATCCCCGACTGGGTTTACGAGCGTGTTGGCCGAGACCCGTCGTGTCGGCCGCGTCGCTGCGACGGCACACAAGGAGCAGCCCATGAGTGAACGCGTGCGGATGACACAACTCGAGATCCCCGATTATGACCTCGGTCTCCGCGGAAAGCTGGTCCGGTCCACCAAGACTCACGCGCCGACGGCGCTGGCGATGTGCACAATCCTCTACGGCCTCTCGATAACCGACGAGGTGACCGACACGCCGTTCAGCAACGCCGACAACGGATATCCCGATGCGACGCTGCGCCCGGACGAGACCACCCGTATCGACCTGCTCTGGCGTACGGACACCGATGCGGTGATCGCCGACCTGGTCGGGTCCGACGGACAGCCTGTCGAGATGTCGCCCCGCCACACCCTGCGCCGTCTGCTGGCCGGCTACGCCGACCTGGACCTGGACCCGGTGCTCGGTTTCGAGTACGAATTCTGGCTGTTCCACGGCGACCACCGAGATGCGCGGGACCGGCGGGCGTTCGGTGGTACCGAGAACGCCTACAGCCTGACCCGTGCGGCGCAAGCCGAAGAGCTGGCCATCGAGTTCATCAACCGGATGGAGTCCATCGGAATCACCGTCGAGATGTTCCACGCCGAACTCGGGCCGGGATTCTTCGAGTTCACCCTGGCGCCCGAGTCTGCGCTGCGGGCAGCCGATAACGCGGTGCGTGCTCGCCAGTATCTGCGCGACCTCTGCGCTGAACGCGGATTGCACGCCAGCTTCATGGCCAAACCCTTCGCCGACAAGTCCGGTGCTGGCGGGCATGTGCATTCCAGTCTGTCCCGTGCCGGGGCCAACGTGTTCTCCGATGGCGGACGCGCGTTGTCCGACCACGGACGCCACTATCTGGCTGGCCTGCTGGCCGGCATGCCCGACACCGTCGCCATGCTCAATCCCTACGTCAACTCGTTCAAACGCATCGATCCCGAGATGTTCACCCCTGCGGTCGCCGCCTGGGGGCATGACGACCGCAGTACCGCGTGCCGGGTTATCCTCGGCGACAGCGCATCTGCACGCGTCGAACACCGGCGGCCCGGAGCGGACGCCAGCCCCTACCTGGTGGCCGCCGCAGTGCTGGCCGCAGGGCTGTACGGTCTGACCGAGCGGCTCGAGCTGCCCGCGGCGGGGCATGCCGCCGCTGGGCTGCCCCTCGATCTGCACGCCGCGGTCGCCGCCTTCGAAGACTCACACTGGCTGCCCCACACGCTCGGCAAGCCGTTCTGCGGTTCCTATGCCGCGACTCGACGGGCTGAAGCTCGACACTACGACCAGTGGCAGCGTCAAACCATCACCGCGTGGGAACACCACCGTCACCTGGAGCACCAATGAATACCGCTGACAACTGCTTGAGCATCGACGAATTCACCGTCCTGGCCGATGCCGGAGAGCTCAACACGGTGATCTGCGCGACCCCCGATCCTTACGGTCGGCTGGTCGGTAAACGCCTGACCATTCAGGCTTTCCGTTCGCTCGGGCTCGCCGGTGACGGAATCAACGCCAGCAGCTTCATCTTCGCCGTCGATTTGGAGATGAATCCGCTGGACCTGCCGGTGTCCAACGCCGCCAACGGGTGGGCCGATATTCGCCTGGTACCCGACCTGAGCACACTGCGGCGGGTTCCGTGGGAACCGAACGCCGCCTTGGTGATCTGCGACGCGTTCGAACCGGGGTCAGACACCATGCTGGCGGTAGCTCCGCGGACCATCCTGCGGGATCAGATCGAGCGTGCTCGCCAACAGGGCTTGGGCTTCAAATTCGCCTCCGAACTGGAGTTCTACCTTGCAGCCACACCGCCTCGCGAGGCGTGGGACCTGGGTTATCAGAACCTGAAGATGCTCTCGGACTACCGTTCGGACTACCAGATGATCCAGTCGAGTCGGGACGACTGGTTCATCGAACGCATCCGCAACCAGATGCCGGACTTTGGTGTGTCCATCGAATCCTCCAAACCGGAATGGGGCCTGGGACAGCAGGAAGTCACCCTCGACTACTGCGACACCCTGGAAATGGCCGACCGGCATGTCCTGTTCAAATACGGCGTCAAACAGCTCGCCCACGCCGCAGACCTGACGGTGACATTCATGGCAAAGCCCAAGATCGATGATGTCGGGTCCTCGTGTCATCTGCATGTCAGCATGTGGGATGCCGACATGGACGAGAGTCTGTGCTGGTCGTCGCGACCGGCCGGCGGCATGTCGGAAAAGTTCGGTGCCTTCATAGCCGGCCAGCTCGCTCACGCGGCCGATATCACGCTGATGTTCGCGCCGACCATCAACTCCTACAAGCGATTCCAGCCCGATCAGTTCGCCGGATCAGCCATTGCGCTGGGAAATGACAACCGCTCGTGCGCCTTCCGGTTGGTGGGCCATGGACCGTCCTATCGGGTGGAGAATCGCATCCCCGGTGGGGATGTGAACCCGTACTACGCGTACTCGGCGACTATCGCCGCCGGCCTCGACGGGATCCAGCGGCAGCTACCGATCCCGGAGATCTTCGACGGCAACGCCTGGACCGGCGAAAACATCACTCTCGTTCCCACATCGATGCACGACGCACTGCACCGCTTCGCCGAATGCAAGATGCTGCGGACCGGATTCAGCGACGAAGTCTTCGAACATCTTCTGACGTCCAGCCAGCACGAGCTGACCGCGTTCGACTCCCACACGGTCACCGACTGGGAATGCCGCCGCTACTACGAGCGCGTCTGAAGCGCTGCCCGTCAACCGCCCTACCGCTTCGATTCTGAGGAGACGCATATGCCCATCGACCCGATCGCGCAGAAGATGCTCGACGACGCCAAGGCCTCGGGCCGACCCAACGCTCACCTGCTGCCGGTCGAGACCGCCCGGCAGAACTTCGAGAACACCTTCGGCGCGCTGGCCAAACCGCCGGTCCACCGGGTGGTCGACGTGGCCATCCCCACTCGCGATGGGCACTCGGTCCCGGGGCGGCTCTACCTACCGGCGGAGGAAACCGCGGTGTTGCCGCTGACTGTCTACTTCCATGGCGGTGGTTGGCTGCTGGGCAGCATCGACTCCCATGACACCGCGACCCGGTTGCTGGCCAACGCAGCCGGGTCCGCGGTGCTCTCGGTGGGATATCGCCGCGGACCCGAGGCGCGGTTTCCCGCCGCGGTCAATGACGCCATTGATGCGCTGGAATGGGCGGCCGATCCGGCCTCCGGGCTCGATATCGACCACAGTCACCTCGCCGTGGCGGGCGACAGTGCCGGGGGCAATCTCGCTGCCGCGGTCGCTCTGCACGCCCGTGACACTGGCACCCCGGCGCTGCGGCACCAACTGCTGATCTACCCGGTGACCACTACGGATCTCGCCCGCGGAATGGACCCCAACTACGACGGGGTGATGCTCGAGCGTGACGAATTGCAGTGGCACCAGGACAATTACCTACCCGCACCCGATGCGGCCACCGACTGGCGGGTGAACGTTCTCGATGCTGACCTTGCCGGGCTAGCGCCGGCCACCATCATCTTGGCCGAATGCGATCCGATCCGGCCCCAGGGCGAGCTGTATGCCGCCGCGCTGACGGCTGCCGGCGTGCCGGTCCAGACCCACCTGACGCAGGGCATGGTGCACGGATTCTTCGGGTTGGACGAAGTGTTTCCCACCGCGACGGAGGCGATGACATTCGCCGGTGGGCAGTTGGCCGCGGCGTTGAACCCGGTCCGGTCGTGACTGCCACCGCACTGGTCACCGGTGCCGGCGGCGGGATCGGCCTGGCCACCGCAATACGGTTGGCTGCCGACGGCGTCCATGTTCTGGCCACTGACATCAAGCCACGCCCCGACGAGTTGCCGGTGGAGATCGACTATCTGGGCTTCGATCTGATGAACGGAGACATTCCCACGTTGGTGGCGCACGTGCCCGCCGGCGCCCTGGATTATCTGGTCAACGCGGCCGGGGTCGCACTGTTCGATCGAGACGGTTCAGTCCTGGATGTCGATGACAGCGTCTGGGAACTGACGTTAGGGGTCAACCTGCACGCTCTGCGGCGATTGACCACGGCCGCGATTCCGCTGTTGCGCCGCGGCCAGGGCAAGGCGATCGTCAACGTGGCCAGCACTGCGGGACTTCGAGGTATGGATTCCCCCCTCGACGCCTACCAAGTCAGCAAGGCCGCCGTAGTGTCCCTGTCACGCAGCTTGGCGTTGCAGCTGGGGCCGGAGGGAATTCGGGTCAACACGGTGTGCCCAGGCGCGATCCTGACTCCGATGATCGAACCGCTGTACCAGGAGAACCCTGCTCGGCGCGCCAACATGGAGGACCGCACCCCGCTGCGCCGGCTCGGTTTGCCCACCGACATCGCCAATGCGGTGGCGTTCTTACTGTCTGAGCAGGCCTCGTTCATCACCGCCACCGACGTGGTCGTTGATGGCGGGTGGATCGCTCAGATCAAGTAACCAGCATGCCCTGTTGCGACCAGCGGCTATTGACAACTTCATAAAAGGTCTAAATACTCAACCTATAGATATTTTGACGTCGAGCTTGAGGCGTCAACTTTCACGAGGAGAACCCCGATGCACAGGCAGTTAACACCACGCGTGGCGATCATCGGTGCCGGCTTCAGCGGTATCGCCGCCGGTGTCGCACTGCGACGCAAGGGCATTGAAGATTTCGTGATTTTTGAGCAGGCGGAGGGCCTGGGTGGCACTTGGTGGTATAACCGCTATCCCGGAGCCGAGGTGGACCTCGAATCGCATATCTATTCGTTCTCGTTCGAGCGTCATGACTGGACCCGCACGCACGCGGACTGGCATGAGCTCCTCGGCTACCTTGAAGGGGTCGCCGACAAATGGGATCTCACGCGCCGGATCCGATTCCGCGAGTCGGTCGAAGACGTGTCCTGGTCCGACGAGGACCACACCTACACCGTGACAACGTCGTCGGGTACCGACCACGGCATTTTCACCGCGGTGATCAGCGCGGTGGGATTTCTCAACATTCCCTTGCTGCCGCCGTTCGCTCGCGCGGACAACGATTTCCAGGGCGCGATGTGCCACACGTCGCGCTGGGTCGACGGGCTGGACATGACCGGCAAGTCGGTCGCGGTGGTGGGCACCGGCTCCTCGGCAGTGCAGATCGTGACCGAAGCCGAGAAAGTCGCCGCTGCGGTCAAGATCTTCCAACTCGAACCAAACTGGATCCTGCCCAAGGAATCCCGCGCCTTCACGGCGCGGGAACGCCGGCTCAACCGGAACCCGCTTGTGTATGCGTGGCGACGGTACCGGCTATATCTGGAGTACGACCGCCGCCAGCTCGGTTCCGGACACGCCAGGGTCGGTGGTCGTGATCACAAGCGGCGCCACGCCAAGGCGCAAGCCTTCCTGTACCGCGAACTGAGCTCCCGGCCCGACCTGCTCGAACTGGTCACGCCGAAGTTCGGATTCGAGGGTAAGCGCACCGTGCTCAGCGACACGTACTACGCCGCATTGCGCAACCCGAAGGTCACTCTGGTGCCGCACGGAGTCAAAGGTCTCACCCCCACCGGTGCGATCGATGCCAACGGCGACGAACATGACCTCGACATTATCGTGATGGCAACTGGTTTCGATGCCGCTAACTACCTCGGCAACTTCGAGGTACATGGTGAGAATGGAGCTGATCTTCACGAAACGTGGAATGGTGAACCAGAAGCTCTGCTGGGCATGATGGTCCCGGACTTCCCGAACTTCTTCATCATGTATGGACCCAACACCAACTCGGTGCCGCTGGTCGCCTTCTATGAAGCTCAGGCCGGTTTCGCCGCAGGCCTGATCGACAAAGCGGCGAAAACCGGCAAATCCGTCATCGAGGTGCGCAGGTCGGCGTTCGTCCTATTCAACGAACTCATCCAAGCGCAGCTGGCCAAGACGGTGTGGGCGACGACAAACAACTACTTCCGCGCCGGTACCGGGAAAATCGTGTCCCAGTGGCCCTTCGGTGCAACGCCTTACATCCTGGCCACCAAACTTGCTCGCCGCCTTGCGGTGCGGTTGTCCTGACGTCGCACCCGCAGTCCGGCACGCTCATCGTCGGAAGGTAGCTACCCACAATGACCCCATCCCCGCCCACGGAGGCCGGTCGTCGCGCAGGTCCGAAGCCGATCATCGCGGTCACCATCAGTAGTCCGGAATTGCCGAAGCTGGTGCACTGGCGGCGGATGTTCGAGGGGCTGTACTACTGTGGTGCCATCCCACTGGCAATCGATTGCGGCACAGCAGCGTTGCCCATATCCCGGCTGCTCGAACACGTCGATGGTCTGCTGCTCAGCGGCGGAGTCGATGTCGAACCGACGCGGTATGGCGCCGACCGCAACGATCCGAGCATCGGGCCGGTCAACGCCACCCGCGATAGCAACGAGATTGCCGCCTTCGAGTCGGCCTGGCGACGCCAAATTCCCACGCTGGCGATCTGTCGCGGTGCTCAATTGGTCAACACCGCGCGCGGCGGATCGCTCTACGCCGACCTGCCCCGGGACCATCCGTCGGAGATTGCGCACCGACGGACCGAAGACGACCTCGTCTCCATCGCGCATGACATCGGAGTCGAAGCCGGTAGCCGGATAGCGAAATGGCTCGATCGAGAGGGCCGGATTGCCGTCAACAGTCAACACCATCAGGGCATCCGGGTCCTCGCATCGGCTTTCGTGGCTACCGCATACGCCGACGACGGGCTCATCGAAGCCTATGAGGCCGTGCACCAACCCCTCACCGCGATTCAGTGGCATCCCGAAATCGATTGGGAGAACAACGAAATGTCGCGTCGAATACTGCGTGGTTTCATAGATTCGTGCACATCTGTGCGCGACCGGACTCCCGAGACCCCATGACGCCCGCAGCGTTGCTGGCCGCCACGGTGCCGCAGTATCCGGACGGGACGCAAGCTCGGCCGCCTGGGCATGTGCGCGACCCGTCGGCGGATTGGCGTGACGCCGCGCGCTGTCGCAATGAGGATCCGGAGCTGTTTTTTCACCCCGATGGGGAGCGCGCGGGGCGGCGCAGAAGTCGCCTGAGCCGAGCGCGGGCCGTCTGCGAAGCGTGTCCGGTGATCCGGGAGTGCGGTGCCTACGCCCTGGCGTTCAGGGAAGGCTTTGGCGTCTGGGGTGGGATGTCGGAAGAAGAACTCGTCGCCCGCATTGTTGCGGCGGGCGGCAGACCACGGGGCCGGGCCGTGCATTTGGCGAGATCGTCGCCACAGGGCGGTACCGGGTACTGGGCGCAGCCAGAGTAAATCTCACCGAACCCGCGGTAAACCCCTTGTCGGGCGCCAAGAACACCACCTGGCTGTCGTGGAGTACCGCCTCATCCCCGGGCGGCGGCTAATCTGGCTGGCATGACCGCCAGCGACGCAGCCAGCCGTTTCAGCAGCGATGTCTATGCCCGCCGGCTCGCCGCCGCAGCAGCCGCGGCCGCCGATGCCGGGCTGGCCGGTCTGGTTATCACCCCGGGCTACGACCTGCGCTACCTCGTCGGCTCGGCGGCCCAGACCTTCGAGCGGCTGACCGCGCTGGTGGTGCCCGCTACCGGGCAGCCGATCATGGTGGTGCCGCGCCTCGAGTTGGCCTCGCTGAAGGAATCCGCCGTCGTCGAGCTGGGACTGCCGGTGCAGGACTGGGTGGATGGCGAAAACCCCTACGACGTGGTTGCCGTCGCCCTTGGCGGACACGCCCGCGTCGCGGTGACCGACTCGATGCCTGCGCTGCACCTGCTGCCCTTGGCCGAACGATTCGGCTCGGTGCCGGTGTTGGCGACCGATGTGTTGCGCTCGTTGCGGATGGTCAAGGACCCGGCCGAGATCGACGCGCTGCGCAAGGCCGGTGCCGCGATCGACCGGGTGCATGCCCGCGTGCCCGAATTTCTCGTGCCTGGCCGCACCGAAGCCGACGTCGCTGACGATATCGCCAAAGCGATTGTGGCCGAGGGGCACTCATCGGTGGCATTCATCATTGTCGGCTCCGGTCCGCACGGCGCCGACCCGCATCACGAATGCTCGGATCGGGTGCTGCAGGCCGGCGACATCGTCGTCGTCGACATCGGCGGGCCGTACGCCCCCGGGTACAACTCCGACTGCACTCGTACCTACAGCCTCGGCGAGCCAAGCGCCGAGATCGCCGAACAGTACGCGGTGTTGCAGCGCGCACAGGCCGCCGCGGTCGCGGCGGTGCGTCCCGGTGTGACGGCCGAGCAGGTCGACGCCGCGGCCCGCGACGTGCTGGCCGATGCCGGGCTGGCCGAGTACTTCGTGCACCGCACCGGGCACGGCATCGGGCTTTCGGTGCACGAGGAGCCCTACATCGTGGCGGGTAACGACCTGCCGCTGACCGAGGGCATGGCGTTCTCCGTCGAGCCGGGCGTCTATTTCCCGGGCCAGTGGGGCGCCCGCATCGAGGACATCGTGATCGTCACTGCCGACGGCGCGTTGGCCGTCAACACCGGCCCGCACGAGCTGACCGTGGTGCCGGTCTAGCTCGTCGAGTGGTCGAGCAGTCCCGAGGAGCCCAGCACCCGGGTGACGTGCACCTCAATGACGACACGCTTGGGATTGACGCGCGGGGTGCGGTAGCGCTGGGCGTAGCGCAGCTCGGCGTCACGGACTGCGGCCGGATCACGGTTCACACTGGCTGCGCCCTCGAGCGAGAGCCAGCGGGCACCGTCGACCTGGGACAGCACGCCGACTCTGGATCGCTCAGCGTTGATCGCCTTTTGCGAGCCGTCGCTGGTGATGACGCGGGCGATGTGGGTCTTGGGATCGAAGGTGAAACCGACAGCCACCACATGTGGTGAATTGTCCGAGCGCAGAGTTGTCAGCATCGCGAGGTGGCGTTCGGTGAGGAAAGCCAGCGCGTCGCTGGTCAGCCGGGTCGTTGAGTTCGCCATCAAGGTCGAGGCTAGCGCAGTGAATAATCTCGAGGTGTGAATGACACGGGGGCCGGTCCGGTCGTGATCTTCGGCGGCCGCAGCGAAATCGGCGTCGAAGTCGCCGCGCGGCTGGCGTCCGGCGCGACGGTTGTGTTGGCCGCCCGGCGTGCTGACCAGCTCGATGAGCAGGTCAGCGCGCTGCGCAACGCTGGGGCGACGGCAGTGCACACCATCGAGTTCGACGCCGACGATTTTGCCTCGCACGGCCCGCTGGTGGACGCGCTGGTGGCCGAGCATGGTCCGATGGGCACCGCTGTGCTGGCGTTCGGGATCCTGGGCGATCAGGCCCGCGCCGAAGCCGACGCCGAGCATGCCGTCGCGGTCGTGCAGACCGACTACGTCGCGCAGGTGAACCTGCTGACCCGCCTGGCTACTGCGATGCGCGCGGCCGATACGGGTGCGCTGGTGGTGTTCTCCTCGATCGCCGGGGTGCGCGGGCGGCGCGCCAACTACGTCTACGGCTCGGCCAAGGCCGGGCTCGACGCGTTCGCCAACGGGCTGGCGGATGCCCTGCACGGCAGCGGGGTGCGGCTGCTGATCGTGCGGCCCGGCTTCGTCATCGGGCGGATGACGCAGGGCATGGAACCCGCGCCGCTGTCCAGTACGCCGGCTCAGGTGGCCGACGCGACGGTTCGCGCACTGCACAAGGGCCGGCGCACGGTCTGGGTGCCCGCGCCGCTCGCGGTGTTGGCTTTCGCGTTTCGGATGTTGCCGCAGTTTGTGTGGCGCAGGATGCCGAGATGAGCCGCATCGTTGTGGTCGGCATCGGGGCCGACGGGATGGCCGGGCTCACGCCGGCATCGAGCGCCGAATTAAACCGGGCCACAGTCATTTATGGGTCCAAGCGTCAGCTTGACCTGCTCGACGAATCGGTCATCGCGGAGCGCAGGGATTGGGGCCGACCGTTCCGGGACGCGCTGTATGCGATCCGCGATTTCGATGGGGACGTGCACGTGGTGGCCAGCGGGGACCCGATGCTGCACGGCGTCGGCGCGTCGCTGATCGGGCTGTGCGGTGCCGACCGGGTGACGGTGCTGCCGCACGTGTCGAGCGTGACGCTTGCGTGCGCCCGGCTCGGGTGGTCGGTCCAGGACACCGAGGTGATCAGCCTGATGAATGCGCAGCCGCGTGCCGCGGTGCGCCGCGGCGGCCAGGCGATCGTGCTGTGCCGCGACGGTTCGGGACCCGGCGAGCTGGCGACTGTGTTCGCCGACGCGGGCCGGGGCGACTCACCGATGACGGTGCTGGAGCAGCTCGGTGGCCCGGCCGAACGCCGGCGCGACGGCACCGCAGCGGTCTGGGCCAGCACACCGCCGGGCGGCGTCGATGATCTGAACGTGGTCGCCGTGCGCTATCTGCCTGACGAGCGGCTGTTGTCGGTGCTGCCTGACGATGTGCTCGCCCATGACGGGCAACTCACCAAACAGTCGATGCGTGCGGTCACGTTGGCGGCATTGGCTCCTCGCCCCGGCGAGTTGCTGTGGGATGTCGGTGCCGGTTCGGGAAGCGTTGCCGTCGAGTGGTGCCGAAGCGGCTCATCCTGCGCAGCAGTGGCATTCGAACGCGATGAGGTGCGACGTGCCCGGATCGCCGCGAACGCCTTCATGTTCGGGGTGAACGTCGAGGTGCGTGGTGCGGCGCCCGAAGCTTTCGCCGACGCTGAACTGACGGACGGTGGCGTCACCGGTGTGCAGACCCCGGCGGCGATCTTCATCGGCGGTGGCCTCACGACACCGGGCCTGCTCGACGCGTGTCTGCAGCGATTGCCCAGCGGCGGTCGACTGGTTGTCAACACTGTGACGGCAGAATCTGAAATGGTTCTGCTGCAATACTATTCGAACCTTGGTGGTCAGTTGCGACGCTTCCAGCACTATCGTGGCGAGGCCGTGGGTGGCTTCACCGGCTGGCGGCCCGCCATGCCCGTCACTCAGTGGGTGGTGCGCAAGCCATGACGGTCTACTTCATCGGCGCCGGGCCCGGCGCGGCCGACCTGATCACTGTGCGCGGTCAGCGGCTACTCCAGCGCTGCCCGGTGTGCCTGTACGCCGGTTCGATCATGCCCGAGGATCTGCTGGCGCTGTGTCCCGCCGATGCCAAAATCGTCGATACCGGTCCGCTGACTCTCGAGCAGATCATCGCCGAACTGGCCGATGCCGACGCCGCTGGGCGCGACGTGGCGCGCCTGCATTCCGGCGACCCGTCGATCTACAGTGCGCTGGCCGAGCAGTGCCGCCGGCTCGACGCGCTCGGGATCTCCTACGAAATCGTCCCCGGTGTGCCGGCATTCGCTGCTGCCGCCGCCGCGCTCGGGCGGGAGCTCACGGTTCCTGGCGTGGCGCAGACCGTGACGTTGAGCCGGGTGTCCACCCTGTCGACGGCCATGCCCGACGACGAGGATCTGATCACGCTGTCGGCGCCCGGCGCCACGCTGGTTCTGCATCTGGCCGCTCACCGGATCGACGCGATCGTGCCGCAACTGCTGGCGGGCGGCTACCGGCCCGATACTCCGGTCGCCGTCGTCGCCTTCGCCAGCTGGCCGCAGGAGGTCGTGCTACGCGGCACCCTGGCGGATATCGCCGGGCAGATGCACGATGGGCAGATCACCAAAACCGCGGTGATCGTCGTCGGAGATGTGCTTGCTGCCGAAGGGTTTACCGACAGCTACCTGTATTCCTCCGGGCGCACCCGGGGAAGCCGGCACTGATGCGGATCCTGCTGCTGGGCGGCACCGGGGAGGCCCGGGCGTTGGCGGGCCGGCTGCACCCGGACCACGACATCGTCAGCTCGCTGGCCGGACGGGTGCCCGACCCGGCGCTTCCGGCCGGACCCGTCCGCATCGGCGGCTTCGGTGGGGTGGCGGGTTTGCGGCAGTGGTTGGGCGACAACGCGATCGATGCCGTGGTCGATGCAACCCATCCGTTCGCGGCGACCATGACCGCACATGCCGCGCAGGTGTGCGCTGAACGGGGTTTGCCGCACCTGGTGCTGTCCCGTCCGGCGTGGGACGCGACGGGTGCGGCGCGGGTGGCCTCCGATGTCGAGGCCGCGCAGGTCGTCGCCGACCAACAGTATTCGCGAGTGTTCCTCACCACCGGACGCTCTGGGGTGGGGCCGTTCACGTCGAGTCATGCGTGGTTCCTGATCCGGGTCGTGACTCCGCCTGAAGCCGTGGTACTGCCGCGCAACCATGAGGTGCTGTTGTCTCGCGGGCCGTACGGCTACGTCGACGAGTGTGCACTGTTGCGGGACAACAGAATCGACGTGCTGGTGACCAAGAACAGCGGGGGAGAGCTGACGCACGCCAAGCTCAAGGCCGCAGCCGATCTGGGCGTTGCCGTCGTAATGATCGACCGGCCGCCGCTGCCGGCCGGAGTGGGTGCAGTCGGCACCGTCGACGAAGCCGCGGCTTGGGTTGCGGGTCTCGAGCGATAGCCACCGGTCTGCCCCATTAGTCGTCGGAGCAGAGAAGTTCCTCGGGGTGATGGAGGTAGTTCACCCGCGTTTGTCCGCGGTCGAGGTGCGGAGGCGGAATCCATTCGGTCTTGTTGTCACGTCTGCGTTTTCGGGTTGTCCAGCCGTTGGGACCGTCGTTGACCATGCGGTTGTCGCATCCGCAAGCCAAGGTGAGGTCGTGGATATCAGTGTTGCCGCCGCGGGCGAAGTCGCGGGTGGCGTGGTGGACTTGGGTTTGGTAGGCAGGTGCCGTGCAATTGGGTTTGGTGCAGCCTTTGTCGATCGCGTAGAGGGCGAGGCGTTGTCCAGGACTCGCAGTGCGGCGGGTGCGTCCGTGGTAAAGCCGGATTTCTCTGGGTGATTCGAACACGGTCAGGTAGGGGTGGGCGTGCGAAGCCATCCGGATAACGGTCGGCATGGGCAGGTGCGTGCCACCGCCGGTGTGGGCAAGCCCGGCCGCGGACGTCAGCTGCTCGAGGGTGGTGGTGACAACTATCGTCACTGGCAGTCCGTTGTGTTGACCGAGCTGCCCTGAGGACAGCATCGCCATACACAGGGTCTTCAGTGCATCGTGGGTGCGCTGTCCCGAAGTGCGCGAGTCATTTTCGATCTGCTCGCGGGTGGGGGTCCCGTCCACGCAGGGTGATTCGTCGTCGGGGTTGCAGTAGCCGGGGGCGGCGAGTTTTGCGTTGGTGGCATCCATGGCCGCCCGCATTTCCGGATCCACCCAGCCGGTGATCCTGCTCATGCCGTCGACTTGTTGCGGCCCGATGGCGATCCCGCGTTTGCGGGCCTGCTCGCGCTCGTCGTCGAGGCTGCCGTCTTGGTTGATCATGGCCATCAGCTGATGAGCCAGCGTGCGCAGACCTTCCGGGCTGAGCCCGCCGGCCAGCCCGCCCAGTTGAGCTTCGGCATGCTCGCGGGTCGCGATATCGACGGATGCGGGCAGATGGTCCATGAATGACCGGATAACCGCCACATGGTCGGCGCCGATCTCGCCACGGGATTGGGCGGCGGCAGTCGTGGGCAGTGTCGGTGGAAGTGCTTGTCCGGTCAGGGAATGCCGTGGCCCCAGCTCGGCGGCTTCGTTGATCCGCCGGGTGGCGTCGGCGCCGCTGATGGCGAGACGGTTGGTGAGGACGGCTCGCCACGATTTGGCACCCATAGTAGTGGGTGTTGTTTGCGACTTAAGCTGCGTCAGGACGGTGTGTTCGACCGCGGGAAGCATCCGGCGCAGCCGCTCTACGCGTTCGAGCACCGACAGGAGTTCGGGCGCAGTCACGGCATTCGCCGGGTGTGCCGCCACCTTGTCCCAGGCGGTCAGCACATCGTCCAGCATCTCCAACACAATTCGAACATTAGTTCGATGTCCCGACGGATTCTGCCGGATTGTGACTGCTGTGGCTGACGAGCCTAAAGAAATTTCTGAGGTCAGGCGGGGTAGCGCCGCGGGGTGAACACCGTGTCGCCGTACCACTGCGTCTGCGACGAGCCGACAATCAGCAGGCACCGCATGTCGACATCGGCCGGATCCAGGTCGCCCAGCCGCACGATCCGCACCGACTCACCGGGACCGGCGATATCGCGGCCGATCACCACTGGGGTGCCCGGTTCGCGGTGCTCCAGCAGCAGATCTCGCATAGCGGCGACCTGCCAGGTGCGGCTCTTCGAAGCCGGGTTGTAGACCGCCAGCACCAGATCGGCCTGCGCCGCCGCCGACAGCCGGGCGGAGATGACATCCCACGGCTTGAGCCGGTCAGACAGTGAGATCACCGCATAATCGTGGCCAAGCGGGGCGCCGACCCGGCTGGCCACCGCCTGCGCGGCCGTCATCGCCGGGATCACCCGCACCGCGACATTCGGCCACTGTTTGGCCTCCTCGAGCACGGCGGTCGCCATCGCGAACACACCCGGATCGCCCGAGGAAATCACCGCGACCGCCCGGCCCTGCTCGGCCAGCTCGCAGGCCAGCCGCGCCCGCGCCGGTTCGTCGGTGTTGTCGCTGGGATGACGACGCTGCCCCGGCTGCGCAGGCACCCGGTCCAGGTACGGACCGTAGCCGATCAGATCGGTGGCCGCGGCCAACTCCTGGCGGCTCTGCGGCGTCATCCAGTCCACGTCGCCAGGGCCTAGGCCCACCACCGCGACGCCACCGGTGGCCGGCTTCGTGCGGTGCCCGCCCGGCAGGATCGCCAACGAGAAGTACGGCACCCCGTCGGCGTCAACCTCACCGGCTGGCAGCACTCGCTGCGCGTCGGTGCTGGCGCGTTCGACATAGAATGCCTCGTCGAGTCGGCCAGCCATCGAAAGTGCTTCCCGTACTTGGGGATACGAGCGGCCGAGTTTGAGTATCACCGCGGCGTCGGCGTCGGCGAGGCGACGGGCCAGCTCCCGCACCGGCATGGTGCCGGGTAGCACCGAGAGCACCTCGTCACCGGTTACCAGGGGGGTCGCGATCGCCGCCGAGGCAGCGCTCACCGACGTCACGCCAGGGATGATCACCGCGCTGAACCGCTCGGTCAGCCGGGTGTGCATGTGCATGTAGGAGCTGTAGAACAACGGATCACCCTCGGCCAGCAATGCCACGTCGCGTCCGGCATCCAGATGGACGGCGATCCGCTCGGCCGACTCCCGGTAGAAGTCCTCCATCGCACCCGCATAGCCGCCCGGGTGCTGGGTGGTCTCAACGGTCACCGGATAGGTCAGGTGTTCTTCGATCTGCCCGGCGCGCAGGTAGGGCTCCGCGATGCGCCGCGCGATGCTGCGGCCGTGCCGCGCGCTGTGATAGGCCACCACGTCGGCCGCGCCGATGATCCGGGCGGCCTTGACCGTCACCAGCTCCGGATCGCCCGGGCCGAGGCCGACCCCATACAACGTGCCGTGGGTCATTCGCGCTCACTCGCGATCGCGTTGACAGCGGCGGCGGCCATTGCGCTGCCACCCCGACGACCTTTGACCACGAGGTACTCCATTCCACGCGGACGGTCGATCAGCTCTTGCTTGGACTGCGCCGAGCCGACGAACCCGACCGGTCCGCCGAGCACCGACACCGGGCCGGGCACCCCGTCGTCGACGAGTTCCAGCAGCCGGAACAACGCGGTCGGCGCATTGCCGATAGCCACCACCGCCCCGGCCAGCCGGTCGGCCCACAGCTCCACACCGGCCGCCGAGCGGGTGGTCTCGCGGCGCTGGGCCAGCTCGGCGGCCCGCGGATCGGCGACCAGCGACACCACCTCGTTGCCGCCGGGGAGGCGGGCGGCGGTGATCCCCGCCGCAACCATCGACGAGTCACACAGGATCGGCGCCCCGGCCAGCAGGGCGGCGTGGGTCGCAGCGACCACGCCGGGCGTGAACGCCACCTGCTCGGCGACATCGACCTGCCCGCAGGTGTGGATCAGCCGGACGACCACGCGCGCGACATCCTCGGGAAACGACGTCAGGTCGGCTTCGGCACGAATCGTCGCGAACGACTGCCGATAGATCTCGGCGGCGTCGCGGATGTAGTCGAGCACGCGATCACCCTACGACCTAGCGCGATGCTGGCCGGAACCCCTCCGCGGTCGCCACGAACACCTGCCCGGTCGGGGGGCTGCCGCACGCCCGCTCGCAGCCCACGTAGTGCACGTGCCCGTCGACAGCTCCGTCGAGGGCCGCCCGGGTCGCCTCGGCGCGCACGTCAGCCTGCGACTTCTCGCACCCGGGGCTGCCCACGCAGGCACTGATGTCAAGCCACGGTGAATTCTCGTCGAACACCAGTCCCATCGGCGCGAGCACCCGTAACGACGTGTCGGCCACCCCCTCAGCCAGATCGCAGACCAGCAGTGAGCGCCACGGGGTGATCACCACCGGTGCGTCGATGGCGGCGACGAACTCGGCCTGCCGGGCCGGCAGCACACCCAGCGGGACGGCCGCGCCCAGCGCCACTCGGCCGTCGTCCTGAGTGATCCAGCCGACCGGAGGACGCAGCGCCGGTGGGTACGTCGCGCCGGCTGGCGCTGTCGTGACGAAATCCGAAACCAACGCGGACGGGTCATCCAATTCTGCTACCCGCCAAGCCTTTCCGCGGACTTCGACGAACCGGCGCGCCACCGTGATCAGCGTGGCGACCACCGCGCCCGCCGGAAGCCGAATTCCGGTGTCGCGCCCGGCCAGCAGCAGCGCCACACCGTCGGGCAGAACATGTGCGCCAACGTCGGGGCCCAGCCCGGAGATGTCACCGCGGCCGTCGTCGATGCCGAACAGGAATCGCCCCGGCAGCTGCGCCAGGTCTGGGTCGGCCTGGATGCAGACGTCCAGTTCGGTCACCCACGGCCGCGCATCGGCCAGGCCGCCGACCCGGCCGGACAGCGGGGAAGCGACGATATTGCGCACCCGTTCATGGGTGGGTGAGGGCAGTAGCCCGGCCGCGGCCGCTGCCTGCGCGACAGCCGTCGCATCCCGCACCCCGCGCAGTTGCAGATTGCCCCGCACGGTCAGCTCCAGCGTGCCGTTGCCGAACTCGGTCGCGGTGTGCGCCAGTGCTTCCAGCTGCGCGGCGGTGATCATCCCGCCCGGCAGTCGCAACCGGGCCAGCGCTCCGTCGGCGGCCTGGTGCACCTGCAGGGCACCGGGGCACGCGTCGTCGTCACGCAAGCGGTCCACCCATCTACCGTACGGGCGTATGTTCGGGCAATGGCGACGGCTGCCATCGACTTCGAGCATCACCGGCAGGCGAAGATGCGGGTGGTTGCGCTGGTCGCCGTGGTGCTGCTGCTCGGGATAGCACTTCGTGGACAGCTGCCCGGGGCTCAATCGGCCAACCGTGAACAACCGGCCGACCCCACCGCGGGCCTGCTGGGGATCCTGGCCCTGGTGGTCGCGTGCCTCTTGGTGATCATCGTGTCGATCGTGGCGTCGCTGCGCGACCCGCGCCGCGCCAGACCGTCTGCCCACTACGAGGTCCCGGGCGGCGGAGGCGGTGGCGTGCGACGAAGTTGGCGCTTCGTGCTGGTCATCCTCGCCGCGATCCTGGCCTGGCTGCTGGTCGTCTCGCTGCTCGTCCAGCTACGCCTGCCGCAGCTCCGGGGCAGAGCACCCTCGCCGGTCACCACTGCGCCGTCCGGCGCCGTCCCGCCCGGCCGAGGTGCCGTCCCGCCTGCACCGTCAGCGCAGCCAGGCGTCACAAACCCCGTGTTCTGGTACCTCATGTTCGCCATGGCCGCCCTGCTGGTGGTCGTGGTCGTCGGCATGATCGTGCTCCGGGTTCGCGGCCGCCGCGATGCGGCGTCGGCGCCGCTGATGATGGGCGGCGCTGAGCAGGAGCCGGTGCCGACGGGCCCGGGATCGCTTGCCCTGGCGGCCGAACGGGGCCTGGCCGAGGTCGGCGACCTCAGCCGTGAACCGCGAGAGGCCATCATCGCGTGTTACGCAGCGATGGAACATGCGCTGGCCAACGCTCCCGGCGCGGCGCCCCAGGAATCGGACACCCCCTCGGAGGTACTGGCCCGTGCCGTCGAGCACGAAGCGATCCATGCCGGCAGCGCGACCGAGCTGGTCGCGCTGTTCGCCGAGGCCAGGTTCAGCACTCACGTGATGAACGAGGGGCATCGTGAAGCCGCCGAACGCGCTCTTCGCCTAGTCCTCGATGAGCTGAGGAGCCCGGTGTGATCAGACTGGTCGCCGGGGGGTTGTTCCTGGTCGCGGGCGCTGAAGTGCTAGCGCTTGTGCTGGCCGGCAGGCAGTGGGTGCTACCGATCGCGGGCCTGGCGGTGGCGGTGTTCCTTCTGGCGGCCAGGCTGAGTTTCGATGCTTCGCAACCTCGTCCGGCTACCGAGGGGGTCAACGACGATCCTGCGGAAGCATTGCGGCGCTGGAGGTCTCGCACCGAGTCGACGATTCGGTGGGCGGATTCCACCCGGGACGACTGGGACCGGCACCTGCGGCCCCGGCTGGCTCGCGAGTTCGTGCTCGCCACCCGCCAGCGGGATCCGGTGGCATTGCAGGCGACCGGGCGCATCGTGTTCGGCGACGATCTGTGGGGCTGGGTCGATCCCAATAATGTTGCGCGCGGCCGCGGTCGCGAACCCGGTCCCGGGTACGCGACCCTCGAGGAGATCCTGCGACGGATGGAAGACCTATGACGATGCCGGCTCCGGCCATGACGGCCTACTGCGAAGCGGTGCTCGACGAGATCGAGCGCGCGGTGGTCGGCAAACGCGCCGCGCTCACACTGATCCTGACCACCGTGCTGGCCGGTGGGCATGTGCTGATCGAGGACCTGCCCGGGATGGGTAAGACCCTGATCGCGCGGTCGTTCGCCGCGGCGCTGGGGCTGCGCTTCACCCGAGTGCAGTTCACCCCTGACCTGCTGCCTGCCGACCTGCTCGGCTCCACCATCTACGACATGCAGTCCGGCCGTTTCGAGTTCCGGCCCGGTCCGATCTTCACCAATCTGGTGATGGCTGACGAAATCAACCGGACCCCGCCCAAGACGCAGGCCGCACTGCTGGAAGCGATGGCCGAGCGCCAGGTCAGCATCGATGGCGAAACCCATCCGCTGCCTTCCCCGTTCATCGTCCTGGCCACCGACAACCCGATCGAATATGAAGGCACCTACCCGCTGCCGGAGGCTCAGCTTGACCGCTTCGCGGTCAAGGTTGCCCTGAAGTACCTCTCCGAGGCCGAGGAGGCATCGATGTTGCGCCGCCGCATCGAGCGAGGTTCGGCGGACGTGACGATCAATCAGGTGGTGGACGCCAAAGACCTTCTGGCCATGCGGGAATCGGTGGAGCGGGTGTCGGTGCACGATGACGTCCTGCACTACGTCGTGTCGGTGGCGACGGCCACCCGCAGCCACCCGCAGGTGGCCGTCGGCGCCAGCCCGCGCGCCGAACTCGACTTGGTCCAACTCGCCCGCGCCCGCGCACTGGTACTGGGCCGGGACTACGTGATACCCGAGGACGTCAAGGCGCTGGCTGTGCCGGCGATCGCCCACCGGATCAGCCTGCGGCCGGAGATGTGGGTGCGCAGCGTGCACGGCTCCGACGTGGTCGAGCAGCTGCTGCGACGCCTGCCGGTTCCGCGGGCGCGCGGCCAGGGCCAGTGATGGAAGACGCTCGCCAGACCGATGCCGTATTACGTTGGGCCGCATCGCCGCTGACCCGGGCGCTCGCCACGTGCGCCGGCGTCGCGCTGGCGGTGGCGGTGATCGGGTCGCGGTGGCAGCTGATCGCGTTCGTGGCGCCCATGCTCGGTGTGCTGGCCTCGATCGGGTGGCAGTACAAGCCGGCGACGGCCTCGGTGTTGGGCCGACCGGCGATGACGCGGTGTTTCGAGAACGAGCGAATCCAGCTGAGCGCTGAGCTGGCCGGCGAGTCGGCTGACGCGGTGGCGATGCTGAAAGTTTGTGCGGTGCCGGGCCTGCAGACTCACGCGATCAAGGGCGATGGCGCGGGAACGACCGTGTCCGCCGAGGCGTCACGGTGGGGCCGCTACCCGCTGCGCACCCAGGTCGAGGTTGTCGCGGCCGGTGGACTGCTCATCGGCGGCGCGATCATCGACGCCGCGGACCTCTTCGTCTTCCCGGTCGCGCCCCCACAGCCGACCGGGATTCCGCGAACCGAACTGCCGGACCGGCTGGGCACCCACCTCACTCGGCATATCGGCCCGGGGGTCGAATTCGCCGACATCCGGCCCTACCTGCCCGGCGACCAGCTGCGCTCAGTGAACTGGTCGGTCAGCGCCCGCCGCGGCAGCCTGCACGTCACCGAGCGGCTGACCGACCGTGCCGCCGATGTAGTGGTGCTCGTCGACATGAGCGCGCAACCAGCCGGTCCGGCGACTGCGGTCACCGAGCGAGCGCTGCGCGGCGCCACTCAGGTGGTGCAGACCGCACTGCGCAACGGTGACCGGGCCGGCATCGTCGGGCTCGGTGGCCGC
Organism: Mycolicibacterium helvum; assembly: GCF_010731895.1. Taxonomy (NCBI): domain Bacteria; kingdom Bacillati; phylum Actinomycetota; class Actinomycetes; order Mycobacteriales; family Mycobacteriaceae; genus Mycobacterium; species Mycolicibacterium helvum. The sequence goes on along the minus strand of NZ_AP022596.1, from coordinate 6,046,620 downwards.
CGGCCCCGCTGGCTCGGCGCCGACATCGGCCGCCGCCAGTTCTACCGGATACTTGACGCCGCACTCGGAGTGGGCAGCGAATACCAAGACACCGCAGGAACATTGGCGCCGCGGGCTGCCGTCCCGCCGGGCGCGGTCGTCGTCGGCTTCTCGACCATGCTGGACACCGAGTTCGCGCTGGCATTGATCGATCTGTGCAAGCGGGGGCACACCGTCGTGGCGGTCGACGTGTTGGAGGGCTGGCCGTTCACCGACGGTGACGACCCGATCCTCGAACGGATGTGGGCGCTGCAGCGCTCGGCGATGTACCGCGACATGTTGGTGATCGGCGTCGACGTGGTGTCCTGGCCCGCGGACGTCACCCTCGATCAGGCGATGAGCCTGGTGCCCGATCGAGCCCGCCGCCGGTCATGACGTCGCGGCGGCTGTTGGCGGTGGTCTTCGGGGTCGTGATGGCCGGTGCGGCCGCGGTCGGCGCCGACGGCCGGGGCCTGATCGCCGTCACGGTGGCCCTGATCGCCGTGCTGGCGGGGCTCTACCTGCGGGTTGCGGCCACCGTGGCCGTGCTCGCGGTGATCTGCGCCGTCGCGCTCACCGGACCCCAGCCAATGCTGGCCGCGGTGTCGGGAGTGTGTGCTGCGGCGTACCTGGTGCTGACGCACACCGCTGTGACGCGACCGACGGCCGTCGGGATCACCGGCTTCGCTGCGGTGGGAATCCTGGCCACCACGTTGCCGTCAGGACTGTCGTGGCTGCCGCTTTTGGCTCCCGTCGCCGTCGTCGCCGCCATGGGTATCGCGCTGAGCCCGTTCCTGCACGGCGAGGACTAGCCGACCGGAACTCGCTGTGCGGCAACCACATCGGGAGTCACAACGTCGGAGTAGCGCGACGCATCCCCGGCGACTACTCGGCTGCGCCCGCCGTGGATGTCAACCGGGAGATCACCGGCCAGCGTCACCCGGCGCAGGAACCGCGGCTGATCGTCGTAGTCGGCCACGCCGTAGTGCTGGGTGGCGCGGTTGTCCCACACCGCGAGATCACCGGCCTGCCAGGTCCACCGGACAGTGTTCTCCAGCCGGGTGATCCGGTTCTGCAGCAGCGCGAACAAGCTTGCCGACTCGCTGTTGCTCAGCCCGACGAACCGTTTCACGAAATGGCCCAGCACCAGCACGCGCCGGCCGGTCTCTGGATGGACCCGCACCACCGGATGCTCGGTCTCGTAGTAGGTGGACTCGAATTCGGCACGGTACTGCCGGGTTTCGTCGGAGATCGCGTCACGGTGGCCGTCCACGTAGTCGTAGAGGTTGGTGTGGGTGGCCCATAGGTTCTCGGCGAGCGCCCGCAGTGGCGGCGGCAGCTGGTCGTAGGCGGCCTCGGTGTTTGCCCACACCGTGCTGCCACCGTATGTCGGTAGCGTCACCGCGCGCAGCAGCGACGCCTTCGGTACCCGGTCGACGAAGGTGACGTCGGAATGCCATGAATTGGCCTTGTCGTAGCGCGAGTCGATGGGCAGCACGGTGTCGCCGCGCGAGGTGACGGTGGGGTGGGCGATGGTCGGCACCCCGAGCAGGCCGGCGAACGCCACCTGCCCGTCGTCGTCGAGGTGATGCTGGTCGCGGAAGAAGATGACCTTGTGTTCCAGTAGTGCCGCGCGGATCGCGTCGACGGTGGCGGGGTGAAGATCGCCGCCGAGGCGCACACCGGAGATCACCGCGCCGATGTTGGCGCCGAGCTTGGAAACGTCGAGGGAGTTGGTCATGACCTCGATGGTCTCGGCGCGCCGGCGCGCCGTACACCCTTGCGCTAGCCACGATCCGAATAGGGCTCGGCGCTGGTCATGCGGTACGAATGGTGGGTGCCTCCTACCGTGTTGCTGCTGTCGACGTCGGATACTGACCTGCTCACCGCCCGTGCCAGCGGTGCGGACTACCGGTGGGCCAACCCGGCACGACTGATCGACGGTGAACTCGGCGAGTTGCTCGACGGCGCCGACCTGGTGGTGGTGCGCATCCTGGGCGGCTACCGGGCTTGGCAGGACGGTATCGACGCGGTGGTGGCCAGCGGCCGCCCAACCGTCGTCGTCAGCGGTGAGCAGGCTCCGGACGCCGACCTGATGGAGCGCTCCACGGTGCCGGCCGGGATCGCCGTGCAGACCCACATCTATCTTGCGCAGGGCGGGGTGGACAACCTGCGTCAGCTGCACGCGTTTCTCTCCGACACGCTGTTGATGACCGGATTCGGTTTCAACAAGCCGGCGGCCACCCCGGCCTGGGGGGTGCTGGAGCGGGCGGCCACACCGGCGGCCGGACCGACGATCGCGGTGCTGTACTACCGGGCCCAGCAGCTGGCCGGTAACACCGCCTACATCGAGGCGCTGTCCGCGGCGATCGAACAGGCCGGCGGCCGGGCGCTTCCGGTGTACTGCACCTCGCTGCGTACACCCGAACCCGAACTACTGGAACTGCTTGGCACTGCCGACGCCATGGTGGTCACCGTGCTAGCCGCGGGCGGAGCCCGCCCGGCGACCGCGGGGGCCGGCCAGGACGATGACAGCTGGAACGTCAAACACCTTGCAGCCCTTGATGTCCCAATCCTGCAAGGGCTGTGTCTGACCAGCTCTCGGGAGGCCTGGTCGGCGAACGACGACGGTCTGAGCCCGCTGGATGTCGCCACCCAGATCGCGGTGCCGGAATTCGACGGACGCATCATCACGGTCCCGTTCTCGTTCAAGGAGATCGACTCCGACGGCCTGATCGCCTATGTGCCCGACCCCGAGCGGTGCGCCCGGGTGGCCGGCCTGGCCGTCAAACACGCCACCCTGCGCCGGGTCGCGCCGGCCGATAAGAGGCTGGCGCTGGTGTTCTCGGCCTACCCGACCAAACACTCGAGGATCGGCAACGCGGTCGGACTGGACACCCCGGCCAGCGCCGTGGCACTGCTGCACGCGCTGCGCGACGCCGGTTACCGCATCGGTGAGATTCCCGGTGTCGACGCTTCCGACGGCGATGCGCTGATGCACGCGCTCATCGAACGCGGCGGCCAGGACCCCGACTGGCTCACCGACGGCCAGCTGGCCGGCAACCCCATCCGGATCCCCGCGGCTCAGTATCGCGAATGGTTCGCGACGCTGCCCGCCGAGCTGACCGACGCGATGGTCACCCATTGGGGTCCGCCGCCAGGCGAGTTGTTCGTCGACCGCAGCCGTGATCCCGACGGCGAGATCGTCGTCGCCGCAATCCAATCGGAAAACATCCTGATCCTGGTCCAGCCGCCGCGCGGGTTCGGTGAGAACCCGGTGGCCATCTATCACGATCCCGATCTGCCCCCGAGCCACCACTACCTGGCGACCTATCTATGGCTACGGCACGGGTTCGGTGCGCATGCCGCCGTGCATCTGGGCAAGCACGGCAATCTGGAATGGTTGCCCGGCAAGACCGTTGGCATGTCAGCCGCCTGCGGGACCGATGCCGCGCTTGGTGACCTGCCGCTGATCTACCCGTTCCTGGTCAACGATCCGGGGGAGGGCACCCAGGCCAAGCGTCGCGCGCATGCCACCCTGGTCGACCACCTCATTCCGCCGATGGCACGGGCCGAAAGCTACGGCGATATCGCCCGCCTCGAACAGCTTCTCGACGAGCATGCCAACATCGCCGCGCTCGACCCGGGCAAGCTACCGGCCATTCGCCAGCAGATCTGGACCCTGATGCGGGCGGCCAAGATGGACCACGACCTGGGCCTGGCCGAACGACCTGAGGACGATTCCTTCGACGACATGCTGCTGCACGTCGACGGCTGGCTCTGCGAGATCAAGGACGTCCAGATCCGCGACGGCCTGCACATCCTCGGTGCTGCCCCGGCCGGGGAGGCCCAACTCGACCTGGTGCTGGCGATCCTGCGGGCCGGTCAGCTCTTCGGCGGTGAGCAGCACCTGCCCGGCCTTCGACAGGCCCTCGGTCTGGCCGAAGACGGCACCGCCGACCGGGTCAGCGTCGACGAAGCCGAGCACCAGGCCCGCGCCCTGCTGGCTGGGCTGCAAGCCAGCGGCTGGGACGCGGGCCGCGTCGGTGAATTGACCGACGATGAGGGCGTGGCGGCTATCCTGCGGTTCGCGGCGACCGAGGTGGTACCGCGGCTGGCCGGTACGGCCGCGGAAATCGACCAGGTGCTGCGCGCACTGGACGGCCGGTTCATCCCGGCCGGTCCGTCGGGTTCGCCGCTGCGTGGCCTGATCAACGTGCTGCCCACCGGACGTAACTTCTACTCCGTCGATCCCAAGGCGGTCCCGTCCCGACTGGCCTGGGAAACCGGTGTGGCCATGGCGGATTCGCTGCTGGCGCGCTACCGCACCGACCACGGCGACTGGCCGCGATCCGTCGGGCTGTCGGTGTGGGGCACCTCGGCGATGCGTACTTCGGGTGACGATATTGCCGAAGTTCTTGCGCTGCTGGGCGTCCGGCCGGTGTGGGACGATGCGTCGCGGCGCGTCGTCGATCTGGAGGCCATCTCGCTGACCGAGTTGAACCGCCCCCGCATCGACGTGACCGTCCGGATCTCCGGGTTCTTTCGCGACGCCTTCCCGCATGTTGTCACGATGCTCGACGACGCGGTGCGGCTGGTCGCCGGGCTCGACGAGCCGGTCGAACAGAACTTCGTGCGCGCCCATGCCCAGGTCGACCTCGCCGAACATGGTGACGAAAGACGCGCCACCACACGTATTTTCGGCTCCAAGCCGGGTACCTACGGGGCCGGCCTGTTGCAGCTGATCGACAGCCGCAACTGGCGCGACGACGCCGACCTCGCCGAGGTTTACACCGCCTGGGGCGGGTTCGCCTACGGCCGGGAACTGGACGGGAAGCCCGCCGCCGACGACATGTCGATGCAGTACCGCCGGATCGTGGTGGCCGCCAAGAACACCGACTCCCGAGAACACGATATCGCCGATTCCGACGACTACTTCCAGTACCACGGCGGCATGGTCGCGACCGTGCGGGCACTGACCGGTCAGGCGCCGGAGGCCTATATCGGCGACAACACCCGCCCCGACGCGGTGCGCACCCGCACCCTGTCCGAGGAGACCACGCGGGTCTTCCGGGCCCGCGTGGTCAATCCGCGGTGGATGGCCGCGATGCGCAAGCACGGCTACAAGGGTGCCTTCGAAATGGCCGCGACGGTCGATTACCTGTTCGGGTATGACGCCACCGCGGGAGTGATGGCCGACTGGATGTACGAACAGCTGACCGAGAAATACGTGCTGGACCCCGAGAACCGCAAGTTCATGAACGAGTCCAATCCTTGGGCGCTGCACGGGATGTCGGAGCGGCTCCTCGAGGCTGTCGGCCGCGGGCTCTGGGAGAACCCGGATCCGGCCACGCTGGACAGCTTGCGCCAGGTGCTTCTCGAGACTGAAGGGGACTTGGAAGCGCGCTAGGACCTAGCGGGCTGAGGGCACGGCCCGGCAGAAGGCGAGGGGGAGACCGAAGCGACCCGGGGATATAGGTTGGGCCCATGGCACTTACATTCGCTGACGTCGTCAAGGCGAAGTACATCTCACTGACCACGTTCACCAAGGACGGCCGACCGAAGCCGACCGCGATCTGGGTGGTGCCCGACGGGGATGCCGCCCTGGTGATCACCGAGAAGAACGCGTGGAAGGTCAAGCGCATCCGCAACACCCCGCGGGTGACGGTGGCGATCTGCGATATGCGCGGCAACGTCCGCAGCGATGCCGTCGAGGCGGTGGCGAGCATCCTCGACGAATCTCAGACCGAACGCGTCTATCAGGCGATCGCCAAGCGCTACGGGATCGTCGGCCAGGTCTTCAACTTCTTCAGCAAGCTGCGCGGCGGCGCCAAACGGACGATCGGCCTGGAATTACGAGCCGCCTGAACGATGTCGCTCACCTTCAAGGATGTCGCACGCGCCAAGTATCTGCTGCTCACCAGACCGTCTGCTGGTGATCACCGACCGGGTGTCCTGGAAGGTCAAGCGGATCCACAACACCTCGCGGGTGACCATCGCCGAATGCGGAGTGCTGGGAAAGCCGAAGGGCGAGCCGGTCGAGGCGACGGCTCGGGTGCTCCCGGACTCCGAGACCCGCGGTGTCTACACCAAGGTGCTGCGCCGCCACTGGCAGCACGCGGGGTGGTTCTATCTGCACAGCCTGGTCCGGGGCGGTATCGATAAGGTGCACGTCGCGCTCGAGATCACCCCGCACTAGAACTCACAGACTCTTATCAGGCTCACCGGAACCGGTGGCCGAGCCAGCTCGTTGGCTTTGCATGGTGATGCGGACGTTTTTCCTTTACACCGTGGTCGAGCTGGCCGTCCTGGCCGCGTTGACCTGGTCTCTCGGACTCGGGTGGACGCTGCTCATCCTGCTGGCCACCTCGGTGGTCGGCGTTGCGCTGGCCGGATCCCAGGTCAAGCGGCAGATCCTGCGTCTACAGCGCACCCGCAACGACCCGCAGGGCGCAGTGGCCGACAGCATGCTCGTCGCGCTCGGCACCGTCGGAGTGTTCATCCCCGGCTTGGTCAGCACCGCGCTCGGTGCGCTGATGCTGCTGCCGCCGACCCGCCGCGTGGTGCGTCCAGTGGCCGGGATGCTGCTCACCCGCGGTATCGCCCGCCGGGTCACCGTCGTGAACCTGACCGCGCCGGGCTATCCCGGGCGCGGCGACTACATCGACGGCGAGGTAGTTGAGCAGGGCGGGCATGTTTCTGGCCCCATCCACGATGCCGACATCGTTCCGCGCTCGACGGCCTACCGCGAGTTCTGACCCGGTGCTGCGGCCCCGCCACACCGGGGCAGACTGATCCACCGTGACCACACTGCTGCTCGGCGGGCGCATTCATAGCCCGTCACATCCGGATGCCACCGCGATGGCCGTCCGCGACGGCGTCGTCTCCTGGCTCGGCAGTGACGACGTGGCCCGTTCGCAATTCGGTGATGCGCAGGTCGTCGACCTACAGGGTGCCTTCGTGTCACCCGCGTTCGTCGACAGCCACATCCACCTGACCTCTACCGGCCTGCTGATGACCGGGCTGGATCTGACTTCGGCGAGAACCAAACAGCACTGCCTGACCCTGGTCGCCGAGCACATGGCGGCGCATCCGGGCCAGCCGATTTGGGCGCACGGCTGGGACGACACCGGCTGGGCGCGCGACGAGGCCCCGAGCACCGCGGAGCTTGACGCCATCGCCGGCATGACGCCGGCCTACCTGGCCCGCGTCGATGTGCACTCAGCTGTGGCCTCGACGGCGCTACGTGACTTGGTCCCCGGCTTGCCTGCGGTCGCCGGATACGACCCGCACAAACCGCTGTCGGCCGACGCCCACCACCTCGTCCGCAGCGAAGCTCGTCGGCTGCTCACCGCGCAGCAGCGCGCCGACGCCCGGCGGGCCGCACTGGATGCGGTGGCTGCCGCGGGCATCGTCGCCGTCCACGAATGCGCCGGACCGGATATCGGTGGGGCTGACGACTGGCAGGAGCTGCGCGCCACCGAGCACGGCGTCGTGGTCATCGGCTACTGGGGTGAAGCTGTCTCCAGCGCCGCCCAGGCCAGGGCGTTGATCGAGGAGACCGGGGCGCGCGGACTGGCCGGCGACCTGTTCGTCGACGGCGCGCTGGGCTCTCACACCGCGTGGCTGTGCGAGCCGTACGCCGATGCGCCGGACAGCACCGGTAACTGCTACCTGGACCCCGACGGCATCGCCGAGCATCTGATCGCCTGCACCGAGGCCGGCGTGACCGCCGGCTTCCATGTGATCGGCGACGCGGCGGTGCGCGCGGTGGTCGACGCCGTGGCCGGTCTGGTCGAGCGGTTCGGGGCGCCGGCCGTCGCCCGGTGCGGGCACCGGCTGGAGCACCTGGAGATGGTGAGTGCCGAGCAGGCGGCCATGCTCGGCCGCTGCGGCATCATCGCCAGCATGCAGCCCAATTTCGACGCGCTGTGGGGCGGCAGCACGGGCATGTACGCGCGCCGGCTCGGTTCCGGCAGAGCCGCCCTGCTCAACCCGTTCTCGCTGTTAGCATCGGCAGGCGTGCCCATGGCGTTCGGTTCAGATGCCCCGGTGACCAGCATCAACCCCTGGGCAACCGTCCGTGCGGCGAGCCGTCATCAAACCCCGGGAAGCGCGATCTCCATGCGGGCAGCCTTTGCCGCTGCAACCAGAGGCGCCTGGCGCGCCGGCGGTGAGCGCGACGGGCTCAGCGGCACGTTGGTGCCTGGCGCGCCGGCGTCGTACGCGGTGTGGGATCTCGGCGGGGAGCTGGACGTGAGTGCTCCTTCCGACAACGTCCAGCGGTGGTCCACCGACCCTCGCTCGCGGGTGCCCGCGTTGCCGCGGCTGGACCCCGGCGACCCGCTGCCGCACTGCCGCCAGACGGTCCATCGAGGTGTCGTGCTGCATGGCTAGCCGGCTGCTCACATGGTTGCGCACCGCGCTGCCACCGCGGTTGATGCGGCTACTGGTTGCGGTGACCGCCGGGCTGCTGCTGTGCATCAGCTTCCCGCCGATCGGCTGGTGGTGGTCGGCAGTGGTGAGCTTCGGAATGCTCAGCTGGGTACTGCTGCACCCCAAGACCACACCGGCCGGCGGACTGGGCTACGGATACCTGTTCGGGCTGGCGTTCTACATCCCGCTGATCCCATGGATCAGCGGACTGGTCGGCCCGGTGCCCTGGCTGGCGCTGTCGGCGATGGAAGCGATCTTCCCGGCGTTGTTCGGTGCACTGGCCGTCATGGTGCGCAGGCTGCCAGGCTGGCCACTGTGGCTCGCGCTGATGTGGGCACTGCAGGAATGGCTGAAGTCGACGGTGCCGTTCGGTGGATTCCCTTGGGGGGTAGTCGGTTTCGGTCAAACGAACGGGCCGTTCCTGGCGTTGGTTCAGCTCGGCGGGGTACCGCTGCTGTCGTTCGGGATCGTCCTGCTCGGCGCGTCGCTGGCCGCGTTGACGAGCGAGATCGTGCGCTGGCTGCAGCGCAGTGGCACGGCCGAGACATCCGAGCCCGCGTCGCTGCCAGGCGTACTGCTGCCCGGCCTGTGCATCACCGCGGTGTTGCTGACCACCGCGGTGGCCGCGCCGCAGGTGCGCCGCGCCGCCGGCGGTGCCGGCAACGAGCCGACGGTCACGGTGGCCGCGATCCAGGGCAACGTGCCGCGACTGGGGCTCGACTTCAACAGCCAGCGCCGCGCCGTCCTGGACAACCACGTCCGCCAAACCGTGCAACTGGCTGAGGATGTGCACGCGGGCAAGGCGCCACAGCCGCAGTTCGTGATCTGGCCGGAGAACTCCTCGGATATCGACCCGTTCACCAATGCCGACGCCGCCCAACAGATCAGCGTGGCCGCGCAGGCGATCGGCGCGCCGATCCTGGTCGGCACTGTCATCGCCCGCCCGGACTGGACCCCGCAGAACCCGACGGCGTCGAATACCGCCGTCGTCTGGGATCCGGTCGCCGGACCAGGGGAGCGCCACGACAAACAGATCATCCAGCCATTCGGCGAATACCTGCCGTGGCGAGGCTTCTTCCGCCATCTGTCGTCGTTCGCCGACCGCGCCGGGTACTTCGTGCCGGGTACCGGCTCGGGCGTCGTGCACGCCGCCGGGGTGCCGGTCGGGGTGGCGACCTGCTGGGAGGTCATCTTCGACCGGGCGCTTCGCGAGTCGGTCACCAACGGCGCGCAGGTCCTGGCAGTTCCCACCAACAACGCGACGTTCGACCAGAACATGAGCGAACAGCTGCTGGCGTTCGCCCGCGCCAGGGCCGTCGAGCACGACCGCTACGTAGTGGTGGCCGGCACCACCGGGATCAGCGCGGTGATCGCGCCGGACGGCCGTGAGGTGGCTCGGACCCAGTTCTTCACGCCGGCCTATCTCGACGTCGTGGTGCGGCTCAAGACCAGCCAAACGCTAGCCACCCGATGGGGCCCGTTGGTGCAATGGGTGCTGGTCGGAGCCGCTGTTGCCGTTTTGATGGCCGCCATGCTGCACAATGGTTGGTTCATACGTCCGATTCGCCGCAGAAAGCGGGAAGGGGACGCAAGCAGTATGTCCGGGGGCCGCGACGATAGCGACAACCCGCCGGAGCAGGGTGAATCATCCTCAGCCCTGGCCGGACAGCACGACAAAGGAGAGTCATGACCGACCGGGGCAAAACGGGCGCTGAGCTTCCCAGCCAGCGCACCCTGGTGATCATCCCCACGTACAACGAGCTGGAGAACCTGCCGCTGATCGTGGGCCGCGTGCACACGGCACGCCCCGACGTCCACGTGCTGATCGTCGACGACGGCAGCCCCGACGGCACCGGTGATCTCGCCGACGAACTATCCCTGGCTGATCCCGACCGGATCCACGTGATGCACCGCAACGCCAAGGACGGCTTGGGTGCGGCCTACCTTGCCGGGTTCGCCTGGGGGCTGGGCCGGCAGTACAACGTGCTGGTGGAGATGGACGCCGACGGCAGCCATGCTCCCGAACAGCTCTATCGCCTGCTGGACGCCATCGACAATGGCGCCGACCTGGCCATCGGCTCGCGCTATGTTCAGGGCGGGACGGTCCGCAACTGGCCCTACCGACGGCTGGTGCTGTCCAGGACCGCCAACACTTATTCGCGTGTCCTACTCGGTGTCGGCATCCACGACATCACCGCCGGTTACCGCGCCTACCGGCGCGAGGTTCTGGAGAAGATCGACCTGTCGGCGGTCGACTCCAAGGGCTACTGCTTCCAGATCGACCTCACCTGGCGCACGATCAACAGCGGCTTCACCGTCACAGAGGTGCCCATCACGTTCCGTGAGCGCGAACTGGGGGTGTCGAAAATGAGCGGCTCGAACATTCGCGAAGCGATGGTCAAGGTCGCCCAGTGGGGCATCGGCGGGCGCGTGGACCGCGCCCGCGGCGTCGTCCGCTAGGTCAGCTTCCGCGACGCTTGGACTTGATCAGGTCCAAGCGCTCCTTGAGCAGCTCTTCGAGCTCCTCGACCGAACGGCGCTCCAGCAGCATGTCCCAGTGGGTGCGGGGCGGCTTGACCTTCTTGGGCTCCGGCAGATCGCCGTCGATCAACGTGCCTTCCAGGCCGTTCTTGCAAGGCCAGGTGCCAGGAATCTCGGCGTCGTCGGCGAACGGAACCTCGAATTCCTCACCGTTCTCGGTGCGGTACCGCGCGATCTGACGCGGCGCCAGGTCGTGGTTGCGGTCGGTCTCGTAGCTCACGGCTCCGAGCCGACTGCCTCTCAGCACACGATCAGCCATCGTCAACTCTCCTCACGACTCTTTTATGAAGTACAACGCTCTATGAAGTCCGGGTAGTCAACGTAAGACCACACTCTGCGGTTCCCGACTCGGCCCCCCATGATACCGGGATCACCGCGCCCGGCCGTCTACAGTCACAAGGCGTGACGCGTCGTACCCGCTCTCAGCCGTGCCGGTGGTGCGGCCGAGAGGTGGCCGACGCCGGGATGGGCCGACGCAGGCAGTACTGCCGGCAGTCGTGCCGGCAGCGTGCATACGAACAGCGTGCCCTGGTCAAGGGCAGTGCGATTCCCGAGGATGCGGTGGTGCTCTCCGCCGACGAGGCCGCCGAGCTGTCCGATCGGGTCTATCAGGTGCGCTGCGCCGCCGAGGACGTCGCGATCGCGGTGGACGAGGGCGCGGCCACCCACGAGCTGCGTGACCTGTGCGATGCGCTGGTCAAGGCCGCCAAGGCTGCCGACGGATGGCGCTGAGGCTGGCTCTCGACGGTCAACGCCGGCTGCTTTAGGTCACCGCGAATCAAACCCTTAACCAAACGGGTCGGTCGTTCCTAGGGTCGAGGCACGCCGCGATGTTGCGGTTTTGCATGCCTATCGCCAGCCACTCACGCGTCAGCCAAGGGACTCCACATCGTGACCACGCCCGCCCCGCCGGTCCTACCGGTAGGCACCCGTGCGCGTGCTCAACACAGGCAGCGGAAGTGGACGATCGTGCGGTGGGCCTCGCCGGTGGTCTTGCTGGCGCTGTGGCAGGTGGGCAGTGCGCTCGGGGTGATCTCTCAGGACGTCCTGCCTGCCCCCTCGCTGATCGCCGAGGCGGGAGTGGAGCTCATCGGCGACGGTCAGCTTGCCGACGCGCTGCAGGTCTCCGGTGTGCGGGTGGTGCAGGGGCTGCTACTGGGCGGGTTGCTGGGGATCGGGCTGGGCACGGCGGTCGGCTTGTCGCGGTGGACCGAGGCGACCGTCGACCCACCCATGCAGATGCTGCGAGCGTTGCCGCACCTGGGTCTGATCCCACTGTTCATTCTGTGGTTCGGTATCGGCGAGCTGCCCAAGGTGCTGTTGGTGGCCCTCGGGGTCAGCTTCCCGCTGTACCTCAATACGTTCTCGGCGATCCGTCAGGTCGACCCGAAGTTGTTCGAAACGGCTGACGTGCTTGGCTTCTCGTTCCGTCAGCGGTTCACTCACATCATTCTGCCGAGCGCAGCCCCACAGGTGCTGGTCGGCCTGCGCCAATCATTGGCGATTGCCTGGCTGACGTTGATCGTCGCCGAACAGATCAACGCCGACAAGGGTATTGGCTACTTGATCAACAACGCTCGTGACTTCCTGCGGATCGACATCATCATTTTCGGCCTGATCGTCTATGCGCTGCTTGGCATCACGACCGATGCCGTCGTGCGGGCACTGGAACGTCGAGCACTGAGGTATCGGTCATGACTGTGACGTCCGAACGCACAACCGGGGTGGCCGCGCAGCTTCGGAACATCGACAAGTGGTACGGCGAGCATCAGGTGTTGCGGGACGTGTCGCTGACCGTCGGTGCCGGGGAGATCGTCGCGCTGGTGGGGCGCAGCGGCTCAGGCAAATCAACCGTGCTGCGTGTGCTCGCCGGTTTGTCGAACGACCACACCGGTGAGCGTCAGGTGGCCGGTGCACCCGCGCTGGCGTTCCAGGAGCCACGGCTGTTCCCGTGGCGCACAGTGCGCACCAACGTCGGTTACGGGCTGACGCGGTCCCGGCTACCCCGCGGGGAGGTGACGGCGCGGGCCGACAAGGCGCTGGCCGACGTTGGCCTGGCCGATCGTGCCGGTTCCTGGCCCCTGACCCTGTCTGGCGGTCAGGCGCAACGCGTTTCGCTGGCACGGGCGCTAGTGGGCGAGCCACGGCTGCTTCTGCTGGACGAACCGTTCGGTGCGTTGGATGCGCTGACCCGGCTCAGCATGCACGCGTTGTTGCTCGACCTGTGGCGCCACCATCAATTCGGGGTCCTGCTGGTTACCCATGACGTCAATGAAGCTGTCGGACTGGCGGATCGGGTGCTGGTCTTGGAAGCCGGGGAAGTGGTGTATCAGACGGCGATCACCGACCCGCGGCGGCCGCCGGGCAGCTCGTCGACCGCGACCGACAACCATCGAGTCGAGTTGCTCGAGCAACTCGGCGTCCAGATCTGACAGGAGCAAGCTTGTATCCCAGGGTATTTCGTCGCTTGATGGTCGCGCTGGCCGTATTGGGTCTGTTGTTGACGGGCTGCGTGTCGCGCCAGGAAAACACCGGGGTGTCGCAGGCGCCGGCGACGGTGCCGTTGACCGAGCTGTCCGGACTCGTCCTGCAGGTCGGCGATCAGAAGGGCGGTACCGAGTCCCTGCTGCGCGCAGCAGGTGCGCTGGACAATCTGCCGTACCAGATCGCCTTCTCCACGTTTACATCCGGGCCGCCGCAGATCGAAGCGGCGACGGCGGGCAAGATCGACTTCGCCATCACCGGCAACACGCCTCCGATTTTCGGCGCGGCGTCGAATGCGAAAGTGAAGGTGGTCTCCGCCTACAACGGCGGCGGCGTCGGCGACCAGATTCTGGTTCCCGCGGACTCGCCGATCACCTCGGTCAGCGACCTACGGGGTAAGAGCATCCTGGTGGGCAAGGGCAGCTCAGCGCACGGCAACGTGCTCGGTCAGCTGGACAAGGCGGGACTGACGCCTGCCGACGTGAAACTGGTTTTCCTGCAACCTGCTGACGCGTTCTCGGCGTTCCAGGCCGGCCAGGGCGACGCATGGGCGATCTGGGATCCGTTCACCGCGCAAGCCGAGCAGCAATTGAAGGTCCGTAGCATCGCTGCGGCCAAGGGCGTGACCAACGGGTACTGGTTCGGCGTGGCCTCGGATGCGGCACTGGCCGATCCCAAGCGCAACAGCGCGTTGGCCGATCTGCTCGTCAGATTCGCAAAGGCTGCGAAGTGGGCTCAGGATCACCCGCAGGAGTGGGCCGAAAAATACGCTGCGGCAGTCGGATTGGATCCAAAGGCTGCGGAAGTGTCGCAGGGCAGGAGCCTCCGGCTGCCGACGGCCCTGAGTGACGAGGTGGTAGCTTCGGAGCAGAAGATTGCGGATCTATTCGCCAAGTCGGGTCAGATTCAGTCCGCGCCCGATTTCTCCAAATGGGTGGACCGCCGCTATGCCGGCGTGCTCGAGCCCGTCCTCATCAGCGCCAACTAAGGAGGGCGACGTGCCTGCAAAGTTCTTTTGGTTCCTGCCGACCAACGGTGACAGCCGGTCCATCGTGGGTGCGTCGCACGCATCGGCGCACCACACGATTCCGGACGGGTACCGCGCGCCGACCCGGCGGTATCTGGCCGAGGTGGCCAGGGCGGCTGACCGGCTCGGTTTCGAAGGGGTGCTGACGCCGACCGGAACATGGTGCGAGGACGCCTGGTTGACCGCTGCGTCGTTGTTGGCCGAGACGGAGCGACTGAAGTTCCTGGTGGCGTTTCGGCCCGGCCTGGTACCGCCGACCCTGGCCGCGCAACAGGCGGCGACGCTGCAGCGGTTCTCCGACGGTCGACTGCTGCTCAATATCGTCAGCGGCGGCGATGACGTGGAACAGCAACGGTTCGGTGACTGGCTCAGCCATGACCAGCGGTATGCGCGCACCGGCGAATTCCTGGAGATCGTCAAATCGGTGTGGGCCCAGGACTCGTTCGACTTCGACGGGGAACACTACAAAGTTCGCGACGGGCGAGTATCAGAGCCACCGAACCCGTTGCCGGAGTTCTATTTCGGCGGCTCTTCTCCCGCGGCGCTGCCGATCGCGGCCGAGCACGTGGATGTTTATCTGACCTGGGGTGAACCGCCGCAGGCCGCGGCGGCCAAGATCAACGAGGTGCGCGCGCTGGCCGAGGCGCGCGGGCGCAAGCTGCGCTTCGGTATCCGGCTGCACACCATCACCCGCGACACCTCGGCCGCGGCGTGGGCGGTTGCCGAGGAGCTGCTCAGCGAGCTGACACCCGACCAGATCGAGCAGGCCACCAAGTTGCATGCCAGCTCGGAGTCCGAGGGGCAGCGTCGGATGACGGCCCTGCATGGTGGGCGCACCGACAAGCTGGAGATCTATCCGAACCTGTGGGCCGGTGTGGGCCTGGTCCGCGGGGGAGCTGGAACCGCGTTGGTCGGTAGCCACGAAGAGGTCGCCAACCTGATCTGGGAATACCACACCGTCGGGTTCGACGAGTTCATCCTGTCCGGCTATCCGCACCTGGAAGAGGCCTACTGGTTCGCCGAAGGCGTCTTTCCGATCCTGCGCGCCAAGGGAGTGCTCGCCGCCTAGGTTGCGCCGACCGTGGGGCTTATCGGTGCGTCTTCCCAGGAGTAAATGCCGTGTCATAACTGGTCACTCGGCGGGCAATAGCATCAATCCATGGAGCGCTGGGTCCTGCATTTCGACATGGATGCGTTTTTCGCGTCCGTCGAACAGCTGACCCGCCCCACGTTGCGCGGCCGGCCGGTCCTGGTCGGCGGGCTCGGTGGCCGCGGTGTGGTTGCCGGGGCCAGCTATGAGGCCCGGGTGTTCGGTGCCCGCTCGGCGATGCCGATGCACCAGGCCCGCCGTTTGGTCGGGGCCGGCGCGGTGGTGCTGCCGCCCCGCGGCGTGGTCTACGGCGTCGCCAGCCGTCGGGTGCTGGACACCGTGCGCGCCATGGTGCCGGTCCTCGAGCAGCTGTCCTTCGATGAGGCATTCGGGGAACCGGCCGAACTGGTCGGGGCCAGCGCCGCGGAGGTCGAGGAATTCGCAGTCCGGTTGCGCCGGCGGGTCCGCGAAGAGACCGGACTGGTGGCCTCGGTCGGGGCGGGGTCGGGCAAGCAGGTCGCCAAGATCGCTTCGGAACTCGCCAAACCCGATGGGTTTCGGGTGGTCCGCCGCGACGAGGAACGTCGGTTGCTCGACGGGCTTCCGGTGCGCCGGTTGTGGGGTATCGGCCCGGTGGCCGAGGAGAAGCTGCACCGGCTCGGCATCGACACGGTCGGACAACTGGCCGCCCTGTCCGACGCCGAAGCGGCCAGCATCCTGGGCGCCACCGTCGGCCCGGCGTTGCACCGGCTGGCCCGCGGGATCGATGACCGGCCGGTGGCCGAACGTGCCGAAGCCAAGCAGATCAGCGCCGAGTCGACGTTCCCCGCCGACCTCACGACGATCGAGCAGCTGCGCGATGCCATCAGCCCGATCGCCGAGCATGCCCACCGGCGTCTGGAGCGCGACGGCCGCGGCGCCCGTACGGTCACGGTCAAGCTCAAGCGCTCCGATATGTCCACCCTGACCCGCTCGGCGACGCTGCCGTACGCTACCGGCGATGTCGGCACGCTGACTGCCACCGCGCACCGGCTGCTACTCGACCCTCGTGAGGTCGGCCCTATTCGCCTTCTCGGCGTTGGCTTTTCGGGACTATCCGATGTTCGCCAAGAGTCGTTGTTCCCCGATCTCGAACACCTGGAGGCAGCGGTGGCTGACACGTTGGACACCCACGTGCCGGTGCCGGTGTCGGTGCCCGCAGCCGATGCCGGCGGCTGGCGCGTCGGCGACGACGTCAGCCATGCCGGCTTCGGTCACGGCTGGGTTCAGGGCGCCGGGCACGGTGTGGTGAGCGTGCGGTTCGAGACCCGCGGCAGCGGCCCCGGCGTGATGCGGACATTCAGCGCCGCCGAGCCCGGGCTGCTCAAAGCCAATCCGGTGGACAGCCTGGACTGGCGCGAGTATCTGGACCGGTCAGCCCCAGCGGGCGATGACGTCGCCCACGGGTAGCCCCAGACTCAGCGCCGCTATCAGCAGCACCCGGGCCTGGCTGCTGCGCAGCTGCGGCACCATCACCGCCCCCGCTTCGACCAGGTCGTGGCCCGGTCCGTAGCGGGCGGCGGTGCGGCCCCCGGGCACCCGCGTGGTCACCGCAACGGCTACGCCGCGGGAACCAGCGCGCCGCACTGCTTCGACGATCGGGGTGCCGGCATTTCCCGCACCCGCTGCCTCGACGATCAGGCCGGCCGCACCCGCGTCGACGAACGCGTCGATGGCCGCACCGTCGGCGCCCGGGTAGGCCGCCACGATGTCTACCCGCGCGGCGTCGGTGGCTGGGCCCAGATAGGCCCGTTGGTTGCCGCCCGTGACACCGAAGAGGCCGTCACTGACCACGCCCAGCGGCGGGCGACCGCCGAACAGACCGGGGCCGCCCACTTTGGTGGTGCCAAGAGCGGGCCGCACCGCCCCGGCGAAGCAGATCAGCGTTCCCAGATTCCGAGCCAGCGGGCTGGCTGCCACGACGAGGGCGTCGCGCAGATTGCCCGGCCCGTCGGCGTCGGGGGCGTCGGCCGGCAGCGCCGCGCCGGTCACCACCACGGGCGCGGAGCCGCTGTAGGTGAGCTCCAGCCACAGCGCGGTCTCTTCCATCGTGTCGGTTCCGTGTGTGACCACGACACCGTCGGCGGCACGCGCGGCCTCGGTCACGGCGGCGCCGATCCGCAGCCACTCGGCGGGCGTCAGCTGCGAGCTGTCCATGGTGAACAGGTCGATGACCTGCGCATCCAAGCCCGACACCAGCTCCGCACCGCCGTGCACGGGTCGCAGCACACCCTCGCGGTCGGCGCTGGTGGCGATGGTTCCGCCGGTGGTGACGACGACAAGTCGGGGCATGCCCGCCATCATGGCGCACCGGCCGGAAAGCAGCCCAGTGACAGGTCTAGGGAATGATGGGGGAGTGACCGACGAATCCCCGGGCAGCACCGAGCCGCAATCGTCGCCGCGGCAGCTGCGGCTGTTGGTGTCGGTGGCGGCCGTGGTGCTGGCCCTCGACGTCATCACCAAGGTGCTGGCGGTGCGGTGGCTGACCCCCGGGCAACCGGTCTCGATCATCGGCGACACGGTCACCTGGACCCTGGTCCGCAACTCCGGCGCCGCGTTCTCCATGGCCACGGGCTACACCTGGGTGCTGACGCTGGTCGCCACCGGTGTGGTGGTCGGTATCTTCTGGATGGGCCGTCGCCTGGTGTCGCCGTGGTGGGCCCTCGGGTTGGGGATGATCCTCGGCGGCGCGCTGGGCAACCTGATGGACCGGTTCTTCCGTTCGCCCGGCCCGCTGCGCGGACACGTCGTCGACTTCCTGTCCATCGGTTGGTGGCCGGTGTTCAACGTGGCCGACCCGGCGGTGGTCGGCGGGGCTATCCTGCTGGTGGTCCTGTCCCTGTTCGGCTACGACTTCGACACCACCGGCCGGCGGACGAGCGAGCCCGCCAAGACCGACGCCAAAGCGGCGACCGACGACAAGGCCGAGACCGCCTGATGGCAGAACGGTCGATGCCGGTCCCCGAGGGTCTGGCCGGCATGCGGGTCGACGCTGGCCTGGCCCGGCTGCTGGGACTGTCCCGCACAGCGGTGGCCGCGATCGCCGAAGACGGCGGCGTCGAGCTCGACGGCGTGCGGGCCGGCAAGTCCGACCGGCTCGAGGCGGGCGCGTGGCTGCAGGTCCACATCCCCGAGGAAGCCCCGCCGCCGGAGAACACGCCGGTCGAGATCGAGGGCATGACAATCTTGTATTCCGACGCCGACATCGTCGCCGTCGACAAGCCCCCTGGCGTGGCCGCCCACGCGACGGTCGGCTGGCACGGTCCCACCGTGCTCGGCGGGCTGGCCGCGGCCGGGTTCCGGATCAGCACCTCGGGTATCCACGAACGCCAGGGCATCGTGCACCGTCTCGACGTCGGCACCTCAGGGGTCATGGTGGTCGCGCTGTCCGAACGGGCCTACACGGTGCTCAAGCGCGCCTTCAAGGCCCGCACCGTCGACAAGCGTTATCACGCTGTGGTGCAAGGCCATCCGGATCCTTCCAGTGGCACCATCGATGCGCCGATCGGCCGGCATCGCGGTCACGACTGGAAATTCGCCGTGACCGAAACCGGGCGGCACAGCATCACCCACTACGACACCGTTGAAATGTTTCGGGCGGCAAGCCTTCTCGACATCCACCTGGAAACCGGTCGCACCCACCAGATCCGGGTGCACTTCTCCGCACTGCACCATCCGTGCGCCGGCGATCTGACGTACGGTGCCGATCCGGTGCTGGCCAAGCGGCTCGGCCTGGAACGACAATGGCTGCACGCGCGGTCGCTGGCGTTCGCCCATCCGGCCGACGGCAGGCACTTCGAGGTCACCAGCCCGTACCCGGCCGATCTGCAGCACGCACTGGACCTGCTGCGCGTCGACTCGTGACGGATGGCCAACCGGACACCAAGCCCGGCGGGCTGCTCTACGGCATCGGTGCGTACGGATCCTGGGGGTTGTTCCCGGCGTTCTTCCCGTTACTGAAACCCGCTGGCGCACTGGAGGTTCTGGCCCACCGGATCGTCTGGACACTGGTCTTGATGGTCGGCGTGGTGGTGGCCATGCGCAAGCTGGCCGACCTGCGGTCGATCGCCGGGCGCACCTGGCTGCTGCTGGTCTGCGCGTCGGCGCTGATATCGGGCAACTGGGTCATCTACGTCTACGCCGTCAACAACGGTCACGTGGTCGACGCGGCTCTTGGCTATTTCATCAACCCACTGGTCAGCGTGTTGCTCGGGGTGCTGATCTTTCACGAGCGGCTCAACCGGCCCCAGATCGTGGCGTTGCTGATTGCGCTGGCTGCGGTGGTGCTGCTGGGCTTCGAGGTCGGCGGACCGCCGTTCATCGCGCTCGGCCTGGCCTTCACCTTCGGGCTGTACGGCGCGGTCAAGAAGGTGGTGCCCACCGACCCGCGGGTCAGTGTGGGCCTGGAGGCCGCGATCGCGGCGCCGTTCGCGATCATCTACATCGCCGTGCTGCAGCTGTCCGGGCACGGCCAGTTCACCAACAACGGCCCGGGTCATATCGCGTTGATGATCCTGTCGGGTCCGATCACCGCGATCCCGCTGCTCTTGTTCGCCGCCGCCGCCCACCGCCTGCCGCTGGTGACCCTCGGTCTGCTGATGTACCTGACCCCCGCCATGCAGATGACCTGGGGCGTGGTGGTGGCCCATGAGCCGATGCCGCCGGCGCGCTGGGTCGGCTTCGCGCTGATCTGGCTGGCGCTGCTGGTGTTCAGCGGTGACGCGCTGCGCCGGGCCCGTTTGGAGCGGTCTGCCCCACAACGCGCGGTCGACCTTCGCTGACGGTCCTTCGGGGCATCGCACGGGTTCGCGTCAACAGCGGCAACCTATACTCATCGACGCGGCCTGGCCGCGCCCGGCGGCACGGGCCGTCGCAAGTCAGTGGGGGATAGATGCCGGACACCGCGGTCAAGACCGGTGGCCGGCGTGGCTTTTTCCTCACGTTCACCGTGCTGCTCGCGGTGTGGGCCGCGATCCTGCTGACGATCGCGCTGACCGTGGTCCCCGACGGCTACTGGTACTCCTACTTCGCCATTGACTACACCACCGGTTTCATTCGGCGTGGACTGGCCGGCGAGATCCTCGGGCTGTTTCCCAGGGCGCACTACTTCGGTGCGCTCGCCGTGCTGCGCTGGGTTCCGACCGTGTTCTTCGTGCTCGGTCTCGCCGCGGTGGCCTGGTCGGTCGCGGTCAGGTCGGGCCGTTCGGAGCGCCGGCGGCTGCTCGCCCTGCTGATTCCGGTTCTGCCGTTCGGGTTCGCGTTCGGCCTGTTTTCGGCGCGCACCGATCTGTTGGGAGGTGCCGCGCTCGTCGGGTTCGCGATTGCGCTGACCCGGGTCACCACCGCCCGTGCGACCGTAATCTCCAGTGCCGTCTACGGTTTGGTGCTGGCCGTACTGACACTGATCCACGAGGCCACCCCGTTCCTGTTCGGCCTCGGCGCGCTGGCGGCGCTGACGGTGCTGACGGACCGGCTGGACGCCAAGGCGTTTCGGGTCAGCGTCGTGCTGGCACTCGGGCCCGCGATCGTCACTGCCATGGCGTTGGCCGCCTTCGGTAAGCACAAGGTGTCGGCCCAGCTGTGCCAGCTGGTGCAGCACGGGCCGATGAACCATCCGCTGGCCGGCAAGCCCACCATCGGCCAGCTCCTGCGCGGCTTTCACTACTACGTCGACTACCACGACTGGTTCTGCCGGGCCTTCCTGCCGTTGTTCGATATGACGTTCGTCGAGGGGCTTCGGTTCGTTGGCAGCATCGGCGTCGTCGCGCTGGCCGGCTCGACCGTCTACGGGGTCGTGACACTGGCCATCAGCATGCTGGCGATCGGCCACGTTGCGGGCGTCCCTCTGCGGCGGTTCGGCGCGATCCTGCGGGGACGGCCGTTGACCCTGCTGATCGGGCTGGTGATGATCCTGCCGGTGTTCGCCATGGGAGTGGACTGGGTCCGCTGGTGGGTCATCATCGCCTTCGACCTCGGCATCGTGTTCCTGCTGTACACCCGCAATCAGCCGGAGGTCGACCAGCCGCCGACCCGTCGCACCCTGATCGTGTTCGCCGTCGGCGCCATCCTGCTGGCGGTGATTCCGGTCGGGATCATTCCCGGCTTCGGTGCGCCGGTGCCCATGTGAGCCAACGAGAACGCAGATCGAGGAGTGCATGACTGACAACTCTCAACGCAATCGGCGGATCCTGATCGCGATCGTTGCGGCGGTGGCGGCAGCGGCCATCGTGGTACCGGTCGTCGGCGTGCTGTTGACGCCGGGCGTGCTGAGCAAGCAAACCGACACGGCGATGGCCACCACCACCACGACCACGCCGCCCCCGCTGACCATCAAGCCGCTGGCGCTGCGCCCGGTGAGCGGTGCATTCGTCATCCGACCCGGGGACTGCGACCCGCCGCCGCCGACACCGCCGGATGCGCCGCTGCGCATCTGTGACGTCCTCCAGTCGGCGGTGTACGAGCTGGGGCCGCAAGCGTTGACGCTCCAACTGACCGATGTCGACTCGTTCCTGAACCCGCTGACCGCCAAGCAGACCGTGCAGGTCACCATGACCGAAGAATCGGCTCGAGCTTTCGCTGATTACACGGCTGCCCACATCAACGAGCAGGTCGCGTTCGTCCGGGCCGGCGTTGTCGTGTGGGCGCCGAAGATCACCGAGAAGATCGACGGTGCGGTGCTGCAGCTCTCCGGTGAGGTGACGGCCGAGCAGGCAGGAGAGATCGCCCGGATGCTGAAGGACGAAGCCTGACGAAGGCTAGCGGCGGGTGTACTCCAGCGCCATGCCCGCGCCGATACCGAGAATGAGCGCGATCATGACGGTGGTGGCCCCGGGGACCAGATAGCGCGACAGCGGTGTCTGGTCGGCGAGCACGGTGCCGCGGACCCGTTGATAGCGCCGGCCGACCAGAAGCAGGCTGGCCAGGGCGGACACCGTGATGAGGACGACGCCCGGCCACGGTGGGAAGTGTTCGGTCACGCTCCACCGCACGACCAGCGCGCCGATGAGCAGCGAACCGATGAGCGTGCGCTGCCAGGCCAGCGCCGTTCGCTCCGCCACTGCGGTGGCATCCAGGAGTTGCTCGTCCGCCGGCTCCCGGGTCGCTTCGCTCCTGCCCGCCGGTTCCATTCCCCGGGTCGCTTCGCTCCTGCCCGCCGGTTCCATTCCCCGGGTCGCTTCGCTCCTGCCCGCCGGTTCCATCTACCGGCTGAATTCGGCGAGATAAACCAGGACGGCGGCCGCCACGATGATGATCGCGACGCCGGCGACGATGATTCGCGGTAGCGGATCGTTCGGCAGGGGCCGCTTCTCGCGCAGCGCCCGTTCGGTGCGATCCCATCGCACGTAGGCGCCGATCGTGACGGTCAGCGCTAACGCCAGCAGCAGTACGGTGATGGCGATCCGGAACGGTCGAGGGCCGAAATCGTGGACCAGGCTGGCCAGTGCGACGGCCCCGGCCAGCAGCGCGAGCCCGGTGCGCAACCAGGCCAGAAACGTTCGCTCGTTGGCTAGCGTGAACCGGTAATCGGGGTCGGTCCCCACACTGCGCAGCGGAGGTTTGGGCGCGAACATACGCTCTGCCTACCAGTGCCGCCCGCGTGGGTGGAAGAGATCCCAGGAGAATTGCCGCCACCGGCCAGACACGTGCAGCGACACGCCGAAGGCTGTCGGTCGGCGGCTCTAGACTGACGGGCCTATGGGTAATGGAACGTCTGCCGGATCTTTTGTGCATCTGCACAACCACACCGAGTACTCGATGCTCGACGGGGCCGCGAAGATCACGCCCATGCTCGCCGAGGCGCAGCGCCTCGAGATGACCGCCATCGGCATGACCGACCACGGAAACATGTTCGGGGCCAGCGAGTTCTACAACGCGGCCACCAAGGTCGGCATCAAGCCGATTATCGGTGTCGAGGCGTACATCGCACCCGGTTCTCGGTTCGACACCCGCCGCATCCTGTGGGGTGATCCGGGCCAGAAGAGTGACGACGTGTCGGGCAGCGGCTCCTATACCCACATGACGATGGTCGCCGAGAACGCCACCGGACTGCGCAACCTGTTCAAGCTGTCGACGCTGGCCTCGTTCGAGGGTCAGCTGGGCAAGTGGTCGCGGATGGACGCCGAGATCATCGCCGAGCATGCCTCGGGCATCATCGCCACCACCGGCTGCCCATCCGGTGAGGTGCAGACCCGGTTGCGGCTGGGCCACGAGAAGGAGGCGCTGGAGTCGGCCGCCAAGTGGCGGGAGATCTTCGGCGCGGAGAACTACTTCCTGGAATTGATGGATCACGGGCTGTCGATCGAGCGCCGGGTCCGCGAGGGCCTGCTCGACGTCGGTCGCAAGCTCGGCATTCCAGCGCTGGCCACCAATGACTGCCACTACGTGACCCGCGACGCCTCGCACAACCACGAAGCGCTGCTGTGCATCCAGACCGGCAAGACGCTCTCAGACCCCAACCGGTTCAAGTTCGACGGCGATGGCTACTTCCTGAAATCGGCCGCCGAGATGCGCGCGCTGTGGGACGCCGAGGTGCCGGAGGCCTGCGATTCGACGCTCCTGATCGGTGAGCGGGTGCAGTCCTATGCCGACGTGTGGGCCCCGGCCGACCGGATGCCGATCTTCCCGGTGCCAGACGGACACGACCAGGGCAGCTGGCTGCGCCACGAGGTCGATGCCGGTTTGCGGCGCCGTTTTCCGGATGTGGTGCCGCCGGAGTACACCGAACGGGCCAGCTATGAGATCGACGTCATCTGCGGCAAGGGCTTCCCGTCGTACTTCCTGATCGTGGCCGACCTGATCAACTACGCGCGCTCGATCGATATCCGGGTGGGCCCCGGCCGCGGATCTGCCGCCGGCTCGCTGGTGGCCTACGCGCTCGGCATCACCAATATCGACCCGATCCCGCACGGGCTGCTGTTCGAGCGCTTCCTCAACCCAGAACGTCCGTCGGCACCCGATATCGATATCGACTTCGACGACCGCCGTCGCGGTGAGATGGTGCGCTACGCCGCCGAGAAGTGGGGCAGTGACCGGGTTGCCCAGGTCATCACCTTCGGCACCATCAAGACCAAAGCGGCACTGAAGGATTCGGCGCGCGTCCACTACGGGCAGCCGGGCTTCGCGATCGCCGACCGGATCACCAAGGCGCTGCCGCCGCCGATCATGGCCAAGGACATCCCGCTGTCGGGCATCACCGACCCGAACCATGAGCGGTACAAGGAGGCCGCCGAGGTTCGCGGCCTGATCGACACCGATCCCGACGTGCGCACCATCTACGAGACCGCGCGCGGGCTGGAGGGCCTGGTCCGCAACGCCGGCGTGCACGCATGCGCGGTGATCATGAGTTCCGAGCCGCTCATCGAGGCGATTCCGCTGTGGCGGCGGCCGCAGGACGGCGCGATCATCACCGGCTGGGACTATCCGTCGTGTGAGGCCATCGGCCTGCTGAAGATGGACTTCCTCGGCCTGCGGAACCTGACGATCATCGGCGACTGCATCGAGAACATCAAAGCCAACCGCGGTATCGACCTCGATCTCGATGCGTTGCCGTTCGATGACCCCAAGGCCTACGAATTGCTGGGGCGCGGCGACACCCTGGGGGTGTTCCAGCTCGACGGCGGCCCGATGCGAGACCTGCTGCGCCGCATGCAGCCCACCGAGTTCAACGACATCGTCGCGGTGCTGGCGTTGTACCGGCCGGGCCCGATGGGCATGAACGCCCACAACGACTACGCCGATCGCAAGAACAACCGGCAGCCGATCAAGCCGATCCACCCGGAGCTCGAAGAGCCGCTCAAGGAGATCCTCTCCGAGACCTACGGACTGATCGTCTACCAAGAGCAGATCATGTTCATCGCGCAGAAGGTCGCCTCCTACTCGATGGGCAAGGCCGACGCGCTGCGAAAAGCCATGGGCAAGAAGAAGCTTGAGGTCCTGGAAGCCGAATACCAGGGCTTCAAGGAGGGGATGACCGCCAACGGCTTCTCCGAAAAGGCCGTGAAAGCGTTGTGGGACACCATCCTGCCGTTCGCCGGCTACGCGTTCAACAAATCGCATGCCGCCGGCTATGGGCTGGTGTCTTACTGGACCGCCTATCTCAAGGCCAACTTCCCGGCCGAGTACATGGCCGGGTTGCTCACCTCGGTCGGCGACGACAAGGACAAGGCCGCGGTCTACCTGGCGGACTGCCGGCGCCTCGGCATCACCGTGCTGCCACCCGACGTCAACGAGTCGGTGCAGAACTTCGCCTCGGTGGGTAACGACATCCGGTTCGGGCTCGGCGCCATCCGCAACGTCGGCGCCAACGTGGTCAGCTCGCTGATCGCCACCCGCACCGAGAAGGGGAAGTTCACCGACTTCTCCGACTATCTGAACAAGATCGATATCGCGCCCTGCAACAAGAAGGTCACCGAATCTCTGGTCAAGGCAGGGGCTTTCGACTCGCTCAAGCATCCCCGCAAGGGTCTGTTCCTCGTCCACACCGATGCCGTCGACTCCGTGCTGGGCACCAAGAAGGCCGAGGCGATCGGCCAGTTCGACTTGTTCGGCGGCGGCTCGGATGACGGTGGTACCGGCGATGCGGCGTTCACCATCCGGGTTCCCGACGAGGAATGGGACGACAAGCACAAGCTCGCGCTCGAGCGGGAAATGCTGGGGCTGTATGTCTCCGGGCACCCGCTCGACGGAGTGGCACATTTGCTGAACGCCCAGGTCGACACTCAGATCCCGGCTATCCTCGCCGGCGACGTCGCCAACGACACCCAGGTGCGGGTCGGCGGTATCCTGGCCGGCGTCAACCGGCGGGTCAACAAGAACGGAATGCCCTGGGCCTCAGCGCAGCTGGAAGACCTCACCGGTGGTATTGAGGTGATGTTCTTCCCGCAGACCTACTCGATGTTCGGCGCAGAGATCGCCGACGACGCCGTGGTGCTCGTCGGCGGCAAGGTTCGTATCCAGGACGACCGGATTTCGTTGATCGCCAATGAGCTGGTGGTACCCGATTTTTCGAACGCGCAAGTTGACCGGCCGGTGGCGGTGAGCCTGCCCACCCGGCAGTGCACCATCGACAAGGTCACCGCGCTTAAGCAGGTGCTGGCCCGCCATCCCGGCACCTCGCAGGTGCACTTGCGGCTGATCAGTGGCGATCGCATCACCACACTCGAGCTCGACCAGTCGCTGCGGGTGACGCCGTCCTCGGCGCTGATGGGCGATTTGAAGGCGCTGTTGGGCCCTGGCTGCCTAGGCGGCTAGCTCCACCCGCACGATCGCGCTGCCCGGCCAGACGTTCGGGTTACGGAGGCGCTCCCACTTCTCCCGCCACGGCAGGCTGGCGTCGACGTTCTTGACGCCGGGCAGGTGCAGCAGCGGAACGAGGTTGTATTGCCAGCCGTACCGGGCGTGCAGCTGCTGGTTGGCGTGTTCGGCGTCCTCGCCCGACAGGGCGACAGCCCGTCCGGTGAGGGTGGGGGCGGAGTCGGGAACCTGGCCTTTGTAGTCACACACCCGTAGCTCGACGCGCGGGTCGTTCGTAATCCGAGTGGTTTTGGGGCCGATCTTGGTGCGGAAGACCAGTGTGGTCCCGTCCAGGTGAAACCAGATCGGGGTGTCGACGGGGCGGCCGTCGCGGCGATAGGTTCGCAACAGGGCGTAGCGACTGGAGTGCAAGGAGTCCATGGCTACAGTGAAGAACTTAGAGTTGGCTCGAAGTCAAGCATCGGGGCGGAAGGCGGCCATGAGCACTGCGCTGAGCATCGGTGAGGTGGCGCGCCGCGCCGACGTCGCTCCCACCACGCTGCGGTACTACGAGAAGATCGGGCTGCTGACGCCACCGTCGCGGACGGGAGGCCAACGTCGCTACGACGACGCGGTGCTGACCAGGCTGGAGGTGATCGGGTTGTGTAAGGCAGCCGGGTTCACCCTCGACGAGATTGCCGTGCTGCTCGACGACGACGCACCCGGGCGGCCGGCCAGTAGGGTGTTGGCGCAGGACAAGCTTGCCGAGATCGACACGCAGATGGCAACTTTGGCGCGGGCCCGGGAACTCATCGAATGGGCGATGGCGGTCTCAACGAGGTGCGAGCCGTGTCGGTAACGTGGGGACCATGAACGATTCTGTCGACGCCGCGAACGAGTCTCGGCACCTCAGCGCGTGGATCAATCGCTCGGCGATCGACGTGTACCGCTATGCCGCCGATCCGGCGCACGTGCCCGAGTGGGCGGCGGGCCTGGCCCGCAGCGAGCTGACCCGGGTCGGCGACACCTGGGTGGCGCAGTCTCCGATGGGGGAGATCACCATCGAATTCACGCCGGCCAACGATCTCGGGGTGCTCGACCACGTGGTCACTCTGCCGTCCGGCGAGCCGGTGTTCAATCCGCTGCGGGTTGTGCCCGCCGGTAAGGACTGGTGCGAGGTGGTGTTCACGCTGCGGCGCAGGCCCGAGATGTCCGACGAGGACTATGCGGCGGACGCCGCGGCGGTGGCGGCCGACCTGGCCACCCTGAAACGAATTCTTGAGCGCTAGCGGCGGCGCGGGCGGCGCAGGCCGAAGACCAGCCACACCGCGGTCGAGGTGCCCGCGGCCAGCAGCACGGCCGGTGCGGCGCTGGCGGTGACGAGGCCGACCGCGACGAAGACGATCAGGCCGAGTGCCAGCGCGACGAGCTTGTAGCGCGGCCACGGTACGCCCGCGATCTGCACCCGGTCCAAGCTTGTCATGGGTCGACTATACATCGTTTTCGGGTGTCCGAAACTTATGATTCGCCGAATGCTGTTCTCGGGTGTGCGGGCAGCACTGCCAGCGCGAATACGGCGCCGGCAACGCAGACCGCAGCGGCAGTCAGGCACCCGGCCTGAAAGCCGGCCAGGAAAGCGTTGTCGACGGCACCACGCACCGCGCCGGCCAGCGGCGACGGTGCCTGGGCGGACACCGCAAGGCCCTGAGCCAGGCCTTCGCGGGCCACGGTCTGAGCGGACGGCGGCATCGCGCCGAGAGCCTGACTGTCGGCCAGATGCCGGATATAGAGCGTCGAGAAGATGCTGCCGATCACCGCGACGCCGAGGGTGCCGCCCACTTGACGGGTGGCGTCGTTGACGGCCGACCCCGCGCCGGCCTGCTCGGGCCGCACCACCCCCATGATCGAGTCGGTGGCCGGCGCGGTGGTGAGCCCGAGTCCGCCGCCGAGCAGCACCATCTGCATGGCCATCGTCGGGTAGGTGATGCTCAGGTCGCTTTCGGCGATCCATCCGAATGCGGCGGCCAGCAGCAGGAGGCCAACGAAGACAACGGCTTTGGTGCCGATCCGACTCACCGCCAGCCGGGTGCCGATGATCGAACCGACGGCGATGGACAGCGCCACGGGCAGGATGCGCACCCCGGTTTCCAGCGGGCTGTAACCCTGTATCAGCTGCATGAACTGGGTGATCAGGAAGATGAACCCGAACAGCGCGAAGAACGCGACCGTCACCGCGCCGCTGGCGGCGCTGAACCGCAGGTTGGTGAACAAACTGACATCGATCAACGGATAGCGCTGGCGCCGTTCCCACCATGCGAAGCTCACTGCGGCGGCCAGCGCGACGGCGAAGCCGGTCAGTGTCGGCGCACTGCTCCAGCCGCGATCCGGGGCTTCGATGATGGTGTAGACCAGCGCGCCCAGCATGACCACCGACAGTACGAGTCCGCCGACGTCGAGCCGGTTGTGCCGGTCTGGGGACGCGGCCGGGATGATGAACGGGGCCGCCAGTGCGGCGGCCAGCGCGATAGGTGCGAGCGCGAGAAACAGGCTGCCCCACCAGAACACCTCCAGCAGCGCGCCGCCGAGGATTGGTCCGATCGCCACGCCCAACCCGGTCACCGCCCCCCACACGCCGATGGCGGCAGCGCGTTGCCGCGGATCGCGGAAGGTGTCGGTGATGATCGCCAGTGTCGTGGGAAAGATCAGGGCCGAGGCCACCCCCATTACCAGCCGCATGCCGATCAGCGGTCCGGTCGAGGTGCACAGGGCGGCGGCGACACTGCTGAGCGCGAACAGGATCAGGCCGGCGATCAGGGTGCCGCGGCGGCCGAAGCGGTCGCCGACGGTGCCACCGGCCAGCACCAGTGCGGCGAACGCCAGATTGTAGGCGTCGACGATCCATTGTAGAGCTCGTGTCGAGGCGCCGAGTGACGAATTCAGCGTTGGCAGAGCAACATTGACGATCGTGGTCTCGATGTTGATTGCCAGCGCGGCCACCAGGACCACGGCGAGGATCGCAACGGGCCGGACGCGCCGCGGCGCGCTGTGCGGTGACTCGGGGGAGCGGGTGTCGACGGACATGGGCGAACCTTCATGTTGACGGCGATAACATCCCGGAGCATGCCAGCGCAAGTTAGCGCTGTCAACATTTGACTACTGCAGGCCGGTGGCGAACACGTCAAGCAGCCGGTCGGTGATCAGCTGTTGGCGATCGGTGCCCGCCATGCCGAGGGGACCGTCAAGGAACAGCGTCGCCGCACCGTGCACGGCCGCCCAGGCCGCCTCGTCGAAACCGTCCCGGCGGTCCTCGGCGAGCATGCCGGCGGCCACCACCTCGTCGATACAGCCGCGCAGGATCTGGAACGGATGGCGGTCAGCCGGCACCGCCTCTTCGGCGGGTTCGGTGCCGTCCGGCAGGAACGCGGTGCGGAACAGCCCGGGCTCGGCCAGGGCGAAGTCAATGTAGGCCTGGCCGGTGGCCCGGAATCGGGCCAGTGCCCGGTCTGACCGCGTCCCCTGCGCCGCAACGGCATCCAGCGCCGCGACCATCGCCTCGCCCAACCGGGTCATGACGTTGGCCTTCACCGCTGCCAACAATGCCTGCCGGTCGGCGTAATGGCGGTAGGCGGCCGAGTTGCTGACGCCGGCCAGGCGCTGGACATCGCGCAGCACCACCGCGTCGGGCCCACCGGCCCTAGCCAACGCGACACCGTGGTCGAGCAGGGCCTGTCGCAGGTTGCCGTGGTGGTAAGAGGCGGTCGCCATGTTGACAAGTGTTACATCGCCGCGGGAGTTCTCACACCGTCGCTATCGGCAAAGTGAGCGCGGTTTATCGTCGCGATAACGCGCCCCGGCGCCTCCCGTAATGTCCGCCGGGCACGGTGAAGCCGTGGCTACCCGGGATGACTGCGCTGAGGCCATCCGTACCGTGTGCTCCTACTGCGGCGTCGGGTGTGGCATCGACGTGCGTACCAAGCCCGGCGTGGGAGGTCCGGTCATCGCCAATATCGTCGGCGACCAGCTTCACCCCACCAATCTCGGCCGGCTGTGCACGAAGGGGGCCACGCACGCCGACCTCATGGGGAACACCGAAGGCCGTGCGATCGATGCGCTGATCCGTCCGGCGCGCGGCGAGGAGTTCGTCGCCGCGCCTGTCGATGACGCGGTCGCGGCCGTGGGCACCCGGCTGCGCGCGATCCTGGACCGACACGGCCCGGATTCGATTGCGCTGTACGTCTCCGGGCAGATGTCCATGGAAGCGCAGTACCTGGCCACCAAACTGGCCAAGGGTTTCATCCGGACCGTCAACATCGAATCCAACTCCCGGCTGTGCATGGCCAGCGCGGCGACCGGATACAAACAATCGCTGGGCGCCGATGGCCCGCCCGGCTCCTATTCGGATATCGACTGTGCTGACCTGTTTTTCGTCGTTGGCGCGAATATGGCCGACTGCCATCCGATCCTGTTCCTGCGGATGGCCGACCGGATGCGGGCCGGCGCCAAGCTGATCGTCGTCGACCCGCGCCGCACTGCCACCGCGGACAAGGCCGACCTGTTTCTCCAAATCCGGCCGGGCACCGACCTCGCGCTGCTGAACGGCCTGCTGCACCTGCTGGTGGCCTCCGGCGATATCGACACCGACTTCATCGCCGAACACACCGAGGGCTGGGACGCCATGGAAGCGTTCCTCGCTGACTACCCCCCGGCGCGGGTGGCCGAACTCACCGGCCTGACCGAAGCCGATATCCGCACCGCGGCAACGATGATCGGGCAGGCGGGTGACTGGATGTCGCTGTGGACGATGGGCCTCAACCAGAGCACCCACGGCACCTGGAACACCAACGCCATCTGCAACCTGCACCTGGCCACCGGGGCGATCTGCCGGCCCGGCAGCGGCCCGATGTCGCTGACCGGCCAGCCCAACGCGATGGGCGGCCGCGAAATGGGTTATCTGGGACCAGGTTTGCCCGGTCAGCGATCGGTGGCCTCCGCCGACGATCGGGCCTTCGTCGAAGCGGTGTGGGAATTGGCACCGGGAACGATCCGCGCCGACACCAACCGGGGCACCATCGACATGTTCGAGCAGATGGCAGCCGGAGATATCAAGGCCTGCTGGATCATCTGTACCAACCCGGTGGCCACCGTACCCAACCGCACCACCGTCATCACCGGCCTGGAGACCGCGGAGCTGGTCGTCACCCAGGACGCCTACCGCGACACCGCCACCAACCGCTACGCCGACGTCGTGTTGCCTGCGGCATTGTGGGCCGAAGCCGACGGGGTGATGGTGAACTCCGAACGCACCCTGACCATGGTGCGCGAATGTGTTTCACCTGCCGGGCAGTCCCGCCCGGACTGGCAGCTGATCTGTCAGGTCGCCGACGCCATGGGATTCGGTGCGCACTTCGGCTATGAGTCCAGCGAGCAGATCTTCGACGAGATCCGGCGGTTCGCCAATCCCAAGACCGGATACGACATTCGCGGCGCGAGCTATCAGCGGCTGCGCGAGACGCCGGTGCAATGGCCGTGCCCGCCCGGCGACGAGCAGAATCGGCACCCGATTCGCTATCTCAACGACGGTGTCCTGGCGTTCCCCACGCCGTCGCGCCGGGCGGTGTTCCACGCCCGGCCGCACATGGACGCCCGTGAATTGCCGGACGACGACTATCCCTTCGTGTTGAACACCGGCCGGCTGGCCCACCAATGGCACACCATGACCAAGACCGGCCGGGTCGCCAAGCTGAACAAACTCAACGGCAACCCCTTCGTCGAGATCAACCCCGATGACGCCGCCGCCCTGGGTATTTGCGACGGACGCACCGTCGAACTGCAATCCCGGCGGGGCCGGGCTGTGCTGCCCGCCGTCGTCACCGACCGGGTCCGGCCGGGTAATTGTTTCGCGCCCTTCCACTGGAACGACGAACACGGTGAGTACCTGGCGATCAACGCCTTGACCAGCGACGCCGTTGATGCCGATTCGCTGCAACCGGAACTGAAAGTGTGCGCGGTGAGTTTGCGCCCTGACAGGACTCTGCGTGCCAGTACGACCGCCGCTGGACAACCGTCGATGAATGCCGACGTACCCGCCCCGGCTCCCGGCCCGTGGGTGCTGTGGGCATCGCAGACCGGAAATGCCGAGGAGCTCGCGGCCGGGCTGGTCGACCAGCTTGAGGCGGCCGGACTTGGGGGCAGGCTGGTGAGCATGGACGACTGCCCGGTCAGTGATCTCGCGCAGCGTGACGTCCTGGTGGTCACCAGCACCTTCGGCGACGGTGATCCGCCCGACAACGGTGCCGGCTTCTGGGACCGGCTGCGGGCGCCGGATGCCCCGGAGCTGCGCGGGCTTCGGTACGCGGTGCTGGGAATCGGTGACCGGTCCTACGGCCAGTTCTGCGGCCACGCCCGGTCGCTCGACACCCGGCTGGCCGAGCTCGGTGGTGCCCGGCTGCTCGACCGCAGGGACTGCGAGGTCCACGACGAGGAATCGGTGACAGTGTGGGCCCGGCAGGTGATCGAGCTTGTCGACGTGGGCGAATCGGCACCGGTAGCGCTGGACGCGCCCGCAGCCCCTCGGCCCGCCGAACCGTTCACCCGCGCCAGGCCCGTCGCTGCGCGGTTGGCGCGCAACGCCAGACTCACCCCGGCATCGGCGGCCAAAGAGGTGCGGCAGCTGGGATTTGACATCTCCGAACACGACGTCAGCTATGCCGTCGGCGACTCGCTCGGGGTACTGCCGACCAACAGCGACGACGACGTCGTGGCTTGGCTGGCCGCGACCGGCCTGCGCGGGGACGACGTCGTCGAGGTCGACGGGGCGGAATGCACGCTGCGCGAAGCGCTCACCGAAAGCTACGACATCTGCCGAATCACGCCGAACCTGCTGGCCTTCCTCGCCGAGACGACCGTTGACCAGGCGGCGGCCAGAGACTTGCGGGCCGCTCGCACCCAACTGGACACCTGGCGGTTGGGGCGCAACGGGATCGACGTCGTTCGTGCCTTCGGGGTCAACGCCACTATCGAGCAGTGGCAGGAAGTGCTCGTTCGCCTGACACCCCGGCTGTACTCGATCTCGTCGAGCCCGTTGGTCAGCCCGCACGAAGTGCAGTTGACCGTGTCGATCGTCCGTTACCGGGCGCCGGACGGCGCGCAGCGCGGGGGAGTGTGCTCGACGTTCCTGGCCGACCGCGCCCGTGACGTTCCGGTGTTCCTGCAGAAATCACCGCACTTCCGCCCGCCCGACGATACGAGCACGCCGATCGTGATGATCGGTGCGGGCACCGGGATCGCGCCGTTCCGCGGCTTCCTTCAGGAGCGCCGCGCGTTGGGCCACACCGGGCGCAACTGGCTGTTCTTCGGTGACCGGCACCGGGCCGAAAACTTCTACTACGGCAACGATCTGACCGGCATGGTCACCGACGGCTTCTTGAACCGGCTCGACCTCGCCTTCTCCCGCGATCAACGCAAGCGAATCTATGTGCAGGACAACATGATCGCCGAGGGTGCGCAGCTGTGGGCGTGGTTGCAGGACGGCGCGCACCTCTACGTCTGCGGCGACGCCGCCGGCATGGCACGCGATGTCGACACCGCGCTGGACACGATTATCGGCACCCACGGCCAGCTGAGCGCCGAAGCCGCCCGCGACTACAAGCGCGAACTGGTCGCCGACAAGCGGTATCTGCGCGATGTGTACTGACCTCACCGCGGCGCCCGCGTCAAAGTGAGAAGGTTGTGACACTGCGATCACCGCGTGGCGCGAAGGCGCAACAAAGAATTTCTACCGTGAACGTATGCAGCCTTCTACCACTCGCAGTGGCTACGACATCGACGACTGGGATGCCGAGGACGTCGACGCCTGGAACACCGGCGGCGCGAAAATCGCACGCCGCAACCTGATCTGGTCGATCGTCGCCGAGCACGTCGGATTCTCGGTGTGGTCCATCTGGTCGGTGATGGTGTTGTTCATGCCGCAGAACGTCTACCACATCGACGCCGCGGGCAAGTTCTTCCTGGTGGCGGTCCCCACGCTGGTCGGTGCGGTCCTGCGCATCCCGTACACCTTCGCCGTGGCCCGCTTCGGCGGCCGCAACTGGACGATCTTCTCGGCCCTTGCGCTGCTGGTCCCGACCGTCCTCACGCTGTATTTCATGGCGCACCCGGGCACGTCGTACACCACCTTCCTGATCGTGGCCGCCTTCGCCGGACTCGGCGGTGGCAACTTCGCCTCCTCGATGGCCAATATCAATGCCTTCTACCCGCAGCGATACAAGGGCTGGGCGCTGGGTCTCAACGCCGGTGGCGGCAACATCGGTGTTGCCGTCATCCAGATCCTCGGCCTGCTGGTCATCGCGACTGTCGGCAATCGGTCCCCGCACCTGGTGTGTGCCGCCTACCTGGTACTGATCGCCATGGCGGCGCTGGGTGCGGCGGTGTTCATGAACAACCTCACCAACCAGCGCACTGATGCGCGGTCGATGATCGAAGTTCTGGCGCATCGTGATTCGTGGCTGATCTCGCTGCTCTACATCGGCACGTTCGGGTCGTTCATCGGGTTCGGCTTCGCGTTCGGGCAGGTGCTGCAGATCAACTTCCTGGCCGGGCTGTCGCACGGTGGACCGGTCACCCCTGCGATGACCGCCCAAGCGTCACTGCACGCCGCCCAGATCGCCTTCATCGGGCCGGTGCTCGGTTCGCTGTCGCGCCCGCTCGGCGGCTGGCTGTCGGACCGCTTCGGTGGCGGCAAGGTCACCCTCTACACGTTCGCCGCGATGATCGCCGCCGCCGCGTGGCTGGTGGCGGCCGGTGAGATCGACGACGCCACCGCCGGGCCGGCGTCGGGCGCCACCATGGTGGCCTTCATCGCCGGCTTCATCGCCCTGTTCATCTTGTCCGGCATGGGAAATGGTTCCACCTACAAGATGATCCCGTCGATCTTCGAGGCCAAGTCGCGCGGTCAGGGCGGCCTGAGTGCCGCCGAGAAGCGGGCCTGGTCGCAGCGGATGTCGGGCGCGCTGATCGGCATTGCCGGGTCCATCGGGGCACTCGGCGGGGTCGGCGTCAACATCGCGCTACGGGCGTCCTACCTGTCGCCGGCGAAATCGGCCACGATGGCCTTCTGGGTGTTCCTCGGCTTCTACGTGCTGTGCGCGGTCATCACTTGGGTGGCCTACGTGCGGACCCCGAAGAGGGTGAACGTCATCGCTGCCGACAACCCCGCCGTCGATAGCGCCGCGGTGGCCGCATGACCGCCGAACGGACCGTCGTGGTCGTCGGCCACGGCATGGTCGGGCACCGGTTCGTCGAGGCGCTGCGGGACCGGGACCGGGATGGAGCCTGGCGGGTCGTGGTGCTGTGTGAGGAACCCACCGCGGCCTACGACCGGGTGGGGTTGTCCTCCTACATCGACGGGTGGGACCGCGCAACGCTGGCATTGTCCGGAAACGATTACCCCGGAGACGATCTGGTCGATCTTCGGGTGGGCGAACCCGCCACCGCGATCGACCGGGAAGGCCGTCGCGTAATCACATCAGCGGGGGAGCGTATCGGCTACGACGCCGTGGTGCTGGCCACCGGCTCGTACCCGTTCGTGCCGCCGATCCCCGGCAGCGATCTGGACCGCTGCTTCGTCTACCGGACGCTGGAAGACCTCGACGCCATCCGGGCGGCGGCATCAACAGCGCGGCCCGGTGCCGTCGGCATCGTTGTCGGTGGTGGTCTGCTGGGGCTGGAGGCGGCCAACGCGTTGCGGATGCTGGGCCTGACACCCCATGTGCTGGAACGCTCCCCGCGGCTGATGCCCATCCAGGTCGACGACGGCGGCGGGGCGCTGCTGAACCGGCTCATCACCGAACTCGGCATCACCGTGCATACGGACGTGGCGTCCACCGAGATCGTCGACAACGGTGACGGCATCACGGTGTCGCTGTCCAATGGCGAACGGCTCGACGCTGCACTGCTGGTGTTCTCCGCGGGTGTACGCCCGCGCGACGAGCTGGCCGCCGAATGCGGCCTGCCGCTCGCCGAACGTGGTGGGGTGCTGACCGACATCAGCTGCGCCACTTCCGATCCGCGGGTGTTCGCCATCGGTGAGGTCGCCGCGGTCGAGGGTCGCTGCTACGGACTGGTCGCGCCCGGCTACACGATGGCCGAGGTGGTGGCCGATCGGCTGATCGGCGGCACGGCCGAATTCCCCGGTGCCGATCTGTCCACCAAACTCAAGCTACTCGGCGTCGACGTGGCCAGCTTCGGTGACGCCCACGCCAGCACGCCCGGTGCGCTGGAGGTGGTGCTCAACGACGCCGTCAATCAGACCTACGCCAAACTCGTCGTATCCGATGACGTTTCGACGCTGCTGGGCGGGATCCTGGTCGGTGACGCAGGAGCGTACTCCACCCTGCGCCCGCTGGTTGGCCAGCCGCTGCCCGCCGATCCGGCGACGCTGATCTCACCGGCCGGGGCGCAGGTGGGTGTGGGTGCGCTGCCCGACGACGCGCAGATCTGCTCGTGCAACGCGGTGACCAAAGGAGCCATCGGCAGAGCTATTGCGCAAGGCGCCCACGATGTCCCGGCCATCAAGTGCGCCACCGCGGCCGGGACCTCCTGCGGCAGTTGTATTCCGATGCTCAAGCGGCTGCTCGAGGCGCAGGGCGTGGCGATGTCCACAGCGCTGTGCGAACATTTCGAGCAGACCCGCGCCGAGCTGTTCCAGATCGTCTCGACCACCGGTATCCGCACCTTCTCTGCGCTGATCGCCGAGTACGGCACCGGCGCCGGGTGCGACATCTGCAAGCCCGTGGTGGCCTCGATCCTGGCGTCCACGTCGTCGGATCACATCCTCGACGACGAGACGGCCGGACTGCAGGACACTAACGATCATTTCCTGGCCAACATCCAGCGCAACGGCACGTACTCGGTGGTGCCGCGGCTACCCGGTGGTGAAGTCACTCCGGAGAAGCTGATGGTGATCGCCGAGGTGGCCCGGGATTTCGGCCTCTACACCAAGATCACCGGCGGGCAGCGCATCGACTTGTTCGGCGCTCGCGTCGAACAGCTCCCACAGATCTGGAAGCGCCTGGTGGATGCCGGGATGGAATCCGGCCATGCCTACGGCAAATCCCTGCGGACGGTGAAGAGCTGTGTGGGTTCCACCTGGTGCCGTTACGGGGTGCAGGACTCGGTGGCGATGGCCGTCGACCTCGAATTGCGTTATCGCGGGCTGCGTTCGCCGCACAAGATCAAGATGGGCGTGTCGGGCTGCCAACGCGAATGCGCCGAAGCCCGCGGCAAGGACGTCGGCGTGATCGCCACTGAGAAGGGCTGGAACCTCTACGTCGGTGGCAACGGTGGAGCCAACCCCAAGCACGCCCAGCTGCTGGCCGGCGATCTCGACTCCGAAACCCTGGTGCGCTACATCGACCGCTATTTGATGTTCTACATTCGCACCGCAGACCGCTTGCAGCGCACCGCAGTCTGGCAGGAGACCATCTCCGGTGGGCTTGACCACATCAGGGATGTGGTGTGTGCGGACTCGTTGGGCATCGCCGCCGATCTGGATGACGCCATGGCCCGGCATGTGGACGGCTACTCCGACGAGTGGGCCGGCGTGCTCAATGACCGCGACAAACTGAGCCGGTTCGTCTCCTTCGCCAATGCGCCGGGGGAGCCCGATCCGACGATCGCGTTCGACGAGACCGGACCGCGCAAGGTGCCCCTGCTGCTGGGCCTGCCGAGCAGCGTCAACGCTGCGGAAAGCCGCCCGTAACAGTTGTGAAACATGACCGCTCTATCAAGGGCTTGGAGGCTTGAAACCATGACAGTTCTTGCGGATAGACGTGCCGGGCTCGCCCTGGATATCTGGACGCCCGCGTGTGCACGCAGCGCGCTGCTCGCCGGTCGGGGCGTGGCGGTGCTGCTGGGAGACGGTGAGCAAGCCGCGCTGTTCCTGTTGGCCGACGGCACGCTGGCCGCCGTCGGCAATATCGACCCGTTCGGCCGCGCCGCGGTGATGTCTCGCGGCATCGTCGGGGATCGGCGCGGCGAGCCGACCGTGGCGTCGCCGTTGCTCAAGCAGGTGTTCTCCTTTGTCGACGGTCGGTGCCTCGACGACGAGTCATACGCGCTGCCGGTCTACGACGTCAGGGTGGTCGATGGATTCGTCGAGATCAGAAGTCACTGACCCGCTGGCCGGCTTCACCGTGGGGGTGACCGCCGCGCGCCGGGCCGAAGAACTCATCACGCTGCTCGAGCGCCGCGGCGCCGCCGTCGTTCACGCGCCGGCGATCCGCATCGTGCCGCTGGTCGACGATGTCGAGCTGCGCCGGGTGACCACGCAGCTCATCGAACAACCACCCGACCTGGTCGTGGTGACTACCGGGATCGGTTTTCGGGGCTGGGTCGAGGCGGCGCACGGCTGGGATGTCTCCGACCAGCTCAGTGCCGCGCTCGAATCGACGCGCATCCTGGCTCGCGGGCCCAAGGCGCGCGGTGCGGTCCGCCAGGCCGGGCTGTGCGAGGAGTGGAGCCCGGAGTCGGAATCTTCGGTGGAAGTGCTCGAGCGCTTGCTGTCCGAGGGGGTGGATCAACTGCGCGTCGCGGTGCAGCTGCACGGCGCCGCCAGCGAATGGGAGCCCGACACCGATATCTGTGATGCGCTGACCCGGGCGGGCGCCCACGTGGTCAAGGTCCCGGTGTATCGCTGGGAGCCGCCGGAGGATTCCCGGCGGGTCGATGCGTTGATCGCGGCGATCATCAGCGCCGACGTCGACGCGGTGAGCTTCACCAGTGCACCGGCCGTCGCGGCA
This sequence comes from Mycolicibacterium helvum, assembly GCF_010731895.1. Taxonomy (NCBI): domain Bacteria; kingdom Bacillati; phylum Actinomycetota; class Actinomycetes; order Mycobacteriales; family Mycobacteriaceae; genus Mycobacterium; species Mycolicibacterium helvum. The sequence goes on along the minus strand of NZ_AP022596.1, from coordinate 6,006,956 downwards.
ACGTTAGAGCGTGCGAAAGCCCTTGGCGCCCTGGAATGTCTGATCAAGGCGCTGCGCAACGACGTCGCGGTGTTCTGTGTCGGCCCGGTGACCGCAACCCCGCTGACCCGGCTGGGAATCGACGCCCGTTACCCGCAGCGCTACCGGCTTGGCGCGCTGGCCCGGCTGATCACTGACGAATTGCCTTGCCTGGCAAAACAGTACAGTGCAGGCGGGCACGCTATCAGCGTTCGAAGCGCCAGTGTCGAGGTGGACGGCGACCTCAAGGTGCTGCCTCCCGCGGCCATGGCGCTGCTGCGCCGGCTGCTGGTGGCACCCGGGCTGGTGGTGTCCCGGGAAGAGCTGCTGGCCGAACTGCCCGGCGGGGGCGGCGACACCCACGCGGTGGAGACCGCAATGGCCCGGCTGCGGTCGGCGCTGGCCGCCCCCCGCGTCGTCCAGACTGTGGTCAAACGCGGGTATCGCCTGGCACTGGACACCACCACGATATGACGCAAGAACTGATTCTGGTCGCCCACGGAACCCGAAATCCCCAGGGGCTGGCCACCATCACCGAGATCGCGTCGGCCGTCGCCGAGCAGGTCGGCGCGGTGCGCACCGCATTCGTCGACGTACTCGGTCCCAATCCCCGTGAGGTGCTGGAGAACACGGCAAGCTCGGTTGTTGTCGTGCCCGCCTTTCTTGCATCGGGCTACCACGTCAACACCGACTTGCCGGCGCGAGTGGCCGAAAGTGGCCACGCATGCGTCACCATCACCCCAGCGCTGGGGCCCGATTCGGTCCTGGCCGGGATCATGCACGCCCGACTGCTCGACGTCGGCTGGTCGCCGGGCGATGCGGTGGTGATGGCGGCGGCCGGATCGTCGGATCCCGCCGCGCGGCGCGAACTGACGCAGGCCGCGGCGCTGTTGGGCACGCTGGTAGGGGAGGTTCACCTCGGATTCGTGGCCACTGGCGCGCCGTCCGTCGCCGATATCGTGCGCCGGCTTCGGAGGTCCGGGCGGCGGGTGTTCATCGCTTCCTACCTGCTGGCGCCCGGGGTGTTCCACACCAAACTCGGCCAGTGCGGCGCATATGCAGTGACCGAACCGCTGGGTGCGCACCCCGACCTGGTGGCGCTGCTGGCCCATCGCTTCCGCGCGCCGGTCGGCCTAGGCTGGAGTTCATGCCACTGACTGGAGAGTACGAACCCAGTTCTTCGGACTGGGCGCGCGAAAACGCCGAGCTGTACATGTCGTCGGGCGGAACCGAGGGCACCGAACTCAAGGGCAAGGCCGTCATCCTGCTGACCACCATCGGGGCCAAGACCGGCAAGGTCCGTAAGACGCCGCTGATGCGGGTCGAGCACAACGGCGAGTACGCCGTCGTCGCCTCGCTCGGCGGCGCCCCGAAGAACCCGGTCTGGTACTACAACGTCAAGGCCCATCCGCAGGTAGAGCTGCAGGACGGCACCACCAGCGGCGAATACGAAGCCCGCGAGGTCTTCGGCGACGAGAAGGCCACCTGGTGGCAGCGCGCGGTGGAGGCGTTCCCCGACTACGCCGAGTATCAGCAGAAAACCGACCGTGAGATCCCGGTGTTCGTGCTCAGCCCGATTCACTGATTAGCCCCCGATGGTGGCACCATTGATCGGTGTCCGCCGATCTGAGCCAGCACCGATTGTCAGGGCCGCTATCAGCGGCCGACATCGACGAGGCTGCGCGGCGAATTTCTGGCGTGGTCAGCCAGACCCCGTTGCAGTACAGCGACCGGCTCTCGCAGGCCACGGGCGCGCAGGTGTACCTCAAGCGCGAAGACCTGCAGAGCGTGCGGTCCTACAAGCTGCGCGGTGCATACAACCTGCTGCGGCAACTCTCCGAGCCCGAGATCGCCGCCGGGGTGGTGTGTTCGTCGGCCGGTAACCACGCGCAGGGATTTGCGCTGGCCTGCCGCTCGATGGGCGTGCACGGCCGGATCTATGTGCCGGCCAAGACGCCCAAGCAGAAGCGTGACCGTATCCGCTACCACGGCGGGGAGTTCATCGAGCTGATCGTCGGCGGCGCCACCTACGACCTGGCTGCCGACGCCGCGCTGGAGGATGTCGCGCGCACCGGCGCCACTCTGGTCCCGCCGTTTGACGATCCGCGCACGATGGCCGGGCAGGGCACGATCGCGGTGGAGATCCTCGACCAGATCGACGGCGAGCCGGACCTGGTGGTCGTGCCAGTTGGCGGCGGGGGGTGCATCGCCGGAATCACCACCTACCTGGCTGAGCGGACGACGAATACCGCGGTGCTCGGTGTCGAACCCGCCGGCGCGGCGTCGATGATCGCCGCGCTGGCCGCCGGTGGCCCGGTCGCTATCGAGCATGTCGATCAGTTCGTCGATGGGGCCGCGGTCAAACAGGTCGGTGCGCTGACGTATCAGGCGCTGGCCGCGGCCGGGGACATGGTGTCGGTGACCACGGTCGACGAGGGTGCGGTCTGCACGGCGATGCTCGACCTGTACCAGAACGAGGGCATCATCGCCGAGCCTGCGGGCGCGCTATCGGTGGCGGGGCTGCTGGAGGCCGGTGTCGAGCCGGGGTCGACGGTGGTGTGCCTGATCTCCGGTGGCAACAACGACGTGTCCCGCTACGGCGAGGTGCTCGAACGGTCCCTGGTGCACTTGGGTCTCAAGCATTACTTCCTGGTCGACTTCCCGCAGGAACCCGGCGCGCTGCGCCGGTTCCTCGACGAGGTCCTCGGGCCCCAGGACGACATCACGTTGTTCGAGTACGTCAAGCGCAACAATCGCGAAACCGGTGCGGCGCTGGTCGGTGTCGAGCTCGGCTCGGCCACCGGACTGGACGGGTTGCGGGGGCGGATGGCGGCCTCCGGCCTCCACGTCGAGGCGCTGGACCCCGGCTCGCCGGCCTACCGCTACCTGACCTGACCGGCGCGCGTCACCACCACCGAGTGCCCGGGTAGCTTCGTGCCGTGGGCCCCCACCTCGGGCTCGCCCCAGGCCAGGACCACGTCACCGCTGACCGGGACGTGCACCTGCTGTTCGCCGAGGTTGCAGGCGATCGCAATTGCGCCGCGGCGCATCGCGATCCAGCGCTCGTCCTCGTCGTAGTCGACCACCAGGTGAGTCAGCCACGGATCGGCCATATCCGGCTCGGTGCCGCGCAATGCGATCAGCCCGCGGTAGAACTCGAGCAGCCTGGCATGCTCGCCGGCGGCGAGCTCGTCCCAGTCCAGCTTGGAGCGCAGGAACGTCTGCGGGTCCTGCGGGTCGGGGACGTCGTCGGCATCCCACCCGTGGTCGGCGAATTCCGCCTTGCGTCCTTCGGCCGTCGCGATCGCCAGCTCGGGTTCAGGATGGGAGCTGAAGAATTGGAACGGCCGGCACGAACCCCACTCCTCACCCATGAAAAGCATTGCTGTATAGGGCGATCCGAGGGCCAGTGCGGCTTTGATGGCAAGCTGGCCATAGTCCAGATTCTGTGACGGCCGATCGCCGAGCGCCCGGTTGCCGACCTGGTCGTGGTCGCTGGTGTAGGCCATCAACCGGGTCGCCGGGATCAGCGACGTGTCCAACGGTCTGCCGTGTCTGCGGTTCCGGAACGACGAGTAGGTGCCGGCGTGGAAGTAGCCGTTCTGCAGCGTGGTGGCCAGCGTGGCCATCGAGCCGAAATCAGCGTAGTAGCCCTGCCGTTCGCCGGACACCGCGGTGTGGATGGCGTGATGGATGTCGTCGTCCCACTGGGCGGTCAGGCCGTAGCCGCCGCGATCCCGGGGGGTGATCAGCCGAGGATCGTTGAGGTCACTTTCGGCGATCAGCGACAGCGGCCGGCCCAGAACCGCTGACAGCGCATCGGTTTCGATGGCCAGTTCCTCGAGGAGGTGGATGGCGGTGTTGTCGACGAGTGCGTGGACCGCGTCCAGACGCAGACCGTCGACGTGAAAGTCGCGCATCCAGCGCAGTGCGCACTCGATGATGTAGCGGCGCACCTCGTCGGCATCCGGTCCGGCCAGGTTGACGCCCTCGCCCCACGGGTTGCTCACTGAGGACAGGTAGGGCCCGAACTTGGGCAGATAGTTGCCCGACGGGCCGAAGTGGTTGAACACCGCGTCGATCAGCACCCCGAGCCCGCGGGTATGGCAGGCCTCGACCAGGCGCACCAAACCGTCAGGGCCGCCGTAGGGTTCGTGCACGGCGTACCAGAGCACCCCGTCGTAACCCCAGCCGTGGGTGCCGTTGAAGGCGTTGACGGGCATCAGCTCGACGAAGTCGACGCCCAGATCCACCAGGTAGTCCAATTTCTCGGTGGCGGCGTCGAAGGTGCCCTCGGTGGTGAACGTGCCGGTGTGCAGTTCGTAGATCACCGCGCCCTCGATCGACCGGCCGCGCCATTGCTGATCCGACCACTGCACGGCCGAGGTATCCCAGCGTTGGGACCGTTCGTGCACACCGTCGGGCTGACGGGCCGACCGCGGATCTGGCAGGACGGCCGGATCGTCGTCCAGGACAAAGCCGTACCGGGCGTCCGGCGCGCAGTCGACGTCGGCGCGCCACCAGCCGTCGTCACCGGCCGTCATCTCGTGCAGCCGCCCGTCGACATCAAGGCGCACCATTTTCGGCAGTGGTGCCCATACCGCAAATTCAGGCATCTGAGGACTCCAGCAGCACAACGGGTAGTTCGCCGAACAGCACACCGGCGGGTGTCGGCCCGCTGAAGCGCGCACCGGTCAGCCGATCGGTCCAGCCGCCTTCCGGCAACGGCAGCATTGTGTCACCCCAGCCGTCGTGACGTAGCCGGACGGTCCAGCGGGTGACCGCGACCAGCACGTCGGAACCCCGGGTGAACGCCACGACGTGGTGCGCGGCGCTGCCGGTCGCGAGCACCGGCCGGTAGCCACCGGACAGGAAGGTGTCGGGGCGATCCCGCCTGGCCTGCAGTGCGGCCCGCACGACCCGAATCTTGGGATGCGACAGGCGTTCCAGCTCGCCTTCGCGCGCGGAGTAGTCGACCGGTCGGCGGTTGTCGGGGTCGACGAGACTGTCCTCCCACAGTTCGGTGCCCTGGTAGACGTCGGGGATGCCGGGGACGGTGAGGGCCAACAGTTTCTGGCCCAGCGCGTCGCCGTGCGCGTGGGGTTCGAGCTGGACTACCAACCCGGTGAGCTCGGTGGCGACCGGGCCGTCGAGGATGGCATCCAGCCAGGTGTGCATTGCGTCCTCGAACTCGGTGTCCGGGTCGTTCCAGGAGGTGTGCCACGCCGCTTCGCGGATCGCCTTCTCGGTGTAGGCGTGCAACCGAGTCCGCAACTGCTCGGTGATCTGCCCGTCAGCCGGCCACACGCCGAAGATGTTCTGCAACAAGAACAGTGCGGTCGCGGGATCGGGCGCCGGGGTGGTGGTCTGCCAGCTGGTCACGAACTCGGCCCACAGCGACGGCACCTGGGACAGCACGCCGATCCGGGCGCGCACATCCTCGCCGCGCTTGGTGTCGTGGGTGGACAGCGTCGTCATCGATCGCGGCCACAGCCGTCCGCGAACCTCGGCGCTCCGGTGGAATTCCGCGGCGCTGACGCCGAAGTGTGCGGGCTCGCCGCCGACCTCGTTGAGCGACACCAGGCGCGGGTCGCGGTAGAAGTAGCAGTCCTCCACCGACTTTGCCGTCATCGCCCCGCACAGCTGCTGCAACCGGGCGGCCGGTTCAGCCACCGCCAGCGCCGCCGACACCAGCTCGAGCGGCGCGGCCAATGCCGGCTGGTCGGTGACAGTCCGCGCGATCGTGGCCGACAGCAGCGCCGACAAGTTTTGGTAATCCGACCGGTACACCCCGACGTTCCCCAGCAGCGCGACCACCGCGTCGGGCAGCTGCGGGTGGTCGGCTCCGATGGCGGTGACGATCGACCGGTGCAGCCGGGCCAGCTCACTGGCCAGTGTGGTGGTGCCAGCGCTGATCTTCAACTGGCGCAACAGATCCGGCGCGCCGGCGTAGTCGAATCCCTGTGTGTTCACCAACTCGGTCAGCGCTTCGGCGCCGGTGGGGTCGACGAAGATGCCGCCCACTTCGCGTAGGACGTCGTAGCCGGTGGTGCCGTTGACCGGCAGCGCCGGGTCCAGCGGCTCACCGACAGCGAGGATCTTCTCGATCACGATCCAGGCCTGCGGTCCGACCAGATCGCGCAGCCGGAGAAGGTATCCGGTCGGGTCGGTCAGGCCATCGGGGTGATCGATACGTACCCCGTCCACCAATCCGTCCCGGAACCAGCGGGCTACTTCGGCGTGTGATGTCTCGAACACCGCCGGGTCCTCCTGGCGCAGGCCGGCCAGTGAGGTGATGGAGAAGAACCTGCGGTACCCGCACACTCCGCTGCGCCAGCCGATCAACTTGTAGTGCTGACGATCGTGCACCTCGGCTCCGGCGCCGTCACCGGTGCCCGGCGCGATCGGGAAGGCGAGGTCGCCGAGCCGCAGCGTTTCACCGTCCACCGTCAGGTCCGCGACATCACCGTCAGAACCCAAGACCGGCAACAGGATTCGGCCGCCAGGATCCACCGACCAGTCGATGTCGAAGAACTTCGCGTAGGCCGACTCGCGACCATGGCGCAGCACATCCCACCACCACCGATTGTTCTCGGGCTGGTCGACCCCGACGTGGTTGGGGACGATGTCGACGATCAGCCCCAGGCCACGTGCCGTGGCGGCCTCGGACAGGCGGGCCAGTCCGTCGGGTCCGCCGAGCTCTTCGGACACCGTGGTGGGGTCGGTGACGTCGTAGCCGTGGGTGGAACCCGGTGCCGCGGTCAGGATGGGGGACAGGTAAAGGTGGCTGACGCCAAGACCGTCCAGATAGTCGAGGAGTTTCTCGGCGTCGGCGAAGGTGAACGCGTCACCGGCCGAAGGACCGCGTAACTGGAGGCGATAGGTGGACAACACCGGGTAGGCCATAGCTGTGGCTGTTCCCGCTAACCGGTCTTTTG